>JADJXL010000015.1:0-334737 GCA_016715885.1 Polyangiaceae bacterium
GCACACGTTGACCGAGCTCGATACATTGGGTCGACCCGTCGCAATCACGGATGCAGCGAACGGCAAAACGAAATACGCCTACGGCCCGTTCAACGCATTGCATTCGGTGACGGATCCAGGCAATGCGACAACAAAATGGACACGCGATGCATTTGGACGTGTGCGACAAATGGAGGAACCCGACCGCGGGACGACGACGTTCATCAACAATGGATTCGGCGACCTGGTTTCGTCGACGGATGCGCTGGGGCGCGTGGTCACGTTTGGCATGGACGCACTCGGACGCACGACGACGCGCACGGATACGCATGCTGGAAAAGGCTTGACGACGACGTGGACGTGGGATACAGCGCCAAACGGGATTGGCCGGTTGCACATGCTCGAAAGTCCCGACGGAATCAAGACGTACACGTATTCGAAGCGCGGGCAGCTCGAAGGGATGACGCTGTCCGTCGCGGGAGAATCGTTTACCGCGCAAATGACGTACGACGACCTTGGCAGACCGAAGTCGCTCGAGTATCCGTGGCCGCTGGGTGAAGAGCCGTTCGGCGTAACGTACGAGTACGACAAACGTGGCCATCGGCTGAGCGTGCGTGACACGTATACGAACGTCGCATATTGGCAATTGACGACTGTGGACGACGCCGGCCGGTACAAGGGCGAGGCTTTCGGCAATGGCGTGACGACGGCGCGGAGCTATCACGGCGACAAGCAAGCGCTGAAGAGCATCACGACGACGAAGGGCGCGGCGACCATTCAGCAATTGGCTTACGACTGGGATCAGCAGCTCAATTTGAAGAGCCGCACCGATGCATTGCAAGCGCAGAACAAGACGGAGCGGTTCAAGTACGACGCGTTGAATCGGCTCACGTGTGCGTATTATGCGCTCGCGGAGAATGCGAATGCGCCGTGCACGACGTCATACGGCTATGCGCCGAATGGAAACCTCACGTCGAAGTCGGACGTGGGCATCTTGTCGTATACCGATGCAAAGCATCCACATGCGGTCACCAATGCGCCGGGCGAGGCGTACTTCTATAATGCCGTCGGCAATCAAATTACGCGACCGGGCAACACGACGATAACGTATACGCCGTTCGATTTGCCGAAAACGATTTCGCAACCAGGCAAGACCGTGTCGTTCGGCTATGACGGCGACGAGCAAAGAATTCGAAAAACGACGCCGACGACGGAGACGCTCTACTTCGAGGACATCTTCGAGCAAGTGACGAGCGCTGGAGGGAAAGCATATCGATATTACGTGCATTCGCCAGAACGCGCCGTCGCCGTCGTCACGCGAGGTGGAGCGGAACCGGGAACGAGCTATTTGCATGTGGATCATGTCGGCTCGGTCGAGACGGTGACGAATGAAAAGGGCACCCAAGTCGAGAAACGCAGTTACGATGCGTTTGGGCAGCGTCGCAATGTCATTTGGGGGTCGCCTCCACCGGTGTCGTTCACGAGCAAAGTGACAAAAGGGTTTACGGGGCATGAAGAGGCGGACGAATTCGGTCTCGTCAACATGAAAGGACGCTTTTTCGATCCGCGCACCGGGCGATTCCTGTCGACCGACCCGATCATTGCGAACGTATACAATGGGCAAAGCTTCAACGTATACAGCTACGTTTGGAACAATCCCCTTGCATTCGTGGATCCTAGCGGATTCAATGGCGAGGGCATCGTCCACCAGCCGCCTTATCCGGACATACCATTACCCGCTGATCCAATCACGCCGAGCGACGAGTTTCGCGCTGAGCAAGACGCACGCCGCCATGCGCCACAACGCGAGGCGGACGGCGTTGGTGCAAAGCCGGCGTCGAATGACGTCGATACAACGGGCAACGGCGGCAGCACGCAGCCGCGAACGCCCACAACGGAGGACGATGCGCCGTCACCGTTTGCGCGATTCATCGAAGGCGCGGGCGAACGCGCCGGTGAGATAGCGCCAGAGCTTGCATTGGGATTGCTGATGAACCTCGTCGGCACACCAGCATCACCGGTAGCTCGCGCAAAACCAGGCAGTGGGTCGCTCGAAGGTGCAGGCGAACGGATGGCCGATGCAGTCAATGAGGTGAATCCGCTGTATACGGGGGCCATCGACGTGATCGAAGGCGCCGATGCGTACGACAGCGATGATTACGTCGGAATGGGTCAGGCGGCGACAGGGGTGGGCGTCACTATCGTGATGACGATCATTACGTGGAAGGGCGCGAAGACGACGAGAGGGCCGCCGAAGGCAACCGATTACTCTCACATCGCAGATCCAAAAAACATAGGCGCAAGTACCAGACCAACGCCGCGCCAGGTTCGTGAAATGAAAGCCGCTAATCGTGCAGAAAATGGGGGCGAGCTTCGAAGCGATTTGTCAGGTAAGCCGATGGTGGACGCCGCCAAATCACAGCGAGGCGTCACACCACCGCCAAATGAGGTGCAGGTCGACCATATTGCGCCGGTTGACAAAGGAGGCACGCGCACTCAATCAAACTTGCAACTCATCACCAGGGAGGAGAATCGGATCAAATGGAATCGTTGAACAAGAAAGCCTGGCCGTTTGACATACCTCCGGACGCGGCGGTCGTTACGACCAAATACGTTACGCACGAGGGCGCGCCGGTGCTCGAGGTCACGCATGAGTATGATGAGGAAGAAGGAGCTATCTGGCAATTCCATTGCGGCAATGGAGACTACCATGAGTTGGTGCTTCAGCTCGTTAGGCTTGACGAGATATTGGCCATGGACCGAACACTCTGCGAGCTTGCCCATCTACCGATAGGTTTTTCCGCGACCAGAAGCCACCTAGGCGATAATTGGATGATTGCCAAAATCGGTAACGTGTAGGCACCTGGGAGACTCGGCGGTCGATGTTCCGAAATCAGTTCCCATCGCACGGGTGGACGCAGCATTGGCGCATTTGGACGCTGACGCGGTTGCAGCGGCGTTCCCATCTATGCGCCATCAGGAGTAGGGACGCCCGCGTGCAAGTACGCTCAGCCCCGGTCCGCACGCTGGTCAATCCGTTCCCGCGCGGGGTCCACAGCGCAGCTTTTCTCAGACTGAGCGTGCACAAGTCAATGAAATTGGATCGGACACGGGATGCCATACATGCGGCGCCCGTCGAAATGGGGAAAGTAAACATGCCCTGATACGCATCGCTCCACGCAGCGATCGCTCGGTCACGCAACGCGTACGCATCCTCCAGCTCGCGAGCTTCCCGATCGTCGTCGGCGATGAACCCCGCGAGAATGCCGGCAATCTTGGCGCCATGCGTCCGCGCCGATGCAATGACCTTTTCGCTGACACGAATTCGATTCTGAAGCTGCTCGCCCAACGTCGTCATGTGCGGCCTCCTGTGTAGGAACGCCACATATCCCGACCCAAACATGGCGTCAAGGACATTCCTGAGCGCGCACATACGCAAGAGACTTCACATATCAACCGCCGTGAAGGCGTTTCGCAGATGGGGGACGTGATCACGGCTACTGTTGGGCCGTCTTGCGAATGGGAAACGTGATATCGGCGGCCGGGAAGGCGTTTCGCCGATGGAGAACGTGATCATGGCGGGCGTTGGGGCGTGGTTGCGATTGGGAAACGCCATATCGGCTGCCGGGAAGGCGTTTCCCAAATGGGAAACGTGATCACGGCGGCCGGGAAGGCGTGGTGAATCGATCGGGAGGCGATATCGGGCGTTGAGGTGGCGATTTCCACGTAAAAACAGGCGTCGATATGAGGTTTCCGCGCGTCATGAGGCTGTCTCGGCTCGATCGGCTCTCGATGCCCCATGTCGAGCTCGAGCTTGCGCAGTATCGCGACCATGGATTGCCGAGTCATCGCCTCGCTCGCGAAATGCGTAGCACGATGCCGCAAGTTCGTGCTACATGCTCGCCCTGCGTCGAATCATGCGGTCAGCCTTGTTCTTGCTCGTGGCGATGATCTGCGCCGCCGTACCGGCCGCTGCGCACGATGGCGTCGTGCCGCCGGTCCCGTTGACGCAGCCGAGTCCCGCGTGGCCGAACGGTCAAGCCGAAGCGCATGACGTCATCGTGCCGCTCGTGGCAACGGTCGCGCCGGACGGGCGCGTCGTGGCCGTCGAAGTGGAAGCGAGCGTTTCGGCGGAGTTCGACGCGGCGGCGATGCGAACGGTCACGGGGTGGACATTTGCCCCAGCAACGCGCAACGGGACGCCGGTCAAAGCCAAAATCCGCGTCGTCGCTCGGTTCGTGGCGCAGCCCCCTGCATCGCCACCATTGCCGACTCCACCAAAGGCGCCGCAATCGCCTCGCGACCCCGCGCCTCCGCCGCCTCCGCCGCCGGCGACGCCGATTTCCGTGACGATTGCGGGCGAAACGCCGCCGCGTAATGCATCCTCGGTCGTGAAAAAGCGCGATGTGCTCGGGGCTGCGCCACATCGTACGGCGAGCGACTTGTTAAAAGTTTTACCGGGCGTATTCATTACGCAACACGGCGGTCAAGGCAAGGCGCATCAAATATTTTTGCGCGGATTCGATGCGGGGCACGGGCAAGACATCGAATTGCGCGTCGCGGGCGCTCCCGTGAACGAAGTATCGAACGTTCACGGCCAAGGATACGCCGACCTGCATTTCATCATGCCCGAAGTGGTCCGGCGAGTTCGCGCGACTCCGGGGCCATTCGATCCGCGTCAGGGCGACTTTGCGGTCGCCGGGACCATCGAATTCGATTTGGGTCTCGCACAAGCGGGTTTCACGACGTCGTTCGGGCTTGGCACATATGGCGAGCGGCGCGTATTCGTGGCGTATCGTCCCAGGGACGCGTCCGAGGAAACCTTTGCGGCCGTGGAAGCGCAAAGCACGGATGGTTTTGGGCCCTCACGGGCAGCTCGTCGGGCTTCGGCGGTGGCGCAATGGGTGTTCCCCGTTGGAAATAACGTTTCGGTGCGCTTCATGGCTTCGGCATATGCAGCTCGATTTTCCTCGGCAGGCGTGCTGCTTCGCGACGATGTGGAAAATGGGGGCATCGATCGATTCGGCACGTACGATCCGCGTCAAGGTGGCGATTCGACGCGCGCACAAGTGGTCGTGGGGCTCGAGCACGAATCGGACGACGGCGCAGCTCGCTCGGCGCTGACACCGTTTTTCATTGGGCGGAGCTTGCGATTGCGAACGAACTACACGGGGTTCCTCGTGGATTCCGTGAATGGCGATTCGCAGCAGCAAATGAATGAGGCATTTACGTTGGGTTTTTCCGGGTATCATCGGCGCAAGATTCGCATTTTCTCGCCGGAGGATTCGCTCGAAGTGGGCACGTTCGCGCGCTCGGATTTCATCGATCAATCGCAAAAACGCCTTTCGGTCGTCGACGACCATGTGACGGGCACATTGGTCGACGCGAACATCCGCGCTGTCGATGCGGCGGCGTGGATCGACGCGAGCTTGCGGCCCGTGCGGCGCGTGGTCGTACGCGGGGGCGTGCGTGTGGATGGGCTTTATTATGGCGTGACGGACCTCGAGCGAGAAGGCAGCGGCGCGGCGCGAGCGGCCATGGGGACGCACGTGGGCGGCAAAGCAACGGTGGACGTCGCGCTGCATGAGCGGCTGCACGCGCTTGCGAGTTACGGGGATGGTTTCCGCTCGCCACAAGCGAGAAGTTTGGGCGACGGCGAGCGGGCGCCATTCACGACGGTGCGGTCGTTCGAGGGAGGGCTTCGATATGCGCACGGTGATCGCGCAAATGCGAGCGTCGCGGTTTTCCACACGCGCCTATCGGATGACCTGGTTTTCGAGGAAACGACGGCTCGCAACGAGCGTGCTCCGGCGACGATGCGGACGGGGTTTTCGTTGGATTTTACGATGCGCCCCAAGCCGTGGATCGTCGAGAGCGGGAGCGTGACGTACACGCATGCGACGTTTTCGGCGAGCGATGCGAATCATCAAGAAGGCGCGCTCGTTCCCTATACGCCGCTGTTCGTAGCGCACGCCGATGTTGCCTTGACGCCGAAGCTCGCGCGAATCCTGGGACGGGATCTCGTTGGGCACATTGGCACGGGCTTGTCGTATTTGGGGAGGAGGCCGCTGCCTTATGGCGAGTTTGGCAGGGATATTTTTCTTGCAGACGTGTCGGTTGGGCTGCGTCTGCGCGAAGTGGGCATCAAAGTCGACATGGAAAACCTGCTCGATGCGCAATGGTACGACGGCCAATTCACGTATGCATCGAGCTTCGTGCGTGGAGCAGCTCCGTCGCTGGTGCCTCGGCAGGTCGTGACCGTGGGCGCACCTTTTACGCTGATGGCGACCCTTTCTCTTTACCTTGGATCCTGATTCGAAAGGAACTACGAAGATGCATTCACGTTTTCAACGCCTCGGTTTCGCAGTGCTCGCCGGACCCATGCTGCTCGTGACGTCGGCGATGGTCGGCGCCTTGTCGAGCGTGTCCTGTACATCGACGACCGCGGAGAAGCGCGTCGTTTTGAACACGCGTATCGTGGCGGATGACGCGATCGATGCGCCCGTGGTCAATGCCTATGGCTGGTCGGTGGTGCTGACGCGTGCTGCATTGTCGATCGGGCCTCTTTATTATTGGAATGGCGCTCCTGCGTTCGCGGAATGGAAACCTCGTGATGACAGCGCAAAATCATCGCCATCGCAATGGAGGATTACGGGTTCAGTCGAGCCATTTCGCAAAGCTCGAATCACGTACGGCATCTGGTGATTCGCGGGATCAGTGATGATGCCACACCCGCCAAGGATGACCGGTGGCATCCGTATGCTGCGGCAGCTGCCGCAGCTTTCGCGAAGCATTTCCTATTGGATCGTCCAATCGAACCCCTGACCACGCAATCATCCCGTCCGTTGGCACCTTCTGCCAAACCATCTGGACACGTGACCAATGTTCGCACAGCGGATAATGCTGCAATCGTTCTCGCGCATGGACAGCATAGGGCACGCGTCATTGTAGTGGACGATAAGAACGTGTATTGGGCCACGGGAGATGCGATTATGTGCATTGCCAAAGCAAATGGCACAGTGCGACGACTCGCCGCCGCGAATACGTTTCACCTTGCGGTCGATGATAGCAGTATTTATTGGGCCGAGGAAGACAAGGTCATGTCGTTGGCAACAACGGGGGAGGAAGTGCCCAACGTGTTAGCCGAGGACGAAAATGCGCCAACGTATGTCGCAGTGGATGATAATTACATTTATTGGACAAACTGTGGTTGCCGAAGTGCTGACGGCGAAGTCAAAAAGGACCACAAGGTTCTGTTCACTCCTGGCACGCGCGCAATGCTGGGAGGGCCTAAATTCATAGCAGGCGGCGAATATGGTCCGGGGTTTATTGCCGTGGACAATACCCACATTTACTGGGCCAATTGCAAAGCAGGCGCCGTCATGAAGGCTCCAAAGGATTTCGAAGGATCCTCCGTCGAGCTGGCGCCTGGGCGAAGCTACCAAACCTATGGTGGACTCACGGTCGATAACAACAACGTGTATTGGACCGTGCAGGACCAGAAAACAGGGAGAATGGTGCACTCATGAAGGCGCCGATTTTCTGGAGAGCCTCATTATCCTCTCGCCGCCGGCCAAATCGATCCTCGTGACGTCGTGGTGGACCTCCGCAACGTGTATTGGGTTGCCGGTTGTTGCATCCACCGAATCGCAAAAACCGGCGGCCGAATCACGACCCTGGTCACGGAAGACGATCCGATCGGGGGGCTCGCAATCGACGACACGAGCATTTACTGGACGGTTCCGAGCACTGGGTTCGTGCGGATGAGAGGGAAATAGCGCACCTACCCTGACCTTGGTCATGCCACAACCCGCCTAGGACTTTCATGTCGACAATTGCCGACCTTTTCAATCTTGTTGTGCCAAGGGAGAAAGCCCATCCGAACTTCTTGATCGTGAAGGAGTTCGGCGACCACATTGGCGCGCGCTTTTTGATGAACCATTTTTTCTCGGAGATGGGCGATCCAAATGGCAATTTTCGCAAAGATTTTCAAACGGGTGGCTATTATGGGCGGGTTTTCGAGATAGCTTGCTACGCAGCTCTCCGAGCATATGGATTGGAAATTGACCACAGTTTCGAGCAGCCAGACTTCATCGTTTCAGACGGGAGCGTACGCGTCGCGATTGAGGTCGCTACGACGAACCCTGTAGATCGAGTGGCTACCGACGTTACGGCGCGCGCCCTTCAAATGATCCCAATCGACGAGTTGGCCGATAAATGCCAAGAAGACCTTCCGATCCGAATCGGTCGACTTCTCAACAACAAGCTGCAGAAGCAATACTGGCAACTGCCCCAGTGCAAGGACTTGCCATTTGTGCTCATGGTTGGACCGTTTCACGAGGCGGGTTCCAACTTCTATGTAGACGATAGCGTTGCTCGGTATCTTTATGGCATCGACGTTTTTCCTGACTGGATCGCGCGGAATGGGCTTTGGGTCCGTTCGGCGCCAATAAAGGAACATCATTACGATGGGAAGTCATGGCCATCGAATTTTTTTTCGTATCCGATGGCAGAGCATATTAGTGCGGTCATGTATTGCAATGCTTTCACAATGAGCAAATTCGTCAGGATGTCGATGATCGAGGGGTTGGCGCCGCCCTATCTTGCCGCCGTCAGGAAAGGAACAGGCTTCTTCGTCGACGACGCAGACGATGTGGGAATGGTGGAATTCGACTTCGATGTGGGAGATCCGGATGTGCCGTGTGAAACGTGGTGGGAGGGGTCGACCATCATCATGAACCCGAAGGCTCGGGTGCCATTACCGGATGATGCCCTCCCTTGCTCGAGCATTCTGCGGCTGGTAAACGAGCGCATTATCCGAACCGTATATGGTTTCCATCCATTGGTGTCAGCCACGCATTTCGGCAGACGCGATGGTTCGACAACGGTTGATTCGTCGGACCAGCCGGAATGAATTGAGCAACGTCCAGGAAGGATAAAGTCGCTGCTGGTTTGGGGAATGTCCCGCTCGCCGTTGACTTTGAGCGGCGCCCAATGACCACTTGCACTTCGTCTTCGGTTTCGGGGGTTGAATACGCGGGAGCGGCGCCTGCGCGTGTCGATGAAGCGACCCGCAGCAAGTCATCCTTCACGATACAGGATCCCATCGTGGTGGAGTTTACCAATTATTTCGTCAAGTTGGCGAAGCCCCGAAAGATGCTCGAAGCGATATCCAGCGTCTTTCAATGCATTTGCCACAATCTCGAGCAACCGTTTCCACTCAGAAATGAAGTCGACAGTTGCCACGACGAGCTTTGGCCGAAGTGCTAGTATTGATTCTGTCTCGCCTAAGACAGAATGCCATTGTGCGTCGATCGTGGTCGTTTCGGCGCTCCACTCGACGTTCCACGTTGCGGAAAAGGTATTCGATGGCCACTCGATGACCCGTTTACCAGTCGAATTCGACAACACGGCATCAATGAGCCCGATGACATCGTCGACCATCAGGCTAACGTCGTATTTGTAGCTGAGCGGAATGTAGATCCAATTCCACACGAGTACGGCGTATTCCGCTTCGAGTGGGAACACCGTCTGAATTGCATCTGACAGACTTTGGTCGTCGGCGTCGAAGGCCGTAAGACGGCGGGGATTGCTTGCCTGCACCGCGAATCGATAATTCATGCTTTTACTCCGCTGGATATCCATGAAACGTTCCCGTACCATTATTGCGAACCCAGAATCGACTCGCTGGAACAGTCGTACCATCAGGCCGGTGCACGACGGACGAGTGTCCCTTGGGTAAGTCAAACCATTGGTGTTCTCCAGGTTTTAGCGTGGCGGCCTTTTTGGCCCGCGTAGTCAAGATCCGCTCTGCTTCCCACTGACCTTGTGGCTTTCCGAGGCTCTTTGCCGTCGCCGGCCCTTCCTTCCATCCAACGCCATGCTTACCCGACCCCAGGGCCTTTGCTTCTGGCCGTGGAGCAACATCTCCAGATTTTGCGGGTGACGCCGCTCCTCCGTTGCTGGTTCGCGGCCCGCCTGCCATGTACAATTGCGTGATCCCTCGAATCCCCGCCGCGATATTCGCCACGCCGCCCACCGATAGCGCTCCCCAACTCCAGACGTTGCCCTCACTATCCAGCGCAAAAGTTGCGTTCTGACCGAGGGATATCTGGACAATCTCCGGCATAGCCGCCTTGTGGGCATCGCAGGAGGGCTCCACCGGAAGCGTCGGCTCGACGCCGCCGGAACCCCCAGAGCCCCCTTCGCCTTGGGCATTGGGACCGAACGACCCGGTTGCACATCCCAAACACGCGCTGGCGATAAAAGGTATCGCCCAACCCTTGAAGACTCGTTCGCATCAGTACCTCGCATGGATCGATATGTGTTCGATGCTCGGAACATGGTTTCTTAGACTACCCCAACTGAAGATGCTTGGCTAAACGTTTGCACGCGGCAATGTGCCGCGTTACGCCGGGCAGCGGAGCGCACTTTACAACTCATGCTGCCGTTTCCGAAGAAGCGTCGAGCGTGATCCGACTTCGCAACGAGCACATTGGTGGACGCGGTAGCGCTCTATTCATGATCGTGGAGTTTCGGCGACATCACGAGATCGTCGTCGGGCCGGCCGGGAAAGCGGTCGGGTAGGCGGGGTTGAGGGGCGCAAGTCGCGGCGGTTTGCGACGGCGTAAGGCCTGGCGGCCGCCACCCTCCGCCATGGCGGGCGCCAGGTAGCGGTACGAAAAACCATCGAGAAAACGCGAGGAAGTCGTTTGGCACGGCGAGCGCATAGCTCGCGTGGATGTTCGAGTCCGCGAGTCATGGTGAACACCCGCAGCCATACGCATACGAGCGTCGTCGCCCTGAGGAGAGTGTCCTTTATCGGGTAGTGAGCGAGGTATGGTCGTCGTTTCGTGAGCGAATCGAAGGATTGAGCGATTTGCCGAAGTTCGTCGTGCGCGAAGTGGACGAGATTTACGTTGCGGGTTGCTCGAACATGGGTTCGTCCGAGTCAAGTGTACGGATTGCGGATTCGAGCGATTGGTAGGGTTTAGCTGTAAACGCAGAGGATTCTGTCCGTCGTGTTTGGGCCGCCGGATGAGCGACACGGCGGTTTGGCTGACGGAACACGTGATTCCCAGAGAGCAAATTCGGCAATGGGTGTTGACGCTGCCGTGGGAATTGCGCGTTCGAGCGGGGTATGACCGTCAATTGTGCGCTTTGGTGTTGGATACATTCATTCGAGAATTGCAGCGAAGTTATCGATGGCGAGCGAAACGTGAATTTGGTTTACCGAGTGTGGATGATGCCTTTACGGGGATGGTGACGGTGATTCAGCGATTCGACTCGGCGTTGCGATTGAATGTTCATTTGCACACGCTGGTGCTCGATGGGGTTTACGTGAAAAGCGACGATGGTGGGCTGCGATTTCTGCGATTGCCGAGGCCGTCGGCGGACGAGGTGTACGACGTCGCATTTCGTACGGCGAAAAAAGTGGTTGCGATGTTGGAGAAAAAGGGTCGAAGCGCTGATGGGGCGTCGCATGACGAGGGTGAAAGCGAGATCGAGCCGGCGCTTTGTCGTGTTACGACATTGCGGGCCGAGCACCGAAGACGAGGATCGTGGATGGTCCGCGCTTGGGCAAAGGAGAATGTGCGGTCGTCGTCGACGGATTCAACGTCTATGCAGGCGACAGCATCGACGGTCGGGATCGTCGGCGAATCGAGCGGATGTCGGTATTTGGCGAGGCCGCCGATAGCGATGGATCGATTGACGGAAATGGATGACGGGGAATTGCGTTATGAGTTGAAGAAAGCGTGGCGAGATGGCACGCGCTTCGTGACGCTGGGTCCGTATGAGTTGATTGCGCGAATATGCGCGATGGTGCCTCCTCCACGATTTCACATGGTCCGATTCCATGGCGTATTGGCACCGAATTCGAGATTGCGTGAACGAGTCGTGGCATCGGCGCGGCCGTACGTGCCACCGAATGTCGAGCGACCAACGCCATTGCAATTGCCGTTGTTTGGAAAGCTCTTCGAGCAGCCGGATGCCGAAGTCAGTCACATGCGTCGAAAACCTTGGGCGTGGTTGCTTCGGCATGTGTTCGCTATCGACGTGAATGTATGTCCGAAATGCAGTGGGCGAATGAAATGGCGTGAGGTTGCATTGACGGCCGACGCCATACGCGAAGGTTTGGCAAGGGCGGGTTTCGCACGTGGGCCGCCGAAGCGGAAGAGTGCGCCGCTCGGGCAGATCTCGCTCCCGTTTGCGAAGATGCGTCGGGCGTGAATGGCGACGCATCTTGCGTGACGTTGCGCTCGCTTTTGCCGGCGCCAATGCACACGTGTGTCTGCCGGTCAAGAAAAATTCGACACGAGTCACTCTCGACGCTCCCCGAGCGAACCAGGACTGTGTCTAAATGCGTGCGAGTGCACAACTCCTCACGGATGACGCGTGGCGACGTACGCGCGTTAATGGCGAATTTCTGCCTTTGTTTGCCTTAGGCGCTTCCGAACCGCACACATCCTCTTCTTCAGCCACGCGCGCTCCTGCGTCAGCTCCACGCGCTTCGTGCTCAACCGCGCATGCTCTCTTCATCGACCACGCGCGCTCCTGCGTCAGGTCCACGCGCTTCGTGCTCAACCGCGCACGCTTCCTTCTTCAACCACGTGCGCTCCTGCGTCAGGTCCACGCGCTTCGTGCTCAACCGCGCATGCGCTCGTCTTCAACCACGTACGCTCCTGCCTTAGGTCCACGCGATTCGTGCTCAACCGCGCGCGTTCTGTTCATCAACCGCGTACGCTCCTTCGTCAGGTCCACACCCTTCTTTCCCAACCGCGCATGCTCTCTTCATCGACCACGTACGCTCCTGCCTCAGGTCCACGCGATTCTTTCCCAACCGCGGACGTCATCTTCATCAGTGACACGCGGTCTCGTCCCAGGATCACGCAACCCTGCATCAACACTGCACGTTTCTTCGCTGAACCCCATGCGGTCTGTGCTCGACATGCGTGTGCTGGCGCATGTAGAGTGCATCCCTTCCAGGAGGACATACGTATGGCGCTCGACTTGACTACACTTTCACCCGAAGCGCGTGCAGCGTTCATCAAAGATGGCGAACGATTCAGCTCCGAGGACACGCTCGCGCAGGCAAATCAAACATTGAATGCGTATGCAACGCATGGCGCGAAACTGGCGGATTATGGTTTTGACCCGGCCGATGCCACGGAATTGCAGGATGCGCGCGATGGATTGATTGCAGCCGGCGTCGGGCGAGAAGCAAAGCGCACGAGCAAAAAAATCGATACCGCGGCGCATTCGGCGGCAATGCGCAATGGGCAAGGCACTCGATTGCGAGCACGCTCGGTGCTGGGTGGCGCAAAGCGAACGTTATTGGCATCCGGAAACATTGCGACGGTGCAAAAAATCGAGGCGCTTTTGGAGCGCGATTCCGTTGCGGCCGACGATGCCGAGGGGCTCGCCAAGCAGCTCGATGCATTGAAGGACATGTTGAAAGAGCAGGCGATTGCCGATGCAGCCAAAAATCGCGGTGGGCCGAAAGCCGTCACGGACCTTGGAACGGACGCGCAGGCATTGCGAGACGCTGCCAAAGCAAAAGCGGAACCGCGGGGAACGCCTGCGGAAACCGAGCTGCTCGATTTGCTCGACGGAATCATCGTGAGTTTGGCACGTACAGCACGCGAAGCAGCCGAAGCGGCAGCGCGCGAATTGTCGGAGCCGGCCATGGCGACGGCATTCGAGCTATCGGCGCTGTACAAGCGTCGCGCAAAGAAAAAAGGCGATGAACCCACGGGCGGTGGTGGAGAAGGCGGCTGAACGACAAGCCGAGGTTGGCGCTCGCGTCGACGGCACCATGAGCTCCACCCCGTCGAACAAACGCTGTGTCCACCAAGCAACGCACGGCAACCGTTGCTCCTTGGTACTCAAACCATCTGCTGCGACAAACTCATCGCGCCAGGACAAACACCGCGCCCAACACCGCCGCACACACGGTCTCCGCTCGCAGCGTGAGCGGCCCGAGCGACACGCGCGATAGACCCGCCGACAGACACGCTTCAATCTCCGCTGCCGTGAATCCACCTTCGGGACCCACGACGAACGCAAGCTCCACGTCCGCGCCCACGTCGATGAGGTTCGCGCCGAGCGATTCCGTAGCTTGCGGATCGAGAACGAACCCAGCGACACCTTCACCGGATGCAAACATCGGCACGGCTTCGACGAGATCCATCGGCGAAGCGATCGCCGGGGCATCGCCACGACCACACTGCCGCGCAGCCTCGATCGCGATCTTGCGCCACCGCGACGCTCGCCCACCCGCAGGCCGCGCAACGGATCGCTCCGCAAACACCGGCACCACACGACTCACGCCAAGCTCCGTCGCATCTCGAACGATGGCGTCGAACTTGTCGCTCTTGCACGTCGCTTGAAGCAGCGTGACGCGCCGACGAGGACGCAGCGACGCAGCTCGAACTTCGCCTACGACGAGCGCGACCGACGACCGCTCCACGCCAACGATTTCGGCGTCTGCTTCGAGCGCTTGATCGGGATCGAAGAGCACCAGGCGATCACCTTCGCGCATGCGATGCACACGCGCGACGTAGCGCGAAGCGTCTTCATCCAGGATCGTGCGACCCGATTGAATGCGCAGAGCGGGAACGCGCAGAGGACCTTTCATGCTGCCCTGAATGCGATGGCAACCCAGTCGTCGCCCGAGCCGTCACCACGACGACGCGTTTCGACATAGGCAAGCGATCGAGCGAGCGACGTGTAACGCGTGACGACCTCGTCGTGCTCGGCGGCAAGGATGCCCGACAAAATCAGAAGTCCTCGAGGTGCGACGACACGCGCGAGATCATCCGCGATCACGCGAAGCACCTTCGTTTCGATGTTGGCGAGCACGATCGGATACGTCGTCGTGATCGTCTCGACGGTCGCTTCACGCACGACGACGCGATCGGTCAGCTTGTTGCGTTCGGCGTTTTCACGAACGACGTCGATGACTTCCGGATCGTTGTCGATGCAGAGCGCATCACGCGCGCTGTAAATGAGCGCGACGAGCGCGAGGATGCCGCTGCCCGTGCCGACATCGAGGACGCTCACGCCTGCAAGCGACTGCCGATGGTCGTGCAAGAGCTCGGACACGAGAGCCGTCGTTGCATGGAGCCCCGTGCCGAAAGCGCGCCCTGGTTCGAGCTCCAGCACATGTTCGTCCGATCGTTTGTGCTCATAAGAAACCCAAGGTGGGACGATCGTGATCGATGGTGTGAGCGCGAAAGGTTCGAAGTGTTCTTTCCAGGCATCACGCCAAGCGTCACCCACGATCTCTTCGATGCGCGGCGACATGTCCGGGTCTTGTTCGGTCAGAGCTGCGATGGCGGCGTCGGCTTCTTCGCGCGAAGCAAAACTGCCCACGAGTGTGACTTTGCCCTGGGCTGCGGACTTGGAGAGTGTTTGATCGTCGCGTTCTTCGACGCCCATCGCACCGAGGTCGAAGAGCAACGCGGAGAGCTCGTCGGCGCTGTCGCGAGCGACGTCGATGGCAACGAAGGGGTAAACGGGGTCGGTCATGTCGGGAGCAAGGTTGGCAGTGCTTGCTGAAGAAGCTACTCGCGCACGCTGATCGTGACGGTCGAGCTCCGCTGTTGCAGCAGGAAGTACGTGGCCGCGACACCTCCGCCAACGACGGCCAAGCTCACGGGAACCCAGAACCAGGGGCTCGAGAGCACGCCTCCCTTTTTCTCCGGCGCGGGCACGACGATGCGTAGCGGAGTTGCAACGTCACCACGCGACGTGAGCGGCAAGCCGCCCTTGTCGATGGCTTGCAGGTAGTACTCGACAAACGGGGGTTTTACGGCGGCTTTGGGAATTTCAGCGCGAAATTCGCCGAGCGTGAAGCTGACCGAAGCGGTGGAAAACTTTCCTTCGGAGCCGGATCGATAGGCGAGCGTCATGCCTCGAACGCGTCCGTCGGGATCTTCCACGCGGCCGGTGAGTTTGATGATCGAGCCAGGTGGAACCTGCGCTGGCGACGAGTGCATGATGCGAACGGGTTTTTCGACGGGTGCGTCGATTTTCTCTTTGCCGGGTTTGCCCTCGGCTTCCCACTTGTCGCGCGTGGCCTTGAAGAAGTCGCGAAAACGCGGCGATTCGGTTGGCGCAAGCTTGTACGTTTCGTCGAGCACGAGCAGGCCGCGCACGGCAGCATCGGCCTCGTCGTTGCGCTTCAAGACGATGTAGTTGTAGGCAAGCAGGCGATAGATTTCGATCTTCTCTTGCTTCGTGGATCCAGGCCGCAAGAGCGCTGCGGACAAAGTCTGGATGGACTCTTCGTACTCGGCGTCGTCGAAGAGCTCACTGCCGCGTTGGATGAGCGACGAAACGCTCGATTTGGCGTCCTTCGCAGCGGGTTGAGCGATGGCGGGCCGAGGTACCGCGACGAGCAGAGCGGCATGACACGAGGCGACGAGGGCGAGCGTCGCGGCAGCACGAGGCCAGACGAAGCGCATGTGGCAAAGGGTATCCACAAACGCGTGAAAAAGGCGAGTTTATGCGCGCGGCAGGCGGGGTTTCACCGCGGGTAATACTTCCGCCGCGCAGGAACGCTGACGAGAACGCTGCGACGATCACTCGGAGGCGGCGGCTTTTCACCTTCGCGCAGCACCATCGCCGTCAAGCGGCCTCCGTAGACGCAACCCGTGTCGACACCCGTGGCGTACGGATGAATCTGCGGCAGTTCCTTCGCGTTGTGCCCGAAGACGAGATGCGGGGGGCCCGAGTAGACCTCGCCCCACAACGTTGGACCGTAGCGCTCGGTGGGCGTTCCGTACGAATCGAGACATCGGACGTACATGAGTACGCGAGGGCTTTGTCGATCCATCGGAAACCGTGGATCGACACCGGCGTGCACGACACGAACATTGTGCTCCGGCAGGTCGAGCCAGAGCGGAAGCGATGCGATGAAGTCCCAGTGGTGTTGCTTGAACACGCGCACGACTTCTCGCTGCAGCGTTCCCAGAGGCGGCGCGTGTCCACGAGGAGCCTGGCGGTGACGCAGCAAGCGGTCTTCGTGGTTGCCTCGAACGACACGTGCGGAGACTTTTTGGAGCAAGTCTACGGTGCCGGCGGGATTGGGACCTCGAACGACGAGGTCTCCGACAGACACGAGTTGATCAGAAGATCCGAACCCGATGAGTGACAACAAGTCTTCGAGTTCGTCACGACAACCGTGCAGATCACCGATGATGATCGAGCGCGCCATGGTGCGGCCGTGTTCAACCAATCTTGGCACGCTTGGGGATCACGACGATGCCCCCATCGCTGACGTACCAACGTTTCTTGTCTTCTTCGAGGTTGTACCCAATCTCGGCGTGAGCTGGAACTTCGACGTCTTTGTCGATGATTGCGCGGCGAATTTTGGCGTGCCTGCCGATGACGACGTTCTCGAAAAGCACGGACTCTTCTACGTGGCTGAACGAGTTCACACGGCAGCGGTTCGACAAGACGCTTCGGTGGATGCGACCACCCGAAATGATGCAACCGAGTGACACGAGGCTCTCGGTCGCGATACCGACGCGCGCGTTCCACTCTTCGCGAAAGACGAACTTGGCCGGCGGGTCGTGACTCATGGCCGTGCGGATGGGCCAGCGTAGGTTGTAGAGGTTGAAGGCGGGCTGGACGGCGATGAGGTCCATTTGCGCGGCCCAGTAGGCATCGATGGTGCCGATGTCGCGCCAGTACGCGTTGCCTTCGTCTTCACCGGGCACGCGGTTCGTCTGGAAGTCGTAGACGTGAACGCGTTTGCCCTTGCCGACCATCATCGGGATGATGTCGCGACCGAAGTCGTGAGCGCTTTGTTCTTTGGCTGCGTCTTCTTCGAGCGCTCCGAGCAAATCGTTTGTGTTGAAAATATAATTGCCCATGGACGCGAGCGCGAGGTTCGGATGTCCGGGCATGGGCGGAGGGTCGGCAACCTTCTCGTGGAAGGCGATGATGCGACCTTGAGCGTCGGCTTCGATGACGCCGAACGCGCGTGCTTCGTGACGCGGCACCGGGATCGCTGCGACGGTGACTTCGGCTTGCGTGTCGAGGTGCTGCGCGAGCATCTGACGCATGTCCATCTTGTAGACATGGTCGCCGCCGAAGATGCACACGTACTCGGGGTGCTCGTCGGTGATGATGTGTTGCGTTTGGAAGACGGCGTCGGCGGAGCCTTTGAACCAGCTCTTGCCGGTGCGCTGTTGCGCTGGGATCGTCTCGATGAAGTTGTCGAGCATGGGCGAGAGGCGCCATGCGCGAGCGATGTGTTCTTCGAGCGAGGCGCTCTTGTACTGCGTGAGCACCTTGATTTTGTGCAGTCCCGAGTTGACGAAGTTCGACAGAACGATGTCGATGATTCGATATCGCCCTCCGAACGGAACCGCAGGCTTGGCGCGGTCGTGGGTGAGTGGTCCGAGCCTTCGTCCTTCGCCGCCCGCCAGGATCATCACCAAAACGCGTGAGGTCTCGAACGGAGCGCGCAGCTTGGTCTCGCGCATGATGAGAGGAGACTATCGCACCTTGATTGGCTGGGCGAACGGAGAGCGAGGCGTTTCTCTTTACGGCTCATGGGCGGTCGTGTTAGCGCTCTTGTGCCCCGCGCCCCTGCCCAGGGCGGCTGCTTGCGCCATTGGGCGTGTGCCTTTTTGCAGCCGGAGACATCCATGAACGTTCGACACGCACTTCTTCTCGCACTCGCATCCGTCGCTGTCTCGGCCACGCTCGGCTGCGGTCCCGCTGAAGAGCCTTACAAGCCGAAGCCAGCAGTCAGTGGAAAGAAGGCTTCGATGCCTGCCGTTCCGACGCTGCCGCAAAAGCCCAAGAAGGGCGCGGACGGCTCGTACACGGTTTATGGCGTCACGCACGATCTGCGCAGCCGCGTCCACTTCGAAGACGTCAACGGCAAACAGCTCTCGATCACCGGCTACATCGTCAAGACAAACTACGACGAAGCGCCGAAGTGCGCGATCCACAAGACGGGCAAAGGTGACCCGCCGGATTGCAAAGCTCCGGTCCCCACGTTCTGGATCGCCGACGACAAGGGCGAGACCAAGGACATGATCGCCGTCATGGGCTGGGCTTCGAACTTCGCGCAGGTCTTCACGTTGATCGAAGCGATCGATCGCCAGCCGAAAGGCAAAGAAGGCGAAGCGAAGTTGAGCGACGAGTTCTGGGGTGCGGACCTGCCGAACCCGATCCCCAATGTTGGGGCGAAGGTCAAGGTCACAGGCAACTACGCCATCACATTCACGAAGGCGAGCTCTGGGACCGCGGCGAACCCCAAGTACGGGATCATGACCGTGGAGAAGGTCGAGTACCTCGAGCCGCCGACCGAGAAGGCGTACCTGCCCGGCATGAAGAAGAAGCCGTAAACGCTGCGGCTCGTTCCTTCGTCGCTTGCGACCCGCTCGTCGGGAGTCGTGTGGGAATCGATTTGTGCGGCTTCCTTTCGATTCGTTCGAGGCCGGGCAGTCGATGTCACGCATCGGTGTGACTGAAATACTTGCCGTAACAGCCCACGATCTGCCACGCTCGCGTGGTGCGCATGGTCTACCGAAACTTCCTAGCAACCGCATTGCTCGCTCTCGCACTCGCTCCTGTCGCGTGCGGAGGGAACAAACCCGACCCCAAAACGACCGACGATCTCGAGGCCGACGCAAAGGCCAATCAGCCGCCGCCCGAGCCGAAGTGCGATTCGCTCGACGACATGTGTACCGCAAAAGCGGATACCGTCGCCGCAGTGAAGAGTGCGACGCTGGAGTTCAAGCCACCGGAGAAGTGGAAGTACGCAGTGCTCGAATCGCACTCGTTCATGCATGCGTCGAAAGAGCCCAATGCTGCGGTGCTCGCGATCGGTTCCTACACGCCGGACAAAGACGCAAAGAAGAACGACGCTGCGCGTGATGCCGCGTTTGCCGATCTGCTGAAGGCCCTCGGTGCAACGCTTCCCAAGAACTACAAGGTCGCTTGGAAGAAGCCCGAGAATCCGATCGAGGCCAATGACATCAAGATGGGCGTGTGGGTTGCGCCAGGCGGTGAGCGTGAGGTTTTGAAGGACAAGAAGGGCAGCGTGATGATCGTGCACGCGCCCGTGGATGCAACGCACAACTTGATCGCAGTCGGATTCGTTCTCGACGACGACGTCAAAGGCCAAGAAGCCGTCCAAGCCGTACTGACGAGCATCAAGGCTGGCGGCGACGCCAAAGATGACGGCAAGTCCGACGGCGACAAGAAATAGTTCACCCAAGGAATGTCGTGACCGCGCCTCAGCTTTCACCCGGCTATGTCATTGCCGGAAAGTATTCGGTTCAGGCCCTTTTGGGCTATGGCGGCTCTTCGGCCACCTACCGCGTCGTCGACGCGACGGGCAATGCGTTCGCGGTGCGTATCTACGCGCCGAGCATCGCGCAGCGTCCCGAAGTGATGGCGATGATCGAGCAGATTTATTCTGCGACCAATGGCTTGCCACCTGACAGCGTGCTGCCCGTGCTCGATGCTGGGTACGATCCGCAGACGGCGGCGCCGTTTACGGCAACCGAGTACAGCGCGGCCCCGTCACTCGCACAGCTCGCGTCTCAGAGGCCGCTTGCGCCCCCGGAGGTCGCGCAGATTGCGCAGAACTTGGCGCGCGTGCTCGAAGGCGCACACGCACGACAACTCATGCACCATGCCCTGAAGCCGACGAACGTGTTCGTCGCGCCGCAAGGGTTCGTCGTGCGCGTGATGGACTTCGGAGCGGGCCTCGCGCGAAGTTACGAACAGACAAACGAAGGGTACGCCATTGCGGCTCCGTGGGTTGCGCCCGAGCAGATGCAAGGGAGCGCTCCTGCAGGCGCCGCGGCAGACGTGTTCGCCATGGGGCTGCTCTTGTTCTACGCGCTCACGGGACGGCCCTACTGGCGCTCTTGCCAAAGCGCGCAACCCGACTTCGGTGCGTGGCAACAAGAGCTCGTTGGTCCTCGCGTACCGGCGTCGCAACGAGCCATCGAGGTGGGTGCGCAAGTCTCGCCGGTGCTCGACGCCGTGTTCAGCCGAGCGCTCGCCGTGGATCCAAATGAACGTTTCCGCCAAGTGAGCGATCTGGCCGCAGCGTTTGCCGCGGCTGCAAACATGCCCGATTCGGCCGTGGGCGCGACGGTTGCTTTCCCTGCCATCGGCAGCGCCGATCCCATGGGACCGACGGCTGCAGCGCCGGTGTATCAACCGCCTGGCCAAGACGCTGGCGGATATCCGCCTGCACCGGGCGCCAACATGGGCGGCATGGGCGCACCCGCGATGGGCGGCATGGGTGGACCCGCCATGGGCGGCATGGGCGGACCCGCCATGGACGCTGGCCCGAATGCGGCCATGGGACAAATGGGCGGCGCGCCGTCTTTCGATAGCGGCGGTGGAAGGCCCAAGAACCTTCCCATCATCATTGGCGTCGCAGCCGTCGTATTGGTGGGTGGAATCATCGGACTCATTGTCGCTTTCAGCGGCGACAAGAAAGACGATAGCGAACAACCCATTGCCATTGGCGACACGGCCGGTTCGAATGCGGGTGCAAGCGCTGCTCCCCCACCCGAGCCACCGCCGAGCGCAGTGGCGTCTGCAGAACCGCCACCGCCCGCCGAAGGCGAAGTGCTCATCAAGTGCTCGCCCGCGTGCGACGAAATCAAAATCGACGACAACAAGGTGGAAGACCCGAAGACGCCGATGAAAATCGCGGCGGGCACCCACAAGGTCAGTGTGTCGAAAAGCGGTTATCAGTCGCAGGACGAAGACATCACGGTCGAAGCGGGCAAGAAATTCGAGAAAGAGTACAAGCTCACGGCCGTGCCCACGCAAACGACGACCACGAAAACCACAGGGCCGTCGACCAAGACCGGAACGGTGAAGCCACAGCCGAAATGCACGGGAACCGGCATTTTCAAGCGCTGCAAATAATCCCGCCGCACCGTCTTTCCCCCATTCCCAAATTACCCAGCAGCCTGTGGAAGTATCGATCGCCGCTCGGCTTTCGTTCCCACGGCTCGGGCCCCATGTTCGCCACGCAGGAACCTCATCGAGGTTCATGAATGCGAAAAGAGCGAAAGGGGGGGTCATGGCGATGCAACTGATTACTTCGCGGATTGGGAAAACCTTGCTGAATATCGTGTCGGTCTTCGCGCCGACATTGTCGAACGCGGCGCAAGCTGGCGAGGATATGGGTCAAGCAGCAACGGCCACGGGCGCCCCGTCCAAAGTACGCGCCACCGTTCTCTTGGAGCACCGCCTCTCCGAATTGATTACGACAAGTGGGCAAGCCACCGTCGTCAGCCAGCCCGATGCATTACGAGTCGACTTGGGTGTCGAAGTTCGCGCGCGTATGCTCACGCAAGCGCGAGACGAGCTTGCCACCAAAGTCGAGCAACTCACGCAAGCCATGAAAGCGCTCGGACGCGAAAATCTCTCGATGCAAACGTCCGAGATTCGCATCTCGCCGCTTTACGACGAATCCGAGGAGGCACAACTCCCGCGTATCGTCGGTTATCGCGCACGCATTACGATGACCATTACGCTCGAAGACGTCGATCCGGCAAAGGTCGGCGCGGAAGCCGTCGTCGTCGTGGATACGGGCGTCGATGCGGGGGCCAATATCGTAGAAGGTTTGTCCTTCTTCCTCTCTCACCCCGAACAGGCTCGAGAGCGCGCCCTCAAATTGGCCGTGGCCGATGCCGAACGTAGCGCCAAAACCATGGCGGAAGCCGCAGGATTGCGTATCGACGCCGTGCACGACGTCAATGGTACGCCCGAGCGCCCGATGCCCATCATGTTCAGCGATGAGCTTGCACTACGCGCCTCGCTGAAAATCGAACCCGGAGAGGTGACGACGACCGCAAACGTGACGGTTCGATATCACTTCACCCGACCGTGAACGTCGTTCTGCATGCCAATCGATTCGGGCAGTGCCTTTCGCTCGAAAGGCACGGGTCCGTCGAATACCCGAAGCGGCGGTTTTCCAAAGCGCGCGCGCATTCGATTGCATGCTGACAGAATTGCCGGCGTCGCAATGATCCGCCGCTCGATTGCGCGTTTGCCCGGAAGGTCCAAAAGGACGATTCCAATGAACATCGTCAAGAGGCCCTGACCGGGCACGCCGGGCAGCGACAGGAAAAGGCCCAGCATCACGAGTCCAACGCCCACGACATTTTTGATGCCAATGCCCAAAAGGCGCTGCCACCTCGGGCGATGCGTCCAAAATGATTCCGACCGATGGGAAAGAAAATAATCCTCCGGTAACCGAAGAATCACGATCATCGCAGCGACGAGACTAACGACCAGGCTCACGCCAAAAATGACGAGACCCCAGCCAATTCGAGACGCATGCGTTTGGAAATATTCCGGGATCATTCACTCCGCCCAAATGTTCAAACTGGAGCCGATTGCAGCAAGCTCGGCACTACACCTGCCACTGGCCCGCCTCAGCGTAGCGCCTGGATCGGCCCGGGCAACCTGACTGATGGCATTCGAACCCCCGCAAAGGAGATATTTTTCATGAAAATCGCACTCGCAAGACTCGCCAATACGCGGTCCATCAGCGAAACTCGCAAGCGATGATCGAAGAACTCGAGCAATTCCTCCACGAACGGCAAGACGCTGCCATTTCGCTCCTCGAACGATTGGTCGAGCAAAACTCGTTCACCGACAACCGCGAAGGAGGCGCCGTCGTGGGCGAGATGCTGGCGGCCGAGCTCCGATCGATCGCGGGGATCTCGAGTGTCCGCACCATCCCGAGCGACCGGTTTGCCCCGCATTTGGTGGCGACGACGAATGCCGCTCGCTCCGACTTCGTCGCGCTCGTCGGACACCTCGATACGGTTTTTCCACCAGGCACGTTCGAAGGCTTTCGGCGCGATGGAGCGCTCATCCGAGGCCCGGGCGTGCTCGACATGAAGGGCGGGCTCGTCGTCATCCTCGAAGCGCTCCGGGCGCTGTCGCACGTGGGCATTTTGCCGAGTTTGCCCGTGCGATTGGTCATCGTTTCGGATGAAGAGGTTGGATCACCCGAAGGTCGAGGCGTCATCGAGCGCGAGCTTGCGGGCGCGCGCGCAGCGCTCGTTTTCGAGGCGGGACGTGCTCAGGATGCAATCATTACGTCTCGTCGAGGCACGGGAAGTGGTCGAGCCGTCGCGACAGGGCGCGCAGCGCATTCGGGAAACGCGCATGCCGAAGGAGCGAATGCAATTCGTGCACTTTGCCGCTTCGTCGAATATGCCGAAGAGCTCACGGACTACGCGCGGGGCATAACCGTCAACGTGGGAATCATTCGCGGCGGGACGTCGAAAAACACGGTGCCCGATCATGCCGAAGCGCTCATGGATCTACGTTACGAGCGGCTCGTCGACGGCGAATGGCTCATTGCGGCGCTCGAGGATGCCGCACGTCGCGCGGCGATTTCGGGGACGTCGATCACGCTCGGCACGCAACTTGCGCGCCCGCCGCTCGAACGCACAGCCGCGAACGTGGCGCTGTATCAAGCGTATGCCGCGTGTGCGCGAGCTGCAGGGTTGGGCGACGGCGAAGCGCCGCTCGTGGGGGGTGGTTCGGATGCGGCGACGACCGCGGCAATGGGCATTGCATCAATCGATGGACTCGGGCCGCGAGGTGCTGGATTTCACACGCACGACGAGCGCGTGGAGGTTGCGACGATCGTGCCGAAAGCCCAAGCGCTGGCGCGTTTCTTGATGCAAGCAGGGAATTGAGCGGATGAGATCTTGAGTGATGCCCGCGCATCTGCGATTCTAAGGGCACCATCGTGCAAACGGCGACGACAGCGTTCCAGCGTGTTTGGGCAAGTGACCCGACGAGTTGCATTGCTTGCGCGCGGTGTGGTGCATCGAAGGGGGTTTCGTGAGCGCGCTTGGCGAAGTCGGTGCAGGCCATACGCTAGGGCGATACGAGCTGCTCGTACCGATCGCACAAGGCGGCATGGCGGTTGTCTGGGCCGCACGCATGAAAGGCACGCGCGGGTTCCAGAAGACCGTCGCCGTCAAGACAATGCTCCCCGAACTGTCGGAAGATCCGCAGTTCGAAGAAATGTTTTTGGCCGAAGCTGGCCTCGCCTCGCGCATCAAGCACCCGCACGTCTGTGAGATTCTCGATCTCGGCGAACAAGAGGGTCTGATCTACATCGTGATGGAGTGGATCGACGGCGAGCCGCTCAGTCAGCTCGCTCGATCTGCGCGTCAAAAAGGTGGCGTTCCCATCCTCGTCGCCTTGCGCCTGGTCCTCAATGCAGCGCTTGGTTTGCATGCGGCGCACGAGCTGAAAGACGAAGCTGGAAACCTCGTGGGTTTGGTCCACCGAGACGTTTCACCTCAAAACATTCTCGTCACGTACGACGGCGTCGTGAAAATCGTCGACTTCGGCGTGGCCAAGGCCAGCAGCGAGCTGTCCAACGCCGCGACGAAGGACGGGCAACTCAAGGGCAAAGTCCCGTTCATGTCGCCCGAACAAGCGCTCGGTAAAGAAATCGATCGACGCACCGACGTGTTTGCGCTCGGAATCGTGCTTTTCCAGTTGCTCGCAGCGAAGCACCCGTTCCGCGGCGACAACGACATGATCACGCTCCGCCGCATTTGCGACAAAGAGCCATCACCAACACTGGCATCAGCCATTCCGAACTGTCCGCCGCTCTTGAACGACGTCGTCGCCAAGGCGCTCGCGAAAGACGTCGCGGAGCGGTACCAGTCGATGGCCGAGTTTGCTCGGGCGATCGACCGCGCGATTGCCGAGTTGAAATTGCAGGGTTTGCCCGACGAGGACGTCGTAGGGTTCGTCAAGGGCATGCTCGGCGAGCGTGCGGAGAAGCGGCGCGCGGCCATTCGCGAAGGCATCAAGACGGCGGATGAGCGAGCCGAGCAGCGGCAACAAGAAAAAGCTCAGCACGCAGCAATGCTCGCGCAGCTTCGTGCATCGGGCGCGACGCCCTCGAACATGCCTCCGCCGCTTCTGTCGATCCCACCACCGCCTGTCGCTCCCGTGGGTGAATCGACCAGCCAACCTCCTGCTGCGCCGACGAGCACGTCGTCATCGACGCACAAGGCGATGGTCGCGGACCTCGCTCCCGCAGCGAATTCGGGCAAGAAGAAGCTGGCCGTCGTCGCGTTTGGCGCCGTGGGTCTCGCTGCGATCGGCGCTGCCGTCGTGCTCGCGATGCGTCCACCTCCCGCGCCCGCCAATCAACCAGCGGCAAATACCACGGAGACCGCCAAGCCAGTGCCAACGGCCGTCGCAACACCAACGGCGACGCAATCCGCCGTCGTGCCCGCCTCCGCGATACAATCGGCAGAGCCCGCAGTTTCGGCATCTGCAACGCCTTCCGCTGCGGCACCGACCACCAAGGCGATCACGACGTCGAAGCCATCCACGAACTCGATCCCAATCACCAAGGCGACGGCCACGACGAAGTCGACCTCGGGCAGCCTCCCGAGCGTTCGGGATCCAGGCTTCTGACATTGACACCCGAAACGTCAATCCTTTGACGTCAAAGGGTCTTTTCGGACGAACCTCACGTCAGCACGACCATCTTGAGATACCTGCCCTCGCTCCACGCAGGCAGCGTGGGATGGTCCGGTGCGTGACCATGAATCGCCACGACGGATAGGTCGTCGCGTCCGAGCGTTGCTGCATCGAGCGTCCCGACAAACTCCTCCATCGTCACGTGACTCGAGCACGACGCTGCACACAGTACGCCGCTTCGATCGAGCACACGCGCCAAGGCTGCGTGAAGTTTCCGGTACGCGCCGAGCGCACGAGGTTTCGTCTTTTCGTTCGGCGCAAAGCTCGGAGGGTCCGACACGATGAGGTCGAACCGATCTCCACGACGTGCGGCCGCTTCGAGAAACGCAAACGCATCTGCCGTG
Organism: Polyangiaceae bacterium; assembly: GCA_016715885.1. Taxonomy (NCBI): domain Bacteria; kingdom Pseudomonadati; phylum Myxococcota; order Polyangiales; family Polyangiaceae; species Polyangiaceae bacterium. Next base: position 26,865 of record JADJXL010000015.1, read on the forward strand.
ACGAATGCATGCGCAGCAGGGTCGAGCTTGTTCTCGCGAAACGACCTCTGCGCCGATGCATGCGCCGCGCTCGCCACGTCGACCGACGTCACGTGCTTGGCGCCGCCGAGCGCTGCAGCAACGGAGAAGCCTCCCGCGAAGCTGTACAAATTCAGCACGCGTGTTCGACCTCGTCCGAGCTTTCGCACGAGCGCGCGGTTGTCGCGTTGGTCGAGGAACGCGCCCGTTTTTTGGCCGTGCGCGAGGTCCACTTCCATCGCCATGCCGTGCTCGTACACGATCAACCGATCGGGCGGCTCGTCACCCGCGAGCGTGCGCGTGCGTTTGTCCCCAGCTTCATCACGTGCGCGTCGAAGCGCCAAGCTCGTGACGCCGCGAGCAGCGAGCGACTTGGCGAGCGATGGAACGAGCTTGTCGAGCCACGAAACCAAGTGCTCGCCATCGAGCCGCACGACGACAACGTGAGCGTACTTGTCGATCACCAGACCTGGCAGGTGATCGCCTTCGCCGTTGCACAGTCGATACGCTGTCGTGTCCGGACCGATGAACGTATCGCGACGCCGAAACGCTTGCTCTAGGCGCACCATGAGCGCGCGTTGATCGAGCGGGCCTTCACGCGCGAACACACGCGCGGCGATCGGTGATTGGCTGTCGAAGAGGCCCACGCCGATCGGCGCGTTGTCTTCATCCACGAGCTCCACGACGGTGCCCGATGCGAGATCGGGCAAGCGAACGAAACCTTCGCGATAGACCCACGGATGACCTCGACGCACGGACAGAGCGGCCGGGCGAGTGAGTCGATATGCTTGCGCGTGTGGTTTGGGATGGCGCGACTTCACGTGTTTCACCAAGCCTACTCATCGCGCCCTCGTGTTAAAAGGCGAGCATGCGTTCTTCTCGGTGTGTTCGTTTCGCCGTGCTCGGTTTGGCATTCCTTGCAGCTTGCGGCGGGGCTCCTCCGGCTGTTTCTCCGGACCAACCTTGGCAAGCGACGTTCGATGCAGTCGAGCGCGCGGACTTCAATCGAATCGCCGTAACGCTCGATCTTCCGCTCTTCTGGTCCGAGGATGCGAACGGCAACAAAGCGCTCGACCCGGCCGAGCTTGCGGTGATTTGGCGTGCTGACGTGGAGACGAACGAGGCCGATTGGGTGACGGGCGAATCGTTTACGGCCGCATTTCGCAAAGCGTACTCCGCGGTCGTCGATCGTAAGCGTAATGGCCCCCGCTTCGAAGGGCTCGATGCGGCGGAAGTCAGGCGGCGCCAAGCGGTGCTGCGCGACCTCGACGCGGGTCGCACGACGCTCGTCAATTCGGATTTTCGCAATGCGAGCGCCGAGGACAAGGCGATTGTCGAGCATATTCTCGCGGCGGCAAAAATCGTCGAGCGGCTTTACGAAAAGCAATCGGGCGTGACCGAGCTACGCAGCCAAATTCCTACGGACGACCCCGCGAGCCGACGGCTCTTTCACCGCAATCAAGGACCGCAATGCGAAGCGCCCAGTGTCGCAGACGATCCCGATTGCCGTGCCATTCCCAAAGCCTCTCCTCCGACTTCGGGCCTTTATCCACAGCATCTCCTCTCGCAGCCCAATTTTTGCGCCATGTTGGGAGCCCGGCCCGACGCTCGCGCACTATTGGATCCATTCGTCGTCGTAGCAGGCGAAAATGATGAATTGAAGCCGGTTCCGTATCACAAAGCATTCGAAGCGGACATGCAGGCTGCCGCCAAAGAAATCGACGCAGCCGCAGCCGCCATTACGTCACCGAATGAAACTCCGTTCAAAACGTATCTGCAAGCAGCAGCCAAAGCATTTCGGGACGGGAGCTGGTTCGAGGCCGACGAAGCGTGGTCACGCATGAATTCCGAGAATTCGCGGTGGTTTTTGCGCATCGGACCGGATGAAACGTACTTCGAACCGTGCAACGAAAAGGCCGGATTTCACACGAGCTTTGCGCGTATCGATCCAGGATCACTCGAATGGAAGAAGAAGCTCGAGCCCATCAAGCAAGACATGGAAAATGCGATCGCGGAGCTCGCGGGTCCTCCCTACGCGGCAGGCACGGCCAAGTTCCAACTGCCCGATTTCATTGCCGTAATCATCAATGCTGGTGATTCGCGTGCTCCGTTTGGCGCGACGGCCGGACAAAGTTTGCCCAATTTCGGCCCCGTGGCCAATGAAAACCGGGGACGAACGATGGTCATGACGAACTTTTATACGGATCCGGACAGCCGCGCCGCGGTTCGCCGGCAAGCTTCGTCTCTGTTTTGTGCCCAAACGATGGCCACCTATACTGACGATCAAAGGCCGCAGCTCATGAGCACGGTGCTGCACGAAGCGGCGCACAACCTGGGACCGTCTCATCAATATGCCGTCGAAGGGAAAATCGATAGCGAAGTATTCGGCGGACCTTTGGCGAGCATGCTCGAAGAATTCAAAGCGCAATCGGCAGCGCTCTTTTATACGGATTGGCTCGCGGATCGCAACGTGATCACGATGGAAACCGCGCAGCAAGCTCACGTGCGCGACATCGCTTGGGCATTCGGACACATCTCACAAGGAATGTACGACCGAGAAAAACACCCCAAACCGTACAGCCAATTGGCCGCCATTCAGGTGGGTTTCTTGGTCGACGAAGGTGTCTTGAAGTGGAATGCGACGGAAAAAGCAGGCAATGGAACCGACACGGGTTGTTTTGCCATCAACCTCGACGCATTTCCCGCCGCAAGCAAGAAACTGCTCACCACCGTGGCGCGCATCAAAGCAAGTGGCGACAAACCTGCCGCCGAAGCGCTCGTGGCCCTGTACGTCGATGCTGGGAGTCCGTATGCTGGTATGAAAAATACGATCACCGAACGCTGGCTCCGTGAACCCAAGGCGAGCTTCGTTTATTCGGTTCGTCGCTGAAGCGTAGCTTTCCCTTTTGGCAGCGCGCGGTAAACTCGACGCATGAACACTCGTGCGCTTCGTAGATCCATTGCATTCTCGAGTCTCCTGCCCGTGCTCTTCGTCGGTTGCGCCGACGGCAACGACGATAACCTGACGTCATCCAGCAGCAGCTCCAGCAGCAGTTCGAGCTCCGGGAGCGGCGGCGCTGGTGGCAGCGGCGTCGAGGAAAATGTCCCCGAGCCCGATGGACCGTCGAAGCTCACGATCGTCAATGGCGTGAATGATTACGACGCCATTCGATTGTGTTTCGTTCCGTGGCCGGATGGAGGCGACGCGCCCGCGCACCCCGCGGATGCAAAAGGCCTCGCATTTGCAGGTGTTTCGGTCGTCGATGTGGAATCGGGCGTCGTGTCCACGGGGACGGATGTTTATTTGCACGTCATTGCGGGGAGCCTCGAAAAAACCGCAGGCAAAGGCTGTGCGGAAATCACGTCCGGAAGTCTCGATCCCGACGTGCTCGTCGTGCCGCTTGCAGTAATTCCCAAAGCAGCGCTCGAAGCGCCGCGAAGTCTGCTCCTCGTGCCGAATGGTTGTCTTGGAGGCCCTGGGCACGAAGACAATGTCGAAAAGGTCGTGTGCGGGAAAGATTATTCGATCGATACGCCGACACAAGGACTGGTTGCGGTGGGGATGTCCCGCATCGTGCAAGACGACAAGATATCGCTGCAGGCGGCGCATGCATCGGTGCCAATGGCGACGGTCGACGTGCGGGTTTTACCTGGTACGCAAGGCGGCGTCGCTGGCCAAGTCGCGCCGGGGTTGACGCTCGGCGCAATCGGAAAAATCCCGCCATTTCGCGAATTTGCGCGGGCGGACTTGGGCCCGATCGAGGCCACGAACATTCTCACGTTTCCGCCCGGTCATTCGATGCCGAGCTCCACGTTGTCACTCCAGGAGGCGCTCGAACGTGGGGGCATCGTCGAAACGGATTTCAAAGATGGTTCGTCGTTCACGCTGGTGGCCGTCGGATCGCCGCCAGGTGTCGCGGCGGGGGCATTTTGGCATGCGCTGACGTGGACGGTGGTGCGGTCGGATCCGTGATCAGGATTCTTGCGGTGCGCCTTCGAGCAAGTCGCCCGAATAAACATACCAAACGCCATTGCTGCCGCGAATGAGCGTTTTGCGGAAGACGACTTCGTGCGTTTTGCGAAGCGTGAAAAACAGGACGAGGAAAAGAATGATGCCGAGGAGGCGTATGACGACGAATGCCACGACGGAGAGGATTTGCGCCCATTGCGGCCATGATTGAAACATGGCGGTCACTTCGACGACGGCCACGTCGCCGTCTTCGCTGATGAGCGTCGTGCGCTTGACTTGCATCGTTCGCATTTGCCCATTGCCCGGGCGAGCAAACGCTTGCGTGTACAGCTTGAGGTCCTCGGTGCGCCGCAGCTCGAATGAACCTGGTGTGATTGGTATTGGGCCAAGCGCGGGCACGTCGACGCGTTGTTCGCGCGCGGTTGGGCAAAGCGTGGCCCACGCGTAACCAAAACGACCGAGCGCAATCGCCTTGAAAAAGTATTTGAGCGTCGCTTCGGGAGGCGCCGGTTTGTCGCGCGGAAGCATTCGGACATCGACGACGACCAGGGTAATGGCGAGGAGCGTAAACACGACTGCCAATATGCCCGCGGCAACCACGAGGCCCTCTTCGCTACGTCGGCGCATGTTCGTCGCTGCGAATACGGCGATTCCAATGAACACGACCGCAAGGCCCACGAAGACGATCGTCGGCGTGCGAAGCTTGCCGCCAACTTCCTTGCGATCAATGTCGACCGCGTCCCGATCGGCGAGGTGTTCGTTCAGCCGCTCGATGGCCGCCGCGATCGCGCCGGACGCAGACTTATTCTTTTTGCTTTTCTTGGTTGTTCGCGCTCTTCCGCCAACTTCGGCTTCTGGCGGCGCGTAGGGGTTGAAGTCGCTCATCGCGGGCGCATGACAGCACAAACGAACGAGCGTGGCCAGTGGTTTGGCTTGACCTGGATAAGCAGCCTTGCGACAGTTCCACCGATGAAGCGGCTATCGCTCAACATGGACCTCGGCGAGCTGCCCGGCGAATCCGAAGAATTGTATTCGATCGCCACGAGGGTCAACATTGCGTGTGGTGGACATGCGGGGGATCGCGCGAGCATGGAGCGGGCACTCGTGCTCGCGCGTCGCGCAGGCGCGACCGTCGCAGCTCATCCGTCGTATCCGGATCGGGCAGGGTTTGGCCGGACAAGCATGGGCATTGCCGCGGACGAGCTCGAGCGGTCCCTTCACGACCAAATGGCATCGCTCGTCGAAGTATCCGAAGAGATTGGCGTAAGCATCATCGCGGTAAAACCTCACGGCGCATTGTATCACGATGTGGCAAAATCAGCAGAAATAGCAAAATCATTGATTTTTGCGGTTGGTTTGGTATTCCAAACACAAGTCAGGCTCGTGGGACCGCCGCGAGGTGTTCTCATTGATTTGGCTGCAAATCATTCTTACGAACGTGAAGCTTTTGCAGATCGCGCTTATTTGCCCGACGGGAGCCTCGTGCCGCGATCGCAACCGGGCGCATTGATCACCGATCCTGGATTGGCCGCGGCGCAAGCCGTTCGTTTGGCGCTTCTTGGCGAATTCGATACGTTGTGCGTGCATGGAGATACCCCCGGCGCCGTTGAAATCGCCCGCGCGGTAAGGCAAGCGCTAAAGGATGCGGACTTGCTCGAAAGGCTTTCGTAATGGTTTTTCCGCGCATATTGCCTTATGGGCAAGACGCCGTCTACGTCGACCTCGGCATAGCGGATGCGCCCGATCGCGCCGCACGTACGCACGCGCTTGCACACGTGTTGCGCGCTCGATTTCCCGATGCGGACGTCATCGTCGGAGGCGGCGTCCTCGTTACCGTGGGCTCGCCGAGCGTCGAAGACGTCACCGCTGCGTTATCGATTGCCAGCAAGGCCGAGCAGACCAACGTTTTGCTGGAGCAAACGCACGTCATTGGCGCGGCATTCGACGGCCCGGACCTCGAAGACGTGTCGAGCTCGTTGGGGCTGTCGTCGGACGAAGTCGTCGACCGTCTCGTTGCCAATCATTTCGTCGTCGAGCTCGTTGGTTTTTTGCCTGGATTTGGATATTTGGGGCCGCTCGATCCGCGCCTCGTGCTCCCGCGCCGAAAAACGCCGCGACCGCGTGTGACCGCCGGCAGCCTTGGGATTGCCGGTGCTTTTGCCGGCATCTATCCGTTTTCTTCTCCAGGTGGTTGGCACCTTCTCGGTCGCGCCGTGGGCATTTCCCTCTTCGATCCAGCGCGCGAATGCCCCATTTTGCTTGCACCGGGCGATCGCGTCCGATTCGAAGCCCTTCCAGCAACCGATATCCCGCCCGTCGAAGCGACCCATCCACCCGCGCTGCAAATAGTTGCGCACAACAAACCCGCGCTCGTCGTGGAAGCGGCGCCCGCATGCGCCACGATTCAAGCATTGGGACGCGGAGGACAATTGCATCGAGGGCTTCCCCCGTCGGGACCGCTCGATCCTGATACATTTGCCGCCGCAAATCTTGCCGTTGGAAACGATCCGGGAGAAGCCGCCATTGAAATTCCCCTTGGACGACTGCTCGTACGAGCCATCGGTGAAGTCGTCGTATCGATCGACGGCGACAAACCCATTCGACTTGCCGATGGAGAGCAGCTCGAGGTGAAAGAAAATGCCCGAGCCGTCCGGTATCTCGGGCTCCGCGGCGGTGCGGACGTCCCCGTCGTGCTCGGATCCCGCGCGACGTTGCTCATTGCGCGTACAGGTGGTTTTTCCGGACGTCCACTGCGAAAACGTGACGTGGTGACGATTGCGGATCGCACCGTGCGTGAAATGCAGCCCCCAGCCCCTGTTTCAACTGAAAATACCGATATCGTCGACATCGCCGTCGACCCGGGTCCTCATCTCGATCGCTTTCCGCCGAATGCGCTCGACACGCTGCTTGCAACGACGTACAGCATTTCCGCATTGGGCGATCGCGTCGGTGTGCGCATCGACGGCGAAAAGATACCGCGTGCTGGAGGTGATTCTGCATTGCCCGTGCCGATGGTGCGCGGCGCCATCCAAGTATCGACCGATGGCACGCCCATCGTATTCGGGCCGGATCATCCGACGACGGGCGGTTATCCCGTATTGGCGGTCGTGCGCCGATCATCGTGGGGAGCATTGGCACGCCGAAGGCCGGGAAACGCGATTCGATTCGTCCTCGGCGAATGACGCCGCATTCACTTGCATTCGCCATTGCTCCGGTGTAGCCATATCGTATGGCCGAGCGCTGCGCGACGCATCCCGACAATGAAGCCACGCACGAATGCACGGTTTGCCATTCCATTCAGTGCACGGCGTGTTTGCGCGCGCTCGCGACCCCTGGCAGGTCCGATCCTACGCTCGTGTGTACGCGTTGTGGAGCTCTCGCAGTTCGTCTGCCCGAACCATTGCCAACGGAAAAAGAAGACCTTCGCCAGGCGCTTTTGCGTCCGTTCGACTTGGAAGGAATTTTGCTCATCATCGCAATGACGATCCCCGCGTGGCTCGCCAATGTTCCATTTCCCGGATTCGCATGGTTTTTCGCGGCAATCTACATAGGTTGCTTGTCGGCCATTTATTTTCAAACCATCGAACACGTCGGATTGGGCCGATCCGGTTTGCCTTTTTCGTCCGGCATTACGACCCGAAGCGAGCTTTTGGCAGCGCTTTTTCGCGGATTCGCTTGTATTGCCTTGGGCCTGGGACCCGCGTGGGTCACGTTCTCGTTTTTTCCCGCCGCTTGGCCTTTGGGCATTGCCTTGCTCCTCGTCGGCTTGGCCATCATGCCGGTCATCATTCTATCCATCGTGACGTCGGGCCACGGCGCCAATGCATTGAACCCCCTCGTGTGGTGGAAAGTCTATTCGCGTGCCCCACGGCGATATCCGCATCTCGTGGGGCTCTTCATTGCGTCGAGCGTCGCTGGAGGCATCTTGATCGCGCTCACGGCGTTCATCCTTGGCTGGATTCCGCTTATCGGGAGCTTACTTACCGGAGGCGCAATGACGACCGTCGCGATCGTGCAAGCATCGCTATTCGGTCATTGGTTGCGAAGGTATGGCTGGCCGTTCGACGTGGATTGAATCATTCCGGCGGCTTGACTTCGGTCGCGCAGCCAAAGAGCACTTCCACCTTGCCGGTCTTGTCGCTTTGCAACGCCGAACAAGTGTCTTTGCATACGATGATTTTCGTGGGTGACGCGGGACTGTCGAAGTACCACCCGCCCGTATTGCCACAACCCATTTCACCGTCGGGAACGTTGTAAATGGTGGTTTTCGTTCCGCCGCCCGACGTGTGAACCACGTTGATGAGGCTCGGATCGATGGTTTGTCCGTCCGGCGGCTTGGGAATGTCGTATTCGCACAAGATCTTCGCGTCCGTGACGACCGCTTTGGCCATGTCTTGAAACACTGGGTCGAAGTTTTGAATGCAAAGATTGCCGATCACGCCGCCCGTTTGCTGTACGAGCTGCTTGTAGACTTTGCCTTCGTCGGCTGAAATGGGCGTGCAGAGTTGTGCCTTGTTGCAGCACGAATTCGCACACCCAGCACAATTGAGAAAACAGAGCGCGCACGAGTCGGGCGATTCGAAGGACACGATCGCATCGAATTTGAAACCCGTGAACGTCGGGTCCAACGCCACGATGCCATTCATGAATGCGGTGGCGCCCAAGGACGAATCGTCGTCGGATACGATGGCGATGGTTTTCGTCGCATTCGGACGAAGTGAATCTTTCCATTGTGGATACGTATCCAAAATGATCTGCAATCCATTGCTGCTGCCGACGCCTTGCACGACGTGCCGATAGTTTGGCAATTTTTCATCCGCGCCATTGCACGCACCACTGCCGAGCGGCGCGGGAATGCACATCGACGCATCGGCGATCATCACCACGTGCACGTCGATTCCGCTGCCCGTGATGATCTGCGCGAACTTGTTCAGATTGGCCTGCACCTGCGCAGCTTCCTCGTCCATGCTGCCCGACGTATCGACCGCAATGATGATATCCGCAGGCTGAAGCTGCGCTTGCGCTTCGGACGATACCGATGCGCACGATGCATCGGGAGTCGATGCCGCTCGAGCTGCTCCCGCTATTCGCAGCCGTGGTAAATATATCTTCGCCCCCGGATCCCGATGTCGTATCCCCGCCGTTGCCGCTGCTATTGCCGCTGCCGGACGACGCTCCGCCCGTGCCCCGATCGGTCCCTCGCGCACCCGCAGAGCATGCCGCCAAAAACGACAGCCCCAAGGATACGCCGCCAATGATTCCCCAAAGCGTAAGTTTTCCCTTGGTCTTCATCCCTCGAAGCGTACCTCATGACGTTCTTCGATAGAACGACGATTCTCTCGCTTTTCAGGAGCCTTCCATGATTGCTCACCCGACCCTTCGCCTCATCTCGATAACGTCCCGGATGGCGCTCGTAGCCATTCCGATGCTCGTCGCAGCGTGTTACGGGCCGAGCGCCCCAACGCCCGCGGGATCCTCCAGCTCCAGCGCATCGACCGGAGCTTCATCGGGCGGTGCGGGAGGACAAGGCGGCGCGGGAGGCGCGGGACAAGGCGGAGGCACGGGACAAGGCGGCGCGACGGCGACGGCGATCGAGACAATCCTTGCCGAGCTTTCTGCAAACCTCGAAGACGCCATGAACAAGTATGCCGCTGCCGATGGATGGCCGGTTTTCGTCGAAGATGGTTACTTGTTTGTTTCGACAGACCCAAGCCTGGATCTCGTCGCAGGCGATCACGACCAATGGGCCGGCACGCCCATGAAGCTCGAAGGCAACTTTCGCTGGCTGCACATGAAGGTCATGGCGGGCAGTCGTTACAAGTTCACGAACGGCACGGTGTGGACAGCGGATCCTTGGGCGCGTTCGTACACGTACGACGACAACGGCGAGATGAGCCTCGTGCGGCCCACCGCCGCGCACCTCGATAGGTTTTTCCGCATCGGCGATGCACAGATGCCCGAACGTACGGTCAACGTGTGGGTTCCTCAGGAAAAACCAACGCACGTGCTTTACGTGCACGATGGGCAAAACTTGTTTGACCCCAAAGCAGTCTGGGGAGGCTGGGCTCTGCAAGACAGCGTCCCGCCCGCCATGATGCTCGTGGGAATCGACAACACGGGCGAAGGGCGAATGTTCGAATACACGCACGTCGAAGACATCTTCGACCTCGATGGCGACGGCACCGCCGAAGCCTGGGGAGGCAAAGGCGACGCTTATGCCGATTTCGTCAACGGCACCGTCCGCAAGCTCGTGGCCGATCGATATGGCGAACCTTCCAAAGTCGGCACCATGGGCTCGTCGCTCGGAGGGCTCATCAGCTTCCACATCGCCGATCGTTTTCCCGGACAATATGCTTATGCGGCGAGTTTGTCGGGAACGTTCGGCTGGGGCAGCATCGGCGAGCAGTCGAAAAACGAAACGATAATCGAGCGATACGTGTCACACGGATATCGATCGACGGTCCTGTACTTCGACGCTGGAGGCGGCGATCCGGGTTTGTCGCAGCAGCAGAACGAAGCGCTCTGCATGGACAGCGATGGCGACGGGATCGAGGACGACAACGGAATCGGCGACAACGCTTGTGAAAACGCGCAAATGCGCGATGCGCTCGTGGGCGTGGGCTACACGCTCGGCGTCGACGCGTTTCACTGGTGGGAAGCAGGAGCCGCGCACAACGAAGCCGAGTGGCGAACGCGCGTGTTCCGTCCGCTCGACCTCTTCGCAGGACTCTGACCTCGGCGAGTTTGTCCAGCCAATCAGTGCTTGAGCGAGATGTCCGCAAGCGCCATCCGAGCGTCGTTGATGAACGAGCTGTCGGGAAAGCGCCGGATGAACGCGCGCAGCGTCGTCTTCGCGTCGTTCCATGCCTGGATGTCGATGAGACACTCGCAGAGCAAGAACATCGCGTCGTCGACGATCTCGCGATCGGGTGACGCTTCCGAGAGCTGCATCAGGATCGGGATCGCGTCTCGTTGTCGCGACAGCTTGCGGTAGGCGCGAGCGAGGTGCAGGCGAGCGGAGGGCACGTGCGACGCGCTTTCCTTCAGCCGAATCGCATCTTCGAACGCGACGGCAGCTTCGTGCCAACGTCCAGTGCGCAAGTGATCGAGCCCGTTTTGGTAGGTCTTCACGCCAAGCTCGGCGCGCGCCGTGTCGACGGCATCCGTGAAGAACGCGACCTCTGCTCGAGACAGCGGTTCTTTGCGTAGCGCCTCGAAGCCCTCGATGATCTCTTGTTTGCGCCCAGCTCGCACGAGCTCGTAGAAGGCCGATGCAGCGGTCTCGGCGCGCGCGCGATCATCGACCCTGCGCTGCATGTCTTTCACGTCATTTTCGAGCTTGGCGATCTTGTCTTTTGCAGCGCGCGTTTCGGCTTGGACGACGTCGATGCGAGCGTCCCAGGCGAGCTTGACGACGACCACGACGACGATGACGAACAGGAAGTTGGCGCCTGCGCTGTTCCAGATCGCGCGGCGTTCGAACGCGATTTGTCGTTTGGAGATCGTCTTGAGGTCGGCCGCCAGGGCGTTCGTCAGGTTGTTCGTCTTGATGACGAGCCCGCGTGATTCGACGATTTCACGCTTGATTTCCCGCAGTTCGTCGTCGAATCGATCCATGGTTTCGTCACGTCCTCGTGCGCCGCATCTTGCTCTGTGCTAATGCGGCGCCGCTACAAAAAGCCCAGGAAACGTATCAGGAACGCCCCGCATGGACACGACCGACATCCGCAAAGGCCTCAAGATGATGCTCGACGGGATCAAAGATCCCTTCCTCGTCGTCGAAGCACAGTTCGTAAAACCCGGCAAAGGCCAGGCATTCACCCGCGTGAAACTGAAGAACATGGCCACGGGGGCCGTTCTCGAACGAACGTTCAAGAGTGGTGAAAAAGTCGAGCTTGCAAACGTCGAACAACGGGTGATGCAGTACATCTACCCCGAAGGTTCCGACTTCGTGTTCATGGACCCGGGCACGGGCGAGCAAATCACGATCAGCGGCGACAAGATCGGCGATGACTCCCGGTGGCTCAGCGACGGCATGAACATCGACGTGACGCTGCATGAGGGCAATCCCATCGGGATCGACCTTCCCGCCAACGTCACCTTGCAAATCACGACGTGCGAGCCCGGCGTGAAGGGTGATACGGCCAGCGGCGCCACCAAGCCCGCCACGCTTTCCACGGGCGCCGTCATCAACGTCCCGCTCTTCGTGAAAGAAGGCGAGTGGGTCAAGGTCGACACGGCCGACGGCAAGTACCTCGAACGCGTCAATCGCTGAAAAGCAGAGAAATTTGAAGGGCCTCGTGCACCTTTCGCGAGGCCCTGCTCTTTCACGTCCCAGCCTTTCGACTCGTCGCTTCGCATGCTTGAATGAACGGGCGAATCGGTGCACGAGGGCGCTAGGTTTGTCCAAAGCAGAGCCCAAGTTCAACAAGCTGGTCGAGGGCGTCGACTACTACAAAGAAGGCGACAAAGTCGTCTTTACGTCCGTGTACCACTTGAAGCGCGGCTACTGCTGCAACTCGAAGTGTCGTCACTGCCCCTATGGTTCGGGGGTCGCGCAAACCGTGAAGGTCGTCATTCAGGGACTTCCTGGCATCGGATCAAATTCGCCGTCCGTCGAATCCTCCACTCCCGATAAAGAAACCTAAAGACAAACCGGACTCTTTCTTCGCGTTTTCTCGGCGATTCGGGTATACGCCAAAGTGAAGGGTGTCCGATCCGGCCGAGCCGACCACGGTGCCCTCGAGTTTGTCTGTCAACCCGACGACTTCCTTATGTCGGTGAGAGGAGAATTTATGCGAGGAGCTCAGTGGATCGTGGCTGCGGGCATTGGCATCACGGCCTTGTGGACAGGGTGTGTGGTGGAAACCAACAACCCCGGCACGGGTGGAAGCGCGGGCGGTGATGCGTCGAGCTCGAGCTCCAGTTCGAGCTCCAGTTCGAGCTCCAGTTCAGGCAAGCCACCGCCCGATTGCACCATCGGCACGGGCACGGGTCAGATCGGTGGCGAATGCGGCGCATGCCTCGACACGAAGTGCGTGAACGAGATGAACGCGTGCAACCCCGACGATTTCACGTGTCCCGCGACAGGATGCCTCGAGTGCCTCGGTGGGGACAACACGGCTTGCACAGCGGACAACGAGCCGTTTGTCCAGGCTGCGTTCGCCTGTGCGCAAAATTCGTGCATGGCCGAGTGCTTCCCCCCGCCGCCGGACTGGACGTGCAACCCGCCCACGCTGGCGCCCGCAGGCAACGGCGCGTGCGTAACGGTCGGCGGGGCCATCCAATGCAACCCCGTCACCAATGAACCATGCAACACGGCCGCCGGCGAAGCGTGTGACATCAACGGAGAAGGCTATCAGTGCTGGCCTGCGCCGAACGATGTTCCGATCTGCGGTGAGTGCGACGGTTCTGCTGGTCCGTTCTGCCAGGCAGGCTTGACTTGCAACGGCGGCAAGTGCGGACGGTACTGCTGCGCTGACGAGGACTGCGGCATGGGTGCAACGTGCGACAAGTCGGGCATGTATCCCGGTGGCGTCGGGCAGTGCCTCGGACAAGCCATGGGATCAGGCGGAGCCGGCGGCATGGGCGGCGCTGGCGGAGCCGGCGGCATGGGTGGCGCTGGTGGTATGGGCGGCGCCGGTGGCGCTGGCGGCATGGGCGGTGCCGGCGGCGCGGGCGGCGGCATGGGCGGTGCTGGTGGTGCCGGCGGCGGCATGGGCGGCGCTGGTGGTGCCGGCGGCGGCATGGCTGGCATGGGCGGCGTCTAATCGATCGTTGCTCGATCATTCGATCATCGGCCTCCGGTGCATGTGCCCGGGGGCCGATGCGTTTTTCCCACCGCACGATCCGCGCTAGCGTGCTCGCCGCGTGTCCCCTTCCCCGAAAGCTCCGCGCCACGTGCTCCACTGGATCGCGTCGTGGTCCATGGTCGCAGCGTTCGTCTTGGCCACACCCGTTGCAGCTCAAACCATTTCGCAAAACGATCCCAAGACACGCGCCCGCGCTTCGTACGAGCTCGCCGAACGAGCCGCGGCCGGTCTTCGCTTCGGTGAAGCCCTGGCCGCCTACGACAAGGCCATCGAGCTCGATCCGAGCGCGCCGTTCGTGCGTGTCGCTCGCACGCGCGCGGCCGACCTGCGCGCACATGCCGAAGGCGACTTCGCACCTCTCACGCGTCTCGAAGCCGTGCGACGAAATCCTGCGGCATCACGTGACGAGATCGAAGCGCTTGCACGCGACGCAGAACATTTCCCGGCAGGTCGCGTGCGTTCCGAAGCGCAACTCGTCGCCGCCGAAGCGTTCTGGCATCGGTTTGGCGCGCCAGACCTCGCGGCCCGAGCGCTCGATGCAGCGCTGTCCGACGCGTCGGCCGATCGCCTCACGCGCGCGCTTGCCTTGAGCGAGCTCGTCGCGCTCGAACGCGAACGTGACGACCTCGATGCTGCCCAGCGCGTCGTTTCGCGCTACCCGGATCTTGCGCCGAATCTTCGCGCCGAGATCGAACGGCTCGTGCGTCGCGTATGGATCGGTCGCATCGCGATCGCCCTCCTCGCTTGCGTCTTGCTGATCGGCGTCGCTTCCGTGCTCCGTGCGCTCTTCGTCCATCGTCGCGATCCTGACGAGGTCCTTCGCAACGTCGTGCGCACGCAGTCCGTTGCGTTTGCCCTGTACATCGGAGGCGTCGCTTCCTTGCTCGTTCGACTGCATGGTGAAGGCGACGTGCGTCCCTTTTTGTGGCTGGGCTTCGGCATCCTTGCGGTCGATGCTGCTGCGCGCGGATGGCGTCTCGGGTTTGTCGACGAACGAGCTGCCGTGCGCATGGGTCGAGCGATCACGTGCGGCGTCGCAGTGCTCGCCGTCGCGTTTCTTTCGCTGAAGTACGCGGATGCGGCTTACTTGGAGAGCTTGGGACTGTGAATCCACGGCACAGTGATCCTGCGAGTGTGAATCCGCGGCACAGATTGCATCTTCACAACGCTGCAACTCGCCTGCTTTTCGCGTTCCCGTTTGGGCTTGCAATGACGGCGATCGCGTATGCGGTCGTGCGAGTGGTGGACGTCTTGCTCTTTCCGGAACCCAATCCCGCGATTGTCATCTGGACCGATCGCAGCCGGTTTTTTTGGCGAGCGCTCATTGCTGCGTACCTCGGTGGCGCGAGCGTCTTTGGTGGGTACAGTTTGGCAAAGCGAACCCCACGAGCTGCGTCCGACTGGCTTCTTCGGGCAATACTAATCGCCGGCGCGTGCCTGCTCGCGCAGGCAATCGTTGCGCCATGACAAACCTGTTCGTAGATATAGCGTGGAAATAAAAATGTCGGGTTGTGCCGCAAGAAAGCTCAAGCTTCGATGAGGCCCGTTCGCACGGCGATGCGCGTCAATTCGACCGCGCTTTTGCAGCCGAGCTTTTGGTAAATGCGCACCCGATGCGTTTCGACCGTCTTCGGGCTGATCGTGAGCCGTGCAGCCGTCTCGCGCGTCGAGCTGCCCGTTGCGAGCAGCCGCAAGACTTGTCGTTCGCGCGGCGTGAGCGCGTCGAGCCCGCCTGCACCTTCGGGCGCTGGCTTGCGCATCGCGCGAACGACCGCGCCTGCAATGCGTTGGCTGAGCGGCGCTTCACCGCGTGAAATACGCCGAATGCCATCGATGACTTCGGCCACCTCCGCGGTCTTGACCAAGTAGCCCTGCGCTCCAGCTCGAAGCGCCTCCGCCACTCGATACTCGTCGTCATAACCGCTCAGCACGAGCAGTTTTGTCGTCGGATTTTGCGTTCGAAGCGCCACGAGCAGTTCCATGCCATCTCGATCCGGAATGTTCAGATCGACAAGCACGACGTCTGGTTTGACTGCGGGAATTTCACGCAACGCTTCCGTTGCCGTACCTGCTTGGCCGGCTACTGCCATCCCTGGTTCCGCGTCGAGCGCTCGAGCGAGGCTTTCGCGTAAAACCGGGTGATCGTCGATGAGGTAAACGCGTATCGTGTTTGTATCTGACATTGACCAAAGCCACCCTTGCCGACGATTGGGCCTCAGAGGCTCCACCGAGTCAAGTCGGCCGTGGTCGGGCGCACGCCCATCTGAATGTCAGGAGATTCCTTAGGGCTCTCTCAAATTTCAATTTTATTCAAATTATACAGATTATATGCATAATTTATTACGTCCGGGGCGTACCGACAATGGCGAAATGGCCTGTCGGCAAAAGAAGCATCCCCCTGCACTCGACGATTGATGCGATCGGCTCGATGTGCTCGCGATGATCTCGACACCGCACGCCAATGTTCACGCCAACTCGAATGCGTCTGGCCGATTGGTGTTCATCGTCGATGACGACGTTGCGCTCGTCGAAGCATTGTCGGATCTACTCCGCGAAGAAGGTTATGCAGTCGAAGCGCACACGGATGTGACGGGAGCGCTCGAACGGCTGCATGCAGGCATCAAGCCGGATGTGGTTCTGCTCGATTATTTGATGCCGGGAATGAATGGCCGGGACTTTCTTGTCGAGCTCGAGCGTGAGGGGATTGACGTACCGGTGATGCTTTTTACGGCGATGAACGAATCTCGCGTGCAGGTGCCGAAACGCAACGTACGCGCGGTGATCCGCAAACCGTTTGACCTCGAACGATTGCTGCAAGAGTTGTCGAGCGTCCCCTGATGACCTCGGCGGCGAGTCGGATCTTGTTCGGCTCTCACCAAACGGTCGTAACAAGGCCCGACGAGCGTATCGAATGATCCTTCGTCACGAGTTGTGCGCCGAACGTGATCGCGGTAGCGACAATGAGCCGATCGGCAGGATCACCATGCAGGGGAAGCCGCGCTGCCAAAGCGGCAATCGTTGGTCCGATCGGCAAGAGCGCCATGCCCGTGCTTTGCATGGCGGACTCGAGCCATTGTTCCGTTGGCTGATTGATTTCGAGGCGCCCTTTGTGCACGAGCATGGCGATCTCCCAGCAGCTAATGGGCGAAAGAAAGAGCTCATCTGCGCTGTCAATCGCGGTCACGCTCGCGTCCGAAAGCCGATCTGGAGACGCGACGAGCCAAAACCAAACGTGCGTATCCAGCACAATCACGGCTTGATGTTCTCCTCGTCGTAGGTCCAATCCTCTGTCGGTTCGACGGGAGATTCGACGTCACCCACGAACTTGACCGAACCGGCAAGCGGTCCAAATCGTTCAGGATGCCGGCGCTCCGTTGGGGCAGATGCTTGCTTCGGTTCCGGAACGTGATTCGCATGCGTTGGGACGAGCCGCTTCGCTCGAAGATGCTCCACAATCGGTAGTAGCGCATCGACGTCTTCGTCCGTGAGATCGGAGAGATGAAGAAGCACGCGTTGTCGAGCTGTCACGGGCCTGAGACTACCGCATCCGTCAGTGAATGCGAGGCGTCCCCTGATGAGCTCGGCGGCGATCCGTCGCCGCACATGCCCCGCTCTCGGCACGCTTTTCGCCCTCGATGCACCCATGCTCGATTCTCCCGCGACCCAGCGCGCGGAAATGACTCGCTCGCCCGATCCTCACCAGTCACTCGCCCAATTCGATCGATTGTTCCGGTTCATCGTATGGAACTGGAACGTCCCGACAAACCGCGATGAACCGGCCGAGCTCGTCGCAGTCGCCGAGCTCTTCGACAAACTCGTCGGGCTGGGGACGCGCCTGGCGGTCGTCACGAAAAACAACACCGATCGTTTGTCGTTCCTCATTGAAACCGTAAAACCGCAACATCGCCGAAAGTTGTTCATCGTCGCGGACGACGGTGCCGTCGTTCTGGGTTTCGATCATCGAGGCACCGCCGTCGCACTGTCCATGCACGAATTTCCAAACCGATCGACTGCACTGAAGCACATCCTGGATCGGGAAATTCATCCATTGGGCATTCCGCCCAAGGACATGCTGCTGCTCGAACATTCGTTCGGTTCGACAAACAATTCGGACGACGACGACGAGCTCGATCTGTTGCCGCAATGTCACGGCGCCGTGACTTCGCAAAAATGCGAGCTCGCGCGGATCGAACGAATTCTTCGCCGCCAGACGGCCCTCGACGAGCGACTCGGATCCTTCGCGCCACCACGCGATGCGGCGTGGGTGATCCTCGAGAGCGGTTTCGACATGACGCGCGAACACGAAATCGAATCTCTGCTTGCCATCGCCAATGGCTACGTCGGCGTGCGTGGCTCCATTGCCGAGGGCAGCGACGTTTCGCGCCCGGCCACTTTTCTTGCCGGTGCGTTCGAACGATCGTCGGACGTGTATCCCGTACCCGAGCTCGTGATTGCGCCGGATTGGGGCCGCTTGCGCTTCACCATCGAAGGTGAGCCGTTCATGGCGTCGAGCACGACGGTGCGCGAGCACCACCGCGCGCTCGACATGCGCCGCGGCGTGCTCTTGCGCGAAGGCCTCGTAACCGGCACTGGAGGACACACGACCGAAATCCGAACGCTTCACGTCGCATCGATGGCCAACCGCCACTTGCTGATCGAAGCCATAGAAATCATTCCGAAAAACTACTCGGGCACCGTGACCATCGACGCCATCCTTTCGGGCGATGTGAAAAGCGAGAGCGGAGGGGCGCATTGGAATCACTTCGAGCCGCGGAGCCATCGCCACGGACCCATGCTCATCGGCACGACCCATGGTGGTTTGCGTTTGGCGCTCGCATCCCACACGACGTCCTTCGACCCGGGCATCATGGAGCTGAATTGCAAACGCGAAATGAGCGCGACGTGGGCGACGGAGCGTTGCGAATTGCACGTGCGTCTGGGTGAGCCCACCGCGCTTCACCGCGTCGTCGCACTCTACACTTCGCGTGATGAAGGCGATCCGGTGGCGCGCGCCGAAGCGCTCACGGACAAGCTCGCTCATACGTCGTGCCCCGAGGTTCTCTCCAAGCATGAAGCTGCGTGGATGTACCGGTGGAAACGCGCAAACGTCGAGATCGATGGAGCTCCAAAGATTGAGCGCGCGCTGCGATTTGCCTCCTACCACCTCTTGAGCTCCGTGCACCCAACCGATCCGCGCACGTCAGTTGGTGCGCGCGCCTTGTCGGGCGAGGCGTATCGAGGTCACGTCTTTTGGGACACCGAGATCTTCATGCAGCCGCTTTACGTGCACACATGGCCGGAAGCGGCGCGAACGCTGTTGCAATACCGACATCGAACGCTGGATGGCGCTCGTCGAAAAGCACAACGCCTCGATTATCGAGGTGCGCTCTACGCATGGGAATCGGCAGATACGGGCGACGAAACGACGCCCGAGATGGTGCTCACGCCGTATGGCGAAATCATTCCGATCTTGTCGGGCGTCGAGGAGCAGCACATCAGCGCCGATGTCGCCTACGCCGTTTGGTCGTACGTACGCGCGACGAACGACATCGAATTTCTCCGTACCGAAGGCGCCGAGATTCTGCTTGAAACAGCGCGTTTTTGGGCGAGTCGCGTCCAGGCGAAAAACGACGGGCACTTTCACATCGATCGCGTCATCGGCCCGGACGAGTACCACGAGAGCATCGACGACAACGCGTTCACCAATTGGATGGCCCGGAAAAACCTACGTGTCGCGGCCATGGTGGCCCGAGGCGAAGGCAAAGACGTCGCATCGACGCTTGGCATCGATCCCCAAGAGATCGCTCGATGGGAACACATCGCATCGCGCATGTACCTCGGGCTCGACGAACACACGCACGTCATCGAACAGCACCGCGGGTTTTTTGAGCTGGAATACGTGGACTTGCAGGAGTACACGCCGCGCACCGCGCCCATGGACGTCTTGCTCGGGCGCCAACGCACGCAGGCATCCCAAGTGGTCAAGCAAGCCGACGTGGTGCAGCTCATCGCACTGCTTTGGGACGAGATCGAACCGCGCGTTCGTCGTAAGAGCTTCCTCTACTACGAACCTCGCACCGCTCATGGAAGCTCGCTATCGCCGGGCATCCACGCGCTCGTGGCCGCACGTCTCGGTCTGGTTGATCTAGCCGAACGGTATCTCGAGCAAACCGCCGACATCGACCTCGGCAACAACATGGGCAACGCCGCGGGAGGAGTGCACGCGGCTGGGATGGGAAGCTTGTGGCAAGCCGTCGTCTTCGGAGTCGCCGGGCTTCGGCAAGATGCAAACGATCCGGAAGTATTGTTTGTCGAACCGAACCTCTTGCCAACGATGCGTCGCGTGTCGCTGCCCTTCACGATCCGAGGCACGATGCTCGAGCTGCACATTTCTCATCAGGCCATCGAAATGAGCGTCGAGGATGGGCCTGCGCCGATCGAAGTCGCGGTGCCAGGATCATCAGGAACGCACCAGCGCGTGCGTGCAGAGCCAGGCCGCTCGTACGTGACCAAACACGCCAAGGACGGCTTTTCCGCGTGGGAGGAGACATCGCAATGACACGGGCCCAAGCCGCGGCCATTCATTTGGAGCACAAACGTTTTCCGCAAAGCGAACGGAGACCGATGCGTCCACGCGTACTCGTGGCGCTCCACGGAAGTGCGGCCCCGAGCGAATCGATTGCGATGGGGCGCCTCGTCTCGTCCACGATGCAGCAACCCTTGCACGGCGTGTTCATTTCCAAATCACCAACCGAGCCGAACGACGTGCCCCAGATCCTGCACCTGCCCAGTTATGCCCTCGAAGGCATCGTGCTCGACGTCGAGGAGGGAGATCCGGCCGCACGGCTCGCAGAGATTTCGAAGATGCACCCGACGGCATTTTTGGTCGTGGGTGCGGATCCCAGTGCCGGGGACAAACTCGGCGTCGGTACATTTGCGGCACGGGTGATCGAAGAGTCGAGTGCGCCGGTGCTCGTGGTTCGTCCGGGCAACGCAGCAAAAATTCAGCGAATCCTCGTCCCGCACGATGGAACGCCGACCACGGCAATCGCTCTCGAACCTGCAGGCGACCTGGCACGAGCTTCAGGGGCGTCGCTCGACATCCTGCTCGTGGGCGAGGCGCAACGCTTTCCGCCGGAAACGGAACCCGGAGCGATGACGCTACCGCAATACGTCGATCAACCACATCACGAATGGCCAGCATTTTCTGAAGAATTCGTCGAGCGATTCATGAAGGCGCTCGGACATTGTCCGTCCGATGTACCCATCCGCTTTTTTTTGGGCGCGGGTGACCCGGGCGAAGAAATTCTCCGTTATGCCGAAATGTTCTCGTCGGATTTGGCTGTGCTCGTATGGCATGGGCATGCGAGCGCCCGACACGGAGGCGTATTTCAAACGGTGCTCCGGCGAGCGAACTGCTCGGTGCTCATTTTGCGTGCCAATGAGGGTTGAGATCCGGGCGGCAAGCGGGCGTGGGTGGTATCCTTCGGACACATGCCCGCTCGAAAACTCGACAGCACCGAATGTCACAAGCGCCTATCGCCCACCGAATTCCTGTTCAAAACGACGGACGACGTCGAGCCCGTGTCGGGCATCGCGGCCCAGGAGCGAGCGCTCGCGGCGCTTCACTTTGGTTTGGATATTCGACACTCGCGCTTCCACGTGGTCGTCGTAGGTCCTTCCGGTTCGGGACGAACCTTCTGCGCCCGCCAGGTCGCTCGGCGAATTGCATCCACCTTGCCGACGCCGGACGACATTCTGCTTTTGCCAAACCCCGGTCGGCCCAACGAACCCACGGTGCTCACGCTGCCTGCGGGTGAAGGTCGGCCGTTTCGCGACGCGCTCGAAGATCTCTACGTCAAACTGCTCGAAGGCATCCGCGGAGCGACCGAAGGCGAGCGGTGGAAGCAAACACGTGCGCGCGTGCAAAGACGTGTCGAAGCCGAGGAAGCACGGCTCGAAGAAGAATTGAAAACACAAGCGAAATCGCTGGGACTCGATGTCAACCGGACAGGACGCGAATTTCAAGTCGCTCCGCTCGAAACGGAAAATGCCTCGGAAAGTCCCTCGAGCGATGCGCTGCGGTCCGTAACGGCGGCAATCGATGCATTCGAGGAGCGCTTGGCGTCCGTGCAAGACGAGGGAGATGCGGAGCTTCGAGCCGCAACGAAACAATTTTTGGCGGACGCAACCAAAGCTTGTTTCGTCCCCGTGCGTGCGCAATTCGAAGCGCAACCGGAGCTCATCGCGTTCTTGAGCGAAGTCGAATCGCTCGTGACGCGACAAACCCGCATTCTCGTGGACGAACCGGGAGGCGACGAAACGCCGGCGCTCGTGCGCGGCGTCATCGTTCCGACGCTGCTCACCGAGCACAAGCCGGGTTCAGGCGCGCCGGTCGTCGAAGTGCCATATCCGACATTGCCCACGTTGTTCGGTCGCAGTCATGCTCCACCGGATTCGGGAACGCCGCCCGAGCCTGGATTTGCCGTGGCCGGAGCGCTTCATTTGGCCAATGGCGGATTTTTGATATTGCCCGCCAATGCCCTGCTCAAGAACGAAGCGCTTTACGAACAGCTCAAGGCTTGTTTGCTCTCCGCAAAGTTCATCGTTCCGGAACACAACCCCACGTATTATCGCGGAACGACCGAAGAGTTGATGTTTCCGCCGATGCCGCTCGATTTGAAAGTCGTGCTCATTTCGAGCGCCGATTTGTACCAAGAGCTGCACGAGGCCGATCCTGAATTTTCGCAACTCTTCAAAGTGCAAGCTCGTTTCGATAGCACGATGCCCATGGGCGCGGCGATCGCGACGTATCCGTCGTTTTTGGCCGATGTCGTGCGCGACCGGCGTCTCTTGCCGCTGACGACAGACGCGGTGACCGAGCTGCTCTTTTATGGCGGGCGTCTTGCCGAAAGTCAGCGCAAAGTGACGGCTCAATTGGGGCTTTTGGCCGAAGTCGCGACGGAAGCGAGTTATCGCGCGCAGCGGAAAAAACGGACCGTCGTCGATGGCGCGGAGATTCTTGCAGCGCTCGGAGCGGCGCAGCGCCGAAGTGACCATTTTCGCGATCAAGTGCACGAGCTTCTGGCGGACGGCACGATTCGCATCGAGGTCACGGGCAAACGAACGGGGCAAGTCAATGCAATCAGCGTATTGAGCGACGGGCCGGTCACGTTTGGCAGGCCGTGCCGCGTGACGGCGGTCGTGTATCCGGGCACCGAAGGACCGGTGAACATTGCGCGCGAAGTGGAAATGAGCGGGCCACTTCATTCCAAAGGCGTGCTCGTGCTCTCGGGTTTTCTATCGCTACGTTTTGCGCAAGTTCGCCCGCTTTCGTTCGGCGCGTCGCTCGTATTCGAACAGACGTACGAACCGGTCGATGGAGACAGCGCTTCGACGAGCGAGCTTTTTGCGCTCCTGTCGGCGCTCAGCGGGTATGCCTTGCGGCAGGATTTGGCCGTGACCGGAAGCGTGGATCAACAAGGAAGCGTCTTGCCCGTCGGCGGTCTCAATGAGAAAATCGAGGCATTTTACGATTTGTGTGCCGCCAAAGGTTTGACCGGGGACCAAGGCGTGCTCATTCCAGCCGCCAATCAACATGCACTGATGCTCCGTTCGGACGTCGTCGAAGCCATCGGTCGCGGACAATTTCACGTGTATGTCATCAGCACGGTGGAAGAAGGCATCGAGCTGCTCACGGGATCGACCGCGGGCGTGTCCGACGACAATGGGCATTACCCTGCGGGGACGGTGTTCGGCGCCATCGAACACAGGCTCGAAAGGTTTTTCCGGGCGATGGCAGAAATCGGCCGCGCGCGGTGAAACGGTCATGCTTTGACTGCGGACGCTCGATCATGGCACGACGAATACCGCGCCGCGCATCCCCAATGTCCCGTGAATGATACAATAATATGGGTACGTTCCTGGGGAAGGCATCGTGAAGGCCTTGGACGTTCCTGTGCTCGTAACAGGAACAAACGGGCCGGTCGATGCAGCCACGGGGACGCCGCTCACGACTACGCCACCTTGTAGAGGGCTTTCGGCAAAGTCGCCCGAAAAGGTTACAATGGTGCCGCTTTTGACTTTGATGCACTTGGGTGCGTAATAGAAGAGCTGGAATGCCACGGTGGTCGCCGGAGAGGCTGTCAGATCCATTGCCGTATCCACGTCGCATTCGTTTACATCGGCCCAGCATTGGCCCGCATGACACATGGCGCTCGAGCAATCATCGTCGACGACGCAGCCCTTGCCATTGTCGCAATCGTCAACGCAAGACCCGCCACAATCGACGTCCGTTTCCGTACCGTTTTTCAATTTGTCGAAGCATGTCGCGCACGTCATCGTCGTCGTGGTACAGGACTTGTTGATGCAATCCTCGTCCACGAGGCAGCCATGGCCGTCCTCGCAATCGGTCACGCATGTGCCACCGCAATCGATGTCCGTTTCCGTTCCATTCTTCGTGCCATCGTTGCAAGCCGGTATGGCGCACGTCTGCCCATTGCAAACGAAACTCATGCAATCGCTGTCGATCATGCACGCTTTGCCGTCGGAGCAGCGGCCGCACGATCCTCCGCAATCGACGTCCGTCTCGATGCCGTCTTTGATGCCATTGCCGCATTCGGCTGCGTAACATGAATTGTCCTGGCAAACGCCGCTCATGCAGTCGGCCCCCTCGTTGCATTCGACGCAGGTACCGCTGTCATTGCAAACATGACCACCGAGCTCCGAACACGGCATACCTTGGGCCTCGAATGGATGCAGCGGAGCTCCCATGGCGCAGAGGTCTTGCGTGCAATCCTTGCCGTCGTCTTGAACGTCTGAATCATCGTATTGCGACGCGATCATGCCATTTCCATCACAGACTCGCATGAAACAATCTGCCGATATTTGATCCGCGACCGGCATGCCTACCGCAACGTTGACCGTCTCGCATATCCCGTTCACGCACGCAGCACTGATGCATTCGCTCGCAACCGGCGGGCAATCGCTCGGCACCTGGCATTCCGGCGCGCCGCCTCCCTCGCCTGCGGATCCCCCCTGCCCACCCAATCCCGCTTGCCCTCCCGCGCCAGCTTGCTCGCCCCCACCGCCTTGTAGTCCCATACCCCCGACGCCCATATCGAACCCACCGCTGCCCCCTGCATAAATTTCGTCGCGATCCACACTGGCAACGAGCTCGCAGCTCCATACCGTCGCGGCAAATCCGATTGCAATCACCTTGAGGATTCGAGATTCGTCGCCGCGCATCGTTTTCATGATTGGCTCCTGCAATTCCGGTAACAAGTGTCGTACACTGCGAATCTTCGTCCTGCCCTTACCAATCGTCATCCACCACGAAGCTCGCTCATGCAGTGAACTTGACACAGGACATCGAGCCGAGCTGCAAGACATGATAAGGTGGACGTCATGGCTGCGAAAACAAGAGCGAGCGCGCGTCGCTTCACGGTGCTGGTCGTCGTGACATCGCTGAGCGCGCCAGTCGTCGTTCACGCTGCGGAAACGAAAGAAGAGCCGCCCGCTGCAAAACCTCGCGGCGAGCTGCTGGTGGGCTTGGGCGGCTCGGCGGGTCTGACCAATTGGTCGGGCGATCCCGTGAGTTATGGCTCGGTGGCGCTCGGATTGCGGCTTTTTGGGGTCATCACGCCATTTGCAGAAGCACGCGTGGGCGGAGGTCGCGTCGACCAACGCATGCTGACGTTCTTGTCGCTCGGTCTTGCAGGCACGTTTCAGGTGACGAAAAAAGTCGCGCCGCGTGTGTTTGTCGGGGCCGTCCACCAGCACGAAGAATCGCTCGCCGCGGTGGCCGAAGCGCCATTCGGCGCGCTGCTCGGCATCGGAGGAGGCATACGGCATCGCGCCGGTGTCCAAGCCGGCGTCGGTTGCGACTTCACCGTGTATCAAAAAGACAGATTGGTGCTGACCGTCGGACCCGAATTGCGCGGGGCATATCTGACGTATTCGAGCGGTCCCTCGTGGTATGGGCAAATCGGCGCCGTTGCAAACGGACACTTTCGTCTATTTTGAGCAAAACCATGCGTTATTACTGGCATCTCACAATCTTGGCCATGTGTGCCGGCATCACTGCCTGCAGTGCATTCTACACGGAAATCGAAGATTACCCCTGTCCTCCCGGCGGAACGACATTGACGTACGACAATTTCGGCGCCGGATTCATGAATGCTCATTGCCAATGGTGTCATGGTTCCGAGGCAAACGATCGCCAAGGTGCACCTGGAGAATTCATTTTCGATACGCAGGCGCAGGTGATTCGCCACAAAGCACGAATTTTCGTTCGCAGCGCAGCCGAAAACGATTCGATGCCACCCGGACCCGAGGATCCGTCGCTCGACGAACGAACGAAACTCGCCGAATGGCTCGCGTGCGGGGCTCCCTGATGAGCTAAATCACCCGACGCACGCGCCTTCGTTCTTCGATCATGTGTTGCGTGATGCGTTTGCGCCCATCAGGGCCTTCCACGAGCGTCCATACGTCGTGCTCGCGCTTGCGACCGGCGCTGGCCAGCAAGATGTCGGCCGCGCGTTCCGCCGCAATGAGCTCGTCCGGGCGCCCCGGCAATTCGACGACCGCCACGCGCGCGACGAGGCCCTCCATGACGTCGAGCATGTGATGCACGATGCGACGAAATGGTTCTTCGCCGAATTCACTCTTCGCTCCCGCGCCAAAAAAGAGCAGCTTGTCGAATGTGAGCCGCGGTTTGCCCGGGACCATGACGACCTCGCCGGGTTTGCCCGTGACGAAGGCGCTCCGCAATAGCGTGGACACGCCACCTGCGAGGCGCCAATCGCATAGGCCCGCGACACCGTGCAGTGGACGAACGTCGGTCCACACGGTGCATGCGAGAATCTCGGTGTCGAGATCATCGAGGCTCGCAAGCTCGGGATTGCAGAATCGTAATTCCACGACAAACGCGTCAGACGCTGATGGCGCCTTTGCGGAAATCGCTCCGCGCGATTTTCACGTTGACACACGAAGGTTTGTCGGCGGCAAACGCCGCATCGAGCGCCGGGCCGAGGTCCTCGATGCGCTCGACCCAATACCCCACACCTCCAACCGCTTCGACGACTTTTTCGTAATGCGTATAATCGAGCGATGTCGCAGGAGCTCGCTCAGTCCCGTACAAATCGACCTGCCCGCGACGAATTTGCATCCACGCCGCATCGTTGCCGATGATCGAAATGACGGGAATGCCCTGGCGCACCATGGCTTCGAATTCGAGCGCATTGAAGCCGAACGAGCCATCCCCATAAATCAAGACCACGCGGGCATCCGGACGCGCAAGCTTCGCGGCCATGGCATAACCTGGACCAACGCCAAGCGTTCCGAGCGGCCCGGGGTCCATCCACATTTGTGGCCATTCGAGTTTGATGACGTTCGCCGCCGTCGCAACGAAGTCGCCTCCATCACCGATGACGATGTCGTTCTTCCCGAGGCGTTTTCCGATTTCATCGCAAACGCGCAGAGGATTCGGCGGGTCCGTGGTCGCAGTGATTTCACTTTGCATTTTGGCGCGCGACTTCTCTTCGGCAGCACGCATCGTGCTCACCCATGCGGGCGCTCGCTTTTCTTTGACCCCCGCCAAAATTTGTTCGAGCACGAGTCCACTGTCGCCATGAATGGCAACATCCACTTTGCGGTTTCGTCCCATTTCGGAACCATCGAGGTCGATTTGGACGACTTTGGCTCCAGGGTTGATGGCTCGCCCGTATTCGAGACGAAAATCGAAGGGCGTACCGAAGACGAAACACAAATCGGTTTGTCCTAGTGCAACTCGGCGCGAGCGCGCAAAGAAATTCGGGTGCGCATGCGGCAAACCTCCACGCGCCATACCATTCAAAAAGTACGCCCCATCGATGGCATCGGCAAATTCGCGCAAAATCTCGCGCCGCGCCGACCAGCGGAGCTGACTGCCGACGATGAACATCGGTCTCTCGGCTTGCTTCAGCATTTCGGCCGCGCGCGCAATCGAACGCGGATCGCCACCGGGGCGAGGCGTTTCCGCAAACGGCCCCGTGGCCGGAGGCGCATCGTCGCCAAAGTTCATCAGCAGATCGAGCGGCATTTCGAGAAAAACGGGACCCGGCACATTGGCTTGCGCAATACGAAACGCCGAGTCGATGTATTCGGCAATGCGATCCGTCGAAGGCACCGAAACGCTCCACTTCGTAATGGACCGCATCAGCTCGACGTGATTCATGTCCTGCAGTGAGCCCATGTCCTGCAAAATGCGAGGACCTGCGCCTCCGATGACGATCATCGGCACGCCTGCACGCTGTGCATTGGCCACCGCCGTCACCACATCGGTTACGCCCGGGCCTGCCGTGACTGCGCACACGCCAGGCTTGCCCGTAACGCGCGCGTACGCGTCGGCTGCGTGCCCAGCCGTTTGCTCGTGCCGCACGTCGACCACGCGGATGCCGTCATCGAGGCAGCCGTCGTAAATGGCCTGAATGTGCCCACCGCAGAGCGTGAACAGATGCGTGATTCCGTGTCGAGCAAGCGCTTTGGAGACGAGCCTTCCACCGTGAACTTGTGCCATGCCGCGCGTATACCACGGATAGGCGCGCGTGGGCCACCGACTTTGTACTTCGCCCGAACGTCGCGTGTCTTCGACGAGCGTGCGCACACTGTTGCAATTACGCGCCGGCACGAGCACTCTCGCGCGTGGAAGCGAGGTATCGACGATGCGTAGATCCAAGTCCCTGCTCCTCATTTCGATGCTCATCGGTTGCTCCGCAGAGCCAGTTGCCAATGACGTCGCCATCGTACCGTTCGACGTCGCGAAAACGGGCACGACGCCGTTTGGCGATATTCCCTGGCCGAGCGACCTGTATCTGGACGCGGACGGTCGCGTGTCCGAAGTTCCAAACCTGTCGCGCGTATCATCCACGAGCAGCGCAATCCAAGCTGGTTTGTCTTCACTGGATGGTTTCGGACGAGCCTCGGGCGGATTGTTTTTCCTTCCAGACCCCATCGATGAAACGTCGCTTCCTCGCGACGACGCAAAAGCATTCGAAGAGGCCTCGAGCATTTATCTCATCGACGTCGATCCAAGCTCGCCCCATCGAGGCAAACGGTACGCAGCCCTCGCCAAGTATTTGCCGTCGCTCGGTTGCCTTTCGGTCATTCCCGTGCCGGGCGTCGTATTGCCCATGGGCACTCGTCACGCCATTGTCGTGACGAATGCCGTGCGCACGATGGATGGCAGGCATCTGGGACCCGCACCCGAGCTCGCACGCATTGCAAACCTCGCAGCAAGTAGCCGGACGACGGACGTGGAAAAGTTATATGGCGATGCCATTGATGAAATCGTTGCGGCGAAAGCCGTCGGAAATGCCGACGCCATTGCGAGCTTGACGGTCTTCACGACATCACGCAAAGCCGAGGAGATGCCGCTGCTCCGAACGCGACTACGTGACGAGCCCGAACCCGAAATCTTTTTGAATGAGGCGAATGCAGCACCGTATACGGCCGCCGTGTTCGGTGTCGCTTCGACACCGTCGATCGGTGATTGGCTAGGCAAACCCGAAGTGGACGACAAGGGCGTCGAATGGCCCGGTGGAGACAATCCCGGCGGTATTGCACACGATGCCATTGCCGTCATTGCGTCGGGCGCCTTCGTTGCGCCGTCGTTTCTCGATGCAACGACAAGCCACATCGAAAAAGATGCGGGCGGCGCATTTGTGCTGGCCGATGCAAACGCCAAAATTCCCGTGACCATCATCATTCCAAAGTCACCCATGCCTGCCGCGGGGTATCCGATCATCATCAATGGCCACGGCCTCTCGAACAATCGCGGAAGTATGCTGTCGCTCGCCAACGAGCTTGCGCGTGCAGGTTTTGCCATGATTGGCATCGACGACGTGCTGCACGGCTCGCGGGCAAACATACCCGACAAGAAAAACAACTTCAAAGGGACCTACGCCGGACCCGATGGTATACCGGACGAATATCCGTTTCCCATTCCATTCTTTGCGGACTTCGCGGACTTCGTCACCGTGCGCGACCATTTCCGACAAACCATTCTGGACCATATGAGCCTCGTGCGGCTCATCCAAAGCAGCAAGCTGGATTTGTCGCCATTGGCGAGCGCCGCGGGAGGACAAACGCCGAAGCTCGACGCAGCGCACATCTATTGGAGCGGCGGATCGCTCGGAGGCATCATGGGCTCGATGGCCCTGGCGCTCGAACCGGAAATCAAAGCAGGCGCATTGCAAGTTCCCGGCGCAAGCTTCGTGCAGCTCATCACGACGAATTCTGCCGAAGTATCGGGACTCGTCGGCACCATTGCAAAAGGAACGTTCGGCATTCAAGGCGAAGAAATCTTGGATGAATATCACCCCATCGCCAATCTATTGGGATCCATTACGGAGGGCGGTGATCCCATTGCGTACGCACCACACATCTTGGAGAATCCGCTCAATGGGCGCGAAAAGCCGGACGTGCTCGTCACGTATGCCCTTCACGACGAAGTGTTACCGAACATTGCAACCGTTGCGCTCGTACGCGCCATGGGTCTCGATCTGGCCACGCCAAACCTCGTGGACATCCCCGCCATGACGAATGTCGCGGCTCCCGTGCAAGGCAATCGCGGTGCACGTACCGCCGCTGCCGTGCAGTATTCACCCGCCGACCATGCGCTCGGATACAATCGCTACGACAAACGCGAATACGAACCGAACAGCACATCGTCTGCCCAAATTCGATTCCCGCCCATCCTGAAACCTTTCAATGTGGAAATGCCCATCCGCGAGCATTCCGCACAACTCGCAACGTTCTTCTCCACAGCCTACGCCGGTGCCGCTCGAATCGATGTCACGGCTCCGCCCATCGCCGACTTCGATGGCGACGGAGCACTCGATGCCGCAGACGCAGCTCCGTACGACCCAAACGTGAAGTAACCTTCAGTATTGTTACACCATCACGCGAATGTTCCAACGTTGGAACATTTCTGCACTGCAGCTTCAAATCTTTAACGCTGTCGGACGTCATAGGCTTTGGCGGGTTCGAGGGCCGCGGTGATTGCGCCGTGCCGAACGACCGTTGATCAACCCCTTTTTGCTTGGAGGAGGGCTTTTCCATGTCCGCCACGCACGACACTTCCGTTTTGTTTTCATTGAACAAGCTCATGGATTTGTACGAGACGCGCGTGCAGGAAGAGGAGCAAGAAGCCGCGCGAAAGGCCGAATTGGAAGCGCGTGCGCGGGCGGAAGCGGCGCGAGCGGCCGAGGAGCAAGCGGCGCGAAAGGCGCAGGAAGAGGCGCTGCAAAAGGCTCGGGAGGAAGCGGCAGCGCGAGAAGAAGCCGCGCGGCTCGAAGCAATACGGCTCGCGGCCATCGAGCGGGCGCGTATCGAGGCGGAAAAGCAAGCGCAGATCGAAATGCAAAAGCGGGCTCGAGAACATGAGCTGGCGCTCGATTCTCTGCGTGAGGACGAAAAGAAGAAAAGGCTCGAGCGGGCGATAAAGATGGGTGTCGCGTGTGGCGCAATGGCGGTCGTGGGCGCCGTAAGTCTGTATTTCGGCAAGCTCAAGCCGGAATACGAAGCACGGCTCGTGCAGCAGGCGGCGGACATCAATGCGCAATTCGAGGAAACGCGGCGTCTCGAGGCGCAGTTTGCAGCGAATCAGAAACGCATCGCGAAGGCGGAAAGTTTGCTGCAGCAATCGAAGGAAGCGGCTGCGGCCGCAGCACCAACCGCGCCGCCGCAGGCAGCAGCGCCACCAGTGAGCAAGCCAAAGGGCGCGGCGGGCGCGACGATCAAACCTCAAACGAAGGGTGGAGCGTGTTTGCCGGGCGAGCCTGGATGTGATTTGAATGGAAACCGGCTGTTTTAGTGGTACAAGAGAGCGGCATTTGTTGCTGCCGAGGTGCCATGGAAACGAATCGCTCGCTCGTCTTCGCCGTCATCATCATTCTCCTCGTAGCCTTCGCCGTCGGTTGCTCACGTGAAGCGGCCTCCGCGCCGGCCGAGCAAACCAATCAACAAACCGCCCTGCCCGATCGCGACCCCGCGCTCGCGCACAAGCTCGTGGGCGAAGGCGCCGTGCTGCTCGATGTGCGCACGGTGGACGAATATGCCGAGCGGCACCTGGACAAGGCCGTGAACATTCCCGTCGACAAGCTGAATGCACAGATGACGGAAATCGAAAAGCTCACGTCGGGCGACAAAACAAAACCCATCGTCGTGTATTGCCAAGCGGGTGGTCGCGCAGGTCGCGCCAAGTCGATGCTCGCGGCAGCCGGGTACACCAAGGTCACGAACCTGGGCGGCATCGACGACTGGGATAAGAAGTAATTATCTGTTTGGATAGTCGCTTATCCAGCAGGATAAGTTCCTCACGGCCAGCACGTCAAAACCAAGCCCAATCCCCCCGCATTGCGATGGTTTCGCCGCTCATCCCTACCTTGGCACGACGCCTGCAATAGCCTCGACACGAACGATTCGCCGAATGGCGGAACGTTCCCCCGAGCCCCGGGTAGTGAGGGCGGCGGTTACTTCGTTCTGAAACAAAAAACCGCCGCCAATGGTTCTCCCGGGCTCCTCGGGCGTATTTCGAGCCACGCAAACATCGCGCGTGGGGAACTCGGCAGGTTCGTCATGGCATTCTTCAGTTTCATCGACAAGGTTCGTTCGAGCGTGTCCAAGGTCGAGGCGCCCCCGGCCGAAGCGCATTTGAATTACATGGCCGGCGTTTCCTACGACGTGAAGTCGCCCATCACGCGCCTGCGTCTTGCGGCATCGACGTGTTTCTTCGGCGAGCCGATGTATTATCAGCCGGCGGACGAAAAGAATACGCGTCCGGCAAAGGCGCCGCATCCGGCGAATTTGTCCGACGCGCAGCGCGATTACCTGCGCAAGACGCTCGACGCGGTCGATCCGCAAGCGTGGCGCAGCCTGACG
Organism: Polyangiaceae bacterium; assembly: GCA_016715885.1. Taxonomy (NCBI): domain Bacteria; kingdom Pseudomonadati; phylum Myxococcota; order Polyangiales; family Polyangiaceae; species Polyangiaceae bacterium. The sequence continues at coordinate 59,586 of JADJXL010000015.1, forward strand.
CCCGCCGCGCTTTTGGAAAGCACGATCGACGAAGCGCTCGCGCACGATGCGGAAGCGACGCTGCGGGAAGCCGTACGTTTGCGCAACGAAGAGCATATCCGCGTGACGCCGCAAGTGATTTTGGTGCGCGCGGCGAATCATGCGGACGTGAAAGGTACGGGCCTCGTGCGAAAGTACGCTCGTTCGATCGTACGCCGTGCGGACGAGCCGGCCGTGGGTTTGGCATACCAAATGTTTCGGTATGGAAAACCCATTCCGAATGCTTTGAAAAAGGCTTGGCGCGATGTGCTCCAGTCCTTCGATGATTACGCACTGGCCAAATATCGTTTGGAAGGGCGCGGAGCAAAAACCGTGGACGTCGTGAACCTCGTGCACCCGAAGAGCACTGCGGTCGACAAGCTCGCGAAAGGTGAGGCAAAAACGACGGGTCGCACGTGGGAATCGATTCTGAGCTCGCGCGGCTCGAATCGAACGGCGTGGCGAAAAGCGATGAACGTGATGGGACACATGGCGATGCTGCGCAACATTCGCAACATGCTCGACGCGGGTATCAGAGGCGAGGAAATCGTTCCGCGCCTCTTGAATGGTGCAGAAACGGGTAAGCAGCTCCCGTTTCGATACTATTCAGCCTACAAGGCGGTGGAAGAGAAGGCGCCGCCCGTGGTGCTCGATGCAATCGAAAAGTGCCTCGTGAAGTCCTTGGGTGAATTGCCGCGATTTTCGGGTCGCGTCATGGTGCTCGCGGACAACAGCGGTTCGGCGCAAGGTACGGCGACGTCGTCGATGGGAACGATGAAGGTCTCCACGATTGGAAACTTGACGGGAATCGTGGCGGGAATGCGAGCGGACGAGGGATACCTTGGTGTCTTCGGTGATTCGCTCGAAACGATGCCGGTGCGCAAAGATTCGTCGATTTTCGACCAATTGAAGCACGCCGAGCACATCGCCAAGGGAATCGGTCTCGGTACGGAAAACGGGGTCTGGACCTTTTTGGATCGCGCAATCCGTAAGCACGAGCATTGGGATTCGATTTTCATCCTGTCGGACATGCAAGCGGGTCACGGTGGGCTTTACGGGACAAACCCGCGCAAGTACCGTGAGTATGGTTGGGGACACGACGAAAAGTACATCGACGTGGCAAAGCTCGTGTCGGCGTACCGCAAGCGGGTAAACCCCAAGGTCAAGGTGTTCTTGGTGCAGATCGCGGGCTACAAGGACACACTGGTGCCCGAATTCTACGATCGGACGTACATCCTCGGAGGCTGGGGTGAGGGATTGCTCCGCTTCGCTGCCGAGATGTCGAAGATCGAAAAGGCATCTTGACCGCGGACTCGAGCCTTACAGCTCGAGACTTGATCTCGGGCTGTAAGGTTTCGCCAAGCGCTTCGTTTCCTCCCCCGAACACGGAGGGAACCGTCATCATGTTGCGCTCACGTACTGCCATCGCCATCGTTTCGTTCACCGCTCTTTGCCAAACGCTTTCCGCTTGTAGCGCAACAGCGCCCAACCAATACGCCGCAGATGCGCGCACCGGCAATGCGGAATATTCGACGCCTCATGATGCACCCGCAGGCACACCGATGGCCGATTCGGCTGCATCCGGCGGGGTCGCGCCCGAACCGGAAGCTCGGCAAGTGGCGCCCATGTCTCCGCCTCCGCCCGTGCAAATGCCTGTGCCGACCGGCCAAGCGTCCATGCCTGGAGCGACGACGGCCTCCGTCGCGCAGCCGCAGAAACAGCCGGCAAAAAGGGCCGAAGCGAAGGTCGCGGTCATGACTGCGCCGCCCCCGCCGCCTGCGCCCATTGCCGTCGCGCCGCCCGAGCCCAAGGGTACCGAGGATTATCGCGATTACGGCATCAATCCGGTCGTGGACCCCGCGAAGGATCGTTTGTCGACGTTCGCAATCGATGTCGACACGGCTTCCTATTCGATTTCGCGTCGCAAGATCATGGAAGGATCGCTCCCGCCATTTTCCGCGGTGCGCGCAGAAGAGTTCCTCAATTATTTCGATTATGCCTACCCGGCTCCGTCGAAAGGTCCGTTTGCAGTGCACTTTGCCGCGGCTCCGTCACCCTTCACCAAGGGCCATCACATCGTGCGCGTCGGTGTTCAAGGTAAAACCATTGCGGCAAGCGAACGGAAACCCGTGCACCTCGTGTACCTCGTGGACACCAGTGGTTCGATGCATTCGCCCGACAAGATTGGTCTGGCAAAACAAAGCCTGAAGCTGCTGACGAGCTCGCTACAAAAAGGCGATACGGTTGCGCTTTGCACGTACGCGGGCAGCGTGCGCGAAGTGCTCGCGCCGACGGGCATCGAAAACAAAGCAAAGATTTTGGCCGCCATCGACGATTTGGCCGCGGGTGGTTCGACCGCCATGGCGAGCGGCATCGAATTGGCATACAAGCTCGCGGAACGCACGCAAGTCAAAGGACACGTCAATCGCGTCATCGTGCTTTCGGATGGAGATGCCAATGTGGGCGCGACGTCGCATCAAGCCATTTTGGCGATGATCGGAAGGTACAAAGAAAAGGGCATTACGCTTTCGACCGTCGGGTTTGGCACGGGCAACTACAAAGACACCATGATGGAGCAGCTCGCGGACAAGGGCGATGGCAACTACGCGTACATCGACAGCGAAGTGCAAGCCAAGCGGGTTTTTCAAGACCAACTTTCGGGCATGCTCGAAGTGATTGCGCGCGACGTCAAAATTCAGGTGGAATTCGACCCCAAGGTCGTGCAGCAATATCGGCTCATTGGATACGAAAATCGTGACGTCGCCGACAAGGATTTTCGCAATGACAAGGTCGATGCGGGTGAAATTGGCAATGGGCACAGCGTGACCGCGATTTACGATGTCGTGCTCAAAAACACCACGGCCTCGCCGATCGTGTTGCGTCTTCGCCACAAGCCGGCGCTTGCTGGAGATACGGCGTCGGAGAGCGCATTCCCGATGAATACGTCGTCGATTGCCGCATCGTTCGAGGCAGCTCCGCGCAACTTCAGATTTGCCGTGGCGGTGGCTGGATTTGCGGAAGTGTTGCGACAGAGCCCGCATGCTCGCGATTGGGCCATGAAGGACATTGCTCGCATTGCGGATCAGGCGGCGGATTCACGAGCGGACCAGCAAGAATTCGTGAGCCTCGTGCATCGCGCCGAGCGTATTGCAGGCGGCCAGCGCGGTCCTGCCATCGCGCAGTGAAAAATCTTTGCTGCGCTCGTCCTACCCATTGACACGGCGCCGATTTCGTTTTCCCATCCGCCCGTGCAAATGCTCCTCCGCCAAAGCCTCCTCGTTCCGCTCGTGCTCCTTGCGGCATGCAACCGCGAACAGCCGCAAAGCGACATCAAACCAGCACCCGCATCAGCAGCGCCCGCTGCGGCAGCGGCACCGTCGGCATCGGCATCGGCTGCCGTCGTACCCGCATCGATCAAGCCTCCCGAGGGAGCGCCGGCGTGCACGGTGACCGACAAGAAAGTATGGGGCTCGGGAGCCAACAAATTGACCGGCTTGTCCGCGGTGGATCTCGGCGAGGGCAAGCATGGCGTAGGGCTCGCGCTCGGCGTCGATCCGCACGTGCTCGTCATCGAATCCACGGGAGAAGGACGTCTCGTCAAAGTCCCGGTCGCCAAAGGATCGCATTTGGCAAAGGCGCCGAAAGGCGATGAAGGCGTGCGGAAAGTCCTGCGCGTGACGCCTTCCAAGGTCGATGGCGAGAAAGTGTATGCATTCGTCGATTATCGTGACGAATACAAAGACAAACGCCGCCGCGTCTCATGCGGTCCTGCCGATACCAGCGATGCCTGGGGACATTTCGACGGCGTTCCGTGGCTCGATCGTCCGGAAAAACCCACCGGCGAAGAACGAGAAAAGCTGCTGAAGGGGCACGATTACGATCGCGGGCATCACGAAGACGACGGCAAGGGCAACGTCGACGAAAAGGAAGAGGAAAAGGGTTATCACGAATTACGCGATTGCCGCACGTTTTCGGATGGCAGCGGTCGAGCATGGATCGTCGGCTCGGAGCTCGAGGCCGATGAAAAAGAAGACAAGTCGCTCGAATGGAAGAGCACGCTCGTCGTCGATACCGGCCACAAAGACAATGAAATTCACCTGCACGAAATCGTGTTGAAAGGTGATCCGCCGGCGCTCGCATCATTCGAGATTCCCGTATCGCACAAGCTCGACGACGGTTCACTGCTCTTGGCCACGCGATGGAGCTCGTCGCTGCGCGTGGGCATTCTCGGCAAAAACAAACGCCTCAAGTCGAGACTCGCCAGTTACCCTGGTTTTCCGACCATTCCGTCGATCACGGAAGACGGAGACGACTTGGTGCTCGTGACTTCCGTGACGAAAGAAAAGGGGCATTTTGCGCTGCGTGGATTGCGCGTTCCAAAGGCTTCGCCTGTTTTGCCGAAAAAACTCCTCGCCATCGACACGCATACGGGCGATGCAGGGCACGACCATTCGCATGGCCACGACGAAGAGCTCGATCACCACGACCATTCGGAGACCGACCCGACCTTCATTCGTGATACGAAGGGCCGAAGGTGGCTTGCATTCATCGAAGGGAAACGCGGTCAAGGCAAATTGGAAATCGTGCCCGTGGATGAAAAGTTTTCGGCCATGGGCAAGCGTTTTTCGGTGATCGACGACAAGAGCCTCGCATCGGAAGCTCGGCTTTTGCCCCTCCCCGATGGCGCTCTTTTGGTGGTTTCGCTGCGCGATGGGGACAATGGCGTCGAAGTGATCACCGAGCAGCTTCGTTGCGAAGTGCTCAAGGAGTGAGCGATTGATTCCGTCAAGTGGCGGATTGCTTCTGTTCCAGCTCTTCCCAGCGAGCCACGAGCGCTGCTGCACGCGCCTTCGCTTCTTCGAGCTTTCGGGTCATCGCAGGTACTTCGGTCGGGCGTGACGAATAAAGCGACGGATCCGTCAGCGCTTTTTCGCAATCGGCCACTTCCTTTTCAGCCGCGTCCACTCGATCGAGGATCGTTTCGAATTCGCGTTGTTCGGCCCACGTGAGCCCCTTGGGCTTGGAGGTTTTTGCGGGAGGTTTGTCTTTCTGGATCGATTTCGCTTCCGCCTGGGCTGCTCGTGCCGCCTCCTCCCGCGCGGCTACGGCCGCCGCTTTCTGCATGAGGTAATCGGAATGGCCGCCGGCATATCGCACGATGCGCCCGTCTCCCTCGAAAACGAGCAGCGATGTGGCGACTCGGTCGAGAAACCACCGGTCATGCGTGACCACGATTGCGCTGCCGCCATATTCGAGGAGCATTTCTTCGAGCGCCGATAGCGTGGGTAAATCCAGATCGTTCGTGGGTTCGTCCAATATCAAAAGACCGTGTTTGTCCGCGAGCATGCGGGCAAGCGCGACCCGAGCACGTTCGCCGCCGGACAAGGATCGCACGGGCTGGCGTTGCGCGTGCGAATCGAAGGCGAATCGTTCGAGAAACGATCGCACTTCAATGGGCTGACCACCAAGCTCGATTTTATTTCCCGTCGATGCCACGTTGTCGTAGACCGACGCGTCTTCATCGAGGCCACTTCGATGCTGGTCGAAATAACCCAATCTCGTATTTTTGCCGATGACCACGGCGCCGCGCGAAGGCGATATTTCACCTAGAATCGTCCGCAGCAAAGTGGTTTTTCCCGTACCATTTCTCCCGACGATGCCGATCCGTTCGCCGGCCATGATCACCAGGTCCAGGTCGCGCACGAGCGTACGCCCGGCCAAATCTACCGATACGTTACGTAACTCTGCGAGCGTTTTGCCTGTGATGGAAGCTTCCGCGACGAGGCGTGCGGTTCGTTCGGCGCGTTGGGGGCGAGCGTCTTTGGCGGCTTCTGCGCGTTGAATGCGCGCCTTTTGTTTGGTCGTGCGTGCTTTTGGCTGCCGGCGCAACCATTCGAGCTCGCCGCGCAAAAAGTTCTGGCGGTTTTGCTCGGTACGTGCTTCGAGCGCCAGGCGTTCGGCTTTGGCCTCGAGATACGCTTCGTAACCGCCTTCGTACGCGTGCACGACGCCGCGATGTAGTTCGAGGGTGCGGTCCGCTATGCGATCGAGCAGGTATCGATCGTGGGTGACGACGAGCAATGCGCCTTCGAATTCTTCGAGCAGGTACTTTTCGAGCCACGTGATCGTTTCGACGTCCAAGTGATTGGAGGGTTCGTCGAGAATGAGCAATGTTGGTGGTGCGACGAGAATCCGTGCAAGAGCGACGCGACGTTTGTCACCGCCGGACAGTTCGCGAGCGGGAACGTCGGGGCGTTCGATGCCGAGGTGACCGAGGATTTCTTCCACGCGATGCATGAGATCCCAGCCGCCGTGACGTTCGATTTGCGCGGCCGCTTCGGCTTGCTCGGCGAGGAGTTTGTCCGCGTGCGGTTCACCGGCTGCGATGCGCGCGGACAAACGCTCGTGGTTTGTCTTGGCCTGTGACCAAGCGCCAAGTCCTTCGGTTACGATGGTTCGCGCGGTCGCGTCTGGATCGAGCGTGGGTTCTTGCGCGAGGTACGCGACGGAGGCTCCACGCCGTACGGCGACCGAACCTGCATCGGGCGCTTCGAGTCCCGCGAGAATTCTCGCCAGCGTGCTCTTACCGCTGCCGTTCGATCCGACCAACCCTACGCGCTGGCCTGTGTGGATCGATAAGGAGACGCCATCGAGGATGGTTTTCTGGCCATAGGACTTGGAGATGTCTTGCGCAACGAGGACCGGCACGCGCGAGACGGTAGCACCGAGCCGAACCTGGGGTTTGGGGCGAAGGGCGCCAAAGGCGATCCGAAGCCCCAAATGTTCAAACCAAAGGTCGTGAAGGCTCGATCACCATTCTGAAAATGGAGAACCTACGTTGACGAGCGAAGCGGTGATCTGTAGGATATCGTGGATTACCATGCATAACCGCGTCGTTGCCGACAGGTACGAACTGGTGCAACAAATTGGACGCGGCGCCATGGGCTTCATCTGGGAAGCAATCGACCAGCACCTGCGGCGTCGAGTGGCGGTCAAGTTGATGACCCAGGACCACATGGCGTCGAGCATGGCGCGGCTGCGCTTCGACCGCGAAGCCAAAGCGATCGCGCAGCTCAGAAATCCGCACGTAGTGCAAATTCACGATTACGGTATCCACGATGGCTCGCCGTACATCGTGATGGAACTGCTCGAAGGAGAAGACCTCGACAGTCGGCTCGAGCGGGACAATCGCATGCCGCTCGGGGTCGTTGCATCGATTATCAAGCAGGCGGCTTTGGGGCTGGCATCGGCACACGCCAAAGGCATCGTGCATCGTGATTTCAAGCCGGCCAACATTTTCCTTTCGCAAAGCGATACGGGTGAAGTCGTAAAGATTCTCGATTTCGGCGTCGTGGCGATGTTGTCGGAGCCCAACATCGATGCGGACGACGAAGTCCTTGGGCAGACGGCGGCGGGAACCATCGTCGGCACGCCGCTTTACATGAGTCCCGAGCAAATTCGCGGCGGCGTGGTGGACCATCGAAGTGATCTCTGGTCGCTCGCGGTGGTTGCATACCGAGCGCTCACCGGAGTGAATCCATTTGCCGGACAATGGCTCGGTATGCTGATGGTGCGCATTTGCACCGATCCATTCACTCGACCGTCGGAGGTCGTGCCAGCACTTCCGCCGGAAGTGGACAACTTTTTTGAACGAGCACTTGCCAAGGACCCGGACAAACGTTTTCGCAATGCGCGCGAATTCGCCAATGCTTTCGCGGCATTGACCGAACATCGAGAACGGGGCAGGGCCCGAATTCTGGTCGTGGACGACGAACCGGACGTCGAGCTTTTGGTCAAGCAGCGATTTCGGCAGCAGATAAAAAAAGGCATTTATGATTTCGTTTTTGCGTCGGACGGTTTGAATGCCCTGGAAAAACTCCGCAAGCATGACGACATCGACGTCATCATGACCGACATCAACATGCCCGGAATGGACGGACTCACGTTCCTGTCGCATGTCATCGATGTCGCCCCGCTCGTAAGGACCATCGTCGTATCGGCATATGGCGACATGGGGAACATTCGCACGGCGATGAATCGCGGTGCTTTCGATTTCGTCGTAAAACCCATCGACTTCAAAGATCTCGAAGTCACCATCGAAAAGACGCTCAAGCACGTGCTCGAACTGCGAAAGAATGCGCAATCGTCCGAAGAAAATTCCGTTTTGCGCATGTTCGTCAGCCCAAACCTCGTCGATCGTTTGCGCGCCAAATCGCTTTACGTGCCCGTCACGACAGGACCTGCATCGGTCGCATTCATCGACATCGCGGGAACGCATACCAAGGTGACGCCGAACAACATCGACGAGCTGGTTCGCACGCTGAACGCCAATTTCGAGGTCATCGTGCCGGCTATCACGTATCGCGGGGGCGTCGTGGAAAAGTTCGTGAGCGACGCGGTCATGGTGGTTTTCCAAGGCGAAGATCACGTCGGCCGTGCGCTCGATGCATGCCTGACCATTCGATCGCAGCTCCGCACGCTTGCCGTGCGTGCCGGCAAGGATTCTCCTTATGCGCTGGGCGTCCGCATGGGCATTGCGACGGGAAATATTTCCGTCGGCGAAGTCGGCTCGAAAGCCTACGGACGCCTCGAACACACGGTGCTCGGTATCGTGCCTCGTACAGCCGCAGTGCTCGAAGGCATCGCAGAGACAAACCAGATTCTCATTGACGAAGCAACCCATCGAGCCGCTCAGAGCTCGTTCGAATGCAATGCCCGCGAAATGACGGGCAAGCCCATCGCTTTCGACGTCTTCGAGCTCGTCCGTCGCAACGTAGCCGATACGGCTGCCAAACAAGTTGGCAACAGCAGCAGCGTCGACCTGTCGCTGTCGTCATCCAACGATCCCGTCGAATCCGCAACGATCGTCACCCACGACGACGGGCACGATGATCAGGCTGCGGCGTTCCGAACGACAGCCGAAGGCGACGACGCGACTTCGGACGACAAAACGCCCAAAGATCCCTCGAAGAACTAGGTGCTCAGCGCGCACGCGTCCGTGCGCGCCGACGAAGGGTCTGGCCTGGTTTACAGGCCAAACCCGTTCCAACTATCAGGAATGTGCGCGTGCGGCTTCGCGGTCTTTGCGCATCTGTCGGTGCTTCAATTCGGGGGATTCGGCGACCGCCATGCCAATGAGGCGGAAGCCTTCGACGAAATGCTTCAGCCCGATTCGTATCAGCTCGGGACTGACGGCGCCGACATCGGGAAATCCACGGCCTTCGGGATCAGCAGAAACATTGCCCCAATTCGCAAAGAGGCGGCCCCAGTCGCTCGATAGCACCTTCTGCACGTTTTTCTGGGCATACATCGGGTACCAAAACATGTCGTGGTACGCGACGGATGCCACGTAGGCCCACGGCGCGAGCCACGTCTTCAACGACCACTCGATCGGCCCCTTCAGCGGGCCCCAATAAATTCGATGCTGGTTGCGCGAGGCGAACGTCATCTCTTTGAAAGGACCCTGGAAATTCCAGTTTTCCTTCGCCGCGTCGACGTCACCGACGATTTCGATGTCGCGCACGTCGCCACAGCCGAGCCCGAGATCGTGCGCGAGCCTCACGAATTCGAGATCCCTCATCGGATCGAAGCCCATGAGCTTCGCGGCCACGGCATCGATCGCCACTTGATCAGCCGATGCGAGGATGACGTTTTTCACGTGCGGGATCATGCAGCGCGGGCCCGGACCATCACCGGCGAACGTGCCATCCATCACGGCAAATACGCCTCGATGGATCTTCTTCTGGATCATGAGCAAGTCGACGAGCGTCTTGTGAATGACCGGATGCGTCCAGTGGCGATGCTCGTTGAGCAGACCGCCGAACGCGTTCTTCATCGCGCCCGTGGTCGTCGTGAAGATGTGCGTCTTGACCGTCGGTAGATGAATGATGTTCTCCCCGATGAACCGCTTCGGGATGCTGAAGCCCTTCGGGTAGACCTCGTTCAAGCATGTGAACTTTTTCGTCAAGTCACCGACGGCGTCACGAATGTCGATCCACTCTTCGCCTTCGTAGAGGTGCACATTGCGCAAGCCGTGCGCATTCACCACGTCGACCTGCTTGTTTTCGCGCTCGCCGAGGTGCGCGTCGATCACGACGGTGCGGTTGTGGCAAGCGTGGACGAGCTGTTTGTCGTAGCCGTCCTTCAGCATGGCGCGGATGACGCCGTCGAGCTGCCAAGGGACCGTGGAGGAACCTGGGAAGAAGAAGTGCCAGGAGATGTTCACCTTCAGCGCCGTGTCGGCATCTTTGGCAATCACGTCCTGATAGCCCGCGAGGTTCATCAAGCGGTGGTAGTCATCGAGGACCGTGGCGGGGGACGTGCGTAAAATCGCGACTTTCGACTTGCTCATACAGACCTCGGCGCTGGCAGGCGCGCGGTATAGCATGGGAGACACGGTTGGCCCGGAGCCGTTCGACTCCGGCAACGAAACGCCTTAGTGAAGGATCACATTGCAGACCAGCCCCCGGATGCGCTAATGTCCGCGCTCTCGAATCGAGCCGAAGTGGCGGAATGGCAAACGCGGCGGATTCAAAATCCGTTGTCCTTACGGACTTGTGGGTTCGACTCCCACCTTCGGTACCCCGTTTGATCTAGAGCGAAGTGAAAAAGAAGAGAGCGCTGCGGGGAATTGAGCAGCTCGGAGCGGTGCTCGGCCGAGCAACCGAGATTTCGCCCCCCAAAGAAGCGCCTGATGCACGTGCTCCCGTGTCGGCTCGTGACTGGGAAGCGGCCGTGGGAACGCGCATCGCGGCTCGCGCCATGCCTGCGAAACTCGATCGCGGCGTGCTGCACGTGCGCGTGGCGAGCTCCACGTGGGCGCAAGAGTTGTCGCTGCTTGGTGAGCCGATCCTCGCGCAACTTCGCGCGCGTGGAATCCCGGTCGAAGCGCTGCGGTTTCGCGTGGGTCAGGTGGATGCGCCCGAGCGGAGCAAGACGCGAGAAGAGCACGTGCGCACGACACCTCCGGCCGTGCCGCTTCCTTCGAACGTGGCGGGTGAAGTCGAACGAGTGCGCAATGCGGAGCTGCGTGATGCGATTCGTCGTGCGGCCGAGAAAAACCTGGGATGGCAACGGATGAACCGGCGCGCGCAAGCGTCTGTCGAGACAAACGAACGGCGAGACGAAGGCGTTACGACACCGAGACCTGGCGCTCGAGGCCCTCGATTCGTTGGACCAGAAACCGATCGGCCGGACCGAGTTGCGGAGCCAGTTTCTGCATCGCCGCGACGTACGCGCGGATCAGTTTGATGTCGTAATTTTTGGCTTTTCGTACGACCGTGAAGAGCTCGTCGATGACGGCTGGAGGCAGCGGTGCATCGATGGACATGTAGAGGTCGAAGACGTAGTCGACCCATGCGCCTTTCGTCGTGGCAGCGGCAAGACGTGCGGCATAGAGCGCTGCGTATTCGGCGACGCCACCCTTGGGGCGACTGCCTTCCTTGGTTTTCTTGAGGATCGCCTGCAAGAGCGACGCGAGGATACGTTCGGCTTCGTCGGCACGCCCGAGAGCAAGGGCTTTGTCCGCCACGCCGCACAGAAGGCGCACCGACTGGAAACGACGCGCAGTTTCGGATGCGCCAAGTCGCCCATCGGGTGAGGATTTCGAGTCCATCGCCGCCGCTTCGATCGATGCGTGGATGTCGGCGACGTGCATGCCGCCAATCGTCTGCATCGCGCGGCGCTGCTCTTCGTCGGCGTGCGATCCGGGTCGATGGTCGTCCGTTTTGTAAACGACGATCTCTTGATTGCCGATGCGGATTTTGTCGCCTGGAACCAGCTCGCGCGACCCTTCGAGTTTCACGCCGTTGACGAGCACGCCGTTGCGACTGCCAAGGTCTTGCGCGACGACACCCGAGCTGCTCACACGAAGCACGGCGTGCTTGCGTGAGACGAGCGGATCGTCGACTGCGAGCTGGCATTCGGGGCCACGTCCTACGACGAAATCCCCGATGGGAAGCTCGAGGTCATGCGCAAGGTAGCGAATCCGAAACGGCATCTCGCATCCTCACTTAAGGCCCCCGAGGCGTTCCAATCCCTCGAGGCGCTGCAGCACGAACCGCTCGCTCGGCCCAAGGTTGGAAGAGCGCTTTCGCAACGATTCGACGTAGTTTCGTAGAATGGCCATGTCGAGCGTCTTCACCTTGCGCACCGCTGAATAAAGCTCGTCGACGACGGAACCTGGAACGAGCTGCTCGGTGCAGGAGTAGAGGGCAAAGATGTACTCGATCCAAGAGCCTTTGGCTGTCGCTGATGCAAGCTTGGCAGCATACATCGCAGCTTTCGCGGCAACTTCGTTCGGCGGTAAAGTACCTCCACGGGCTTTTTCCAAAAGTTCATTGAGCGAACGATGCAAAATACGCTCTGCTTCTTCGGCCCGACCCATCGTCAGCGCCTTGTCCGCGAGGCTGCCGATGAACGACAATGCCGTGACGCGACGGTCCGGCTGCGCAGGCCCAAACGGAGCACGCGACGAAGAAAAACTCAGCGATATCCCGGGCGTCGTCGACTCGCTCCACGGCTCCTCGCGTAGGTCCTCGCGCTGCATCATCGCGGCGGCAGTTTGTTGCGTCAACGTAGACGCACGCGTCGTGCCGAACGCGATCGACTCGGGTGCCGCGATGATGCTTTCGTCAGGTACGCCTTCGAGCACCATCTCCTGCGAACCGATGGTGATCCTGTCGCCATGAACGACTTCGACTCGACCTTCGATGATCGAATCGTTGACGCGCACGCCGTTGCGACTTCCCAAGTCTTCCACGGTCACGCCATCGGTACGCACCGTCAGCAGTGCATGCCGCCGCGATACGAGCGGATCGTCGAGCGCAAGTTGGCAGTCCGCGCTGCGCCCAATCACGAACTGGCCGATTGGCACCTCGAGCTCGTGCGAGAGATACCGCAGTCGAACCGCCATATTCGAGCCATACCAACGGCGCAAAGCGCCGTCAAAGTGGCTCTGTCGATCCCTTCGTCACGGGTCGCTGGAAACCACCCGCAACAGACTCAAGAGCAGCCTCGGATGCGAAAACAAGCCGTACACCGTGAGCCGCTCTGCCGTCATCGCCTGGGCAAAATCCCAAAGCGTCCGCTTGCCGAAGTCCCGACTGGTACGAAAGACCACTGTCGGAAGCCGCAGCCACGGCGACAGCTTCAGACGCGCAAGGTCGCGCAAGACTTGCTCGTCACCGCAGAGCGTCACGGACGGGATGCCCACCGCACCTTCGTGAACTGTGAGCCGACCGTGGTCGAATCGCATCGTGAGCACGGACTGCGTGTCTTGCGCGACGATGAGCACCGAGCCTCGTAGCGAACGAAAGTCACGGTTTTTCTTGGTCGAACGAGCGACGTTCCGACGAATTTGCGTCACGAGCTCGACGGCGAGCTGATTGTCCTCGGCACCTGGTGCAAGATCGATGATGGGTTCCACGGGCGTGCTGTCGCGCTCGAGCTACGTCGCAAATCGAGCAGCATGGTGAAGCATGACGGGGATGCGGAGCAGGGTCGAGTGGTCTCGATGAACAAGCCGCGCAGGCGTAGGGAGCTCAGGGACCAGTCGCGACGCCGGCCGCCGAAGCGGCGATGTCGCGTCGAAAATGGACACCGTCGAATGATATGTCGGCGACCGCAGCATACGCGTTGTCGCGGGCTTCAGCGATCGATCCGCCCGTCGCCGTGACCGCGAGGACTCGACCGCCCGACGTGACGATTTCGCCGCCCGCATCGCGCGTTCCTGCATGGTACACCGCAACGTTCGGACGAAGCGCTGCGCGATCGATGCCGGCAATCACGTCGCCCGATCGCGGCGCGGTTGGATACCCCGCGGCTGCGAGCACGACGACGACCGCGCTTCGATCGGATGCAATTCGCACAGCTTTCGTGTCGAGCGCTCCACGCGCCACGGAATCGCAGAGCGCTGCAAAGTCGCCTTCGATGAGCGACACGAGCGCTTCGCATTCAGGATCGCCGAAGCGAGTGTTGTGCTCGAGCAGCATGGGGTCACCCGCAGGCGTGATCATGAGCCCCGCGAAAAGAACGCCGCGCAGCGGCCGACCTTCCTTTCGCATTCCATCGATCGTCGGCTGCAAAATTTCCCGTTCGATACGCGCGAGAAGCGCAGGCGACACATGCGGCGACGGTGCATAGACGCCCATGCCACCGGTGTTGGGCCCGGCGTCGCCATCGAAGACGCGTTTGTGATCACGCGCGACCGGGAGAACGATGAACGACGTTCCATCCGTGACCGCGTGGACGCTCGCTTCTTCTCCAGCGATGACGTCTTCGATCACCACGGTTTGTCCTGCTTCACCGAAGCGTTTGTCCACGAGCATGTCCCGCGCCGCGGCGATCGCTTCCTCCTCGGTACGAGCGACGACGACACCTTTGCCCGCGCAGAGCCCGTCGGCTTTGACGACGATGGGCGCGCCACGGCGTCGAATCTCCGCTTCGGCTTCTTCGAACGTCGTCACGATGGCAAACGGCGCCGTCGGAATGCCGTGACGTCGGGCAAACTCTTTCATGAACGCCTTCGATCCTTCGAGGCGAGCCGCTTCGCGGTTGGGACCAAATACGCGAATGCTCGCTTGCTCGAGCGCATCCGCGACACCTGCACAAAGCAGTGCTTCCGGACCAACCACCACGAGATCGACGCCTTCACGACGCGCAAGCTCGACGATCGCTTCGGGTTTGTCCGCGGCACTGCTCGCGCGTCTGATGGGCGCGACGCGATCCGTACCCGGACAAACCGTCCCAGCATTACCGGGTGCAACGATGACCTCGGACGTGCTCACGCTGCGAGCGAGTGCGAGCGAAAGCGCGTGTTCGCGAGCGCCCGAGCCGAGCACGAGGACACGACGACCAGAGGAGAGGGCAGTGTCAGTCACGCGGGCGCGCTACCACGCACACGTGCGCTGAGCGATCGAAAAGCGGCTGATCCCATGGATCCTCCGCGGCAATCCCCACGCGGCTGGGATTTTTCAACGTGCCACTCGACACGAACGTGACGATGGGCTACGAAGGCGCCGTTGCACATCGTTCGTGGCGCATTCCTTTCGGACTGAGCCCGCGAGCGGGAATCGTGCATCATTGTTGTGGGTCTGCCGACAGCGCGCTGTGAACCCCGCCAGGACCGGAAGGTAGCAACGGTAGCGGAAAGCGGGTGTGGCAGGCCCTTTTCTTTTTGTTTTGCCGCATCGCTCGCGACTTGCCGACTCGGCACACGTCCGTACGCTACAGACCCGTCGTGGATCATCTATCTCTGGGCAACGACGGCGGCGGGCGCGCGCTCTTCTGGATCGCATTCGTCGTGTCTGCAGCGCTCGCAGCCGCCGCGGTCCGGTTTTCCCTCCACGAACCACTCATCGCTGCAGCACTGCTCGCCCTTGCAGGCGCCGCTGCGTTTTCCAGGTGGTGGTCGCGGCGGCGCCTTCGTCGCGTGATGCGTTCAGGCAACGTGATCGCCGTGCTGCAAAGCTGGTCGACCGCGCTCGAAAAAATTCCCTACCCCGCCACGATGGCCCCGCTCATGACGGCCACGGCGTTCGCCGCACACGGTTGGGTCGAAAGCGCTCGCGCGGCTCTCGCTGCTGCCGAACGAGGGCCCGCTTGGGAAGCCGCGCTCGAACACCGACTCTTTCTCGATACGATCTTGCTCGCGCTCGAAGGCGACCGAGACGCCGCACTCGAACAAGCGCGCCGACTCGCTCGCATGCCTCTGCCGGTGAAAAACGACGCGCTCCGCGATCGCATTCTTGGCATTCGCGTCGCAGTGGGTGCGTTCGCCCGAGCGTTTGCGCACCAGAGCGAACCTGGCGATGGTGAGCTCTTGGAACGCGCGAGCGAACGTAGCCCGCTCGTCTTTTGGGCGATGCGTTATGCAGCCGCGATCGTCGCGATCGATCGCGGGCAACACGCGAAAGTCCCGACCCTGCTCGAAGGTGCTCCGCACTGGCCGGAGGAATCGATCTTCCGAGCGTTCCACAGTGAGATCACCGATCACGCGCGTCTCGAATCATCCGCGTCGATGAACTGAACCGTCGCGCTGCGCCAAGCATTCGGCGCCTTGCGTCCTCTCGTGTTAAAGACGTCCAACTCATGAGTGCGCTCGAAGTCTTCAAACACGCCGATAGCTGGGCCAGCCTCGCAACGCTCACCGGACTCGAGATCGTTCTCGGCATCGACAACATCGTCTTTCTGACGCTCACGACCAACAAGCTGCCGCCGCATCAACAACCCACGGCGCGCACGTTGGGTCTCGGGCTGGCGCTGTTCATGCGTCTCGGCCTGCTCTTTGGCCTCACGTGGGTCATGGGTTTGACAGCGGATCTCTTCGTGGTGCTCGGTCACCCGATCTCCGCACGTGACCTCATTCTCCTCGGAGGAGGCCTCTTTTTGATCGCCAAGAGCACGCACGAAATGTTCGAGCGGCTCGAAGTGGATACACAAGAAGAAGGTGCTCCGAAGCCTCGTCTTTCATTTTCTTTCGCCGTCGTACAAATCGTTCTGCTCGACCTCGTCTTCTCGCTCGACTCGGTCATCACCGCCGTCGGCATGGCGCAGCACCTCGTCATCATGTCGACCGCCGTCGTCATTGCGATGATCGTGATGCTCCTCTTTGCCGGAGCGATCGGACGGTTCGTCAACAAGCACCCGAGCATGCGCATTCTCGCGCTGAGCTTCCTCTTGCTCATTGGCGTGCTGCTCGTTGCCGAAGGCATGAGGCAGCATATTTCCAAGGGTTACGTGTACTTCGCGATGGCCTTCTCGCTGTCCGTCGAGCTCGTCAACATGAAGCTCCGCACGCGTCAACGAGCGCCCGTCGAGCTGCACAATCGTTACGAGGAGGCTGTGAAATGACGCCGGCCTTTCGCTACGGCATCACGCTTTTCGCCATGTGGTCGTGCCTCGGTGGATGCGAAGAACGATCCGCCGATGGCGCTCCTGCCGTGCCAACGAGCAGCGCACCTGCCGATGCTGCAGCTCCGAGTGGCACTGGATCGTCTGCGCAACCAGCGCCTCCAGCGCCACCACCCCGCACGCGCGTACCGATCGAACTCCTCGAGCTCACGATCACGTCGGGCGTCGAGAAAAAGGAACCCGTCGACAAACTCAAGGCCGCGGCCCCTGGCACGCGCGTGTATGCACACCTGAAAATGCGCAACCGTTCTAGTGAAACGCGCGCCGTGCACGTCGACTTCCTGATCAACGGCAAACTTCGCACGCCCCTCAAGCTCAACATCGAACCATCATGGTCGTTCCGCACGTGGGGCTACAACACGCTTCAAGCATCGGACTCGGGCGAGCTCGAGGTGCAGGTCTACGACGACGCGGGCACGACGCTCGAAAGAGTCAAGCTACCGATCCGATCGAAATAAGTCCGCACAATCGTTTGATCACAAACGACTACAACTCGACGCATTCTGTTCGTCATTGCCCCTCTCCTTTCTTCACCCCCTCTCCTTTCACGGAGAGGGGGTTGGGGGTGAGGCTGTTTCATTCAGTGCCAGGAACGGGATTCGAACCCGCGACCTCGCCGTCCGAAGCGGAGTAACCCTGACCATCACTGCCGTTGCCGGAGAATACCGGCCAGGGTGAATACGCGCTCTATCCACTGAGCTATCCTGGCGTGACGCATTCGAGCTTTTGCATCCTCCGTGCCAAGCAATCTCCGCGGCAGCTCCTTGCATCGCTGACCGAGATTCACGGCGAAATATTCGCTGATTCGCAATGCATGCTCCGCTCGTTCATAGACATTTGGATAAAATCCTAGCCATGCAGCTAAACGTTGTGAGCGTTCCTTCCATTTCAATTGACGCATCCCATCGCCTCGGTACGCTCCGGGCAGCGATCCAAGGAGCGTGCACGTGAACGACCAGTCATCGACGCGGCTCTTGTGCAAGGACAATGTCGATACCGATGCTGTGCGAAGGCTGGCGTCGCAGCAGTGGTTCTTGTGGAACCGCATCGAACGCGATGACAACCAGCCGCTCGTGTATGAATGGTCTACGGCGACCAAGGATTGCCGCATCCGATTCACGGACGACCATCGCCTTGGCTTACGCTGGTTCGACCTTCAGGGACCTCGATGGACGGACGTCGCGGCGTTCATTCGCAGCAGCGTGCCCATTTTGGACCGTGACGAAATCATCGCGCTCGCAAGTGGTGCCAAAACCGAAAATGAAGGCATTTGGGCGGCATTCAAGCTCGCCGTATTCGCGAGCGTATGTGCATTCGACGCGGACCTATTTGGCGCATTCGGCGACCTTTCCAATCACCGCTCCGCCAAAGTACGCGACGCGGCCATTTATGCCATGACACAAACTCGTTGGTCGCAATTCGCCGGAATTCTCGAACCGATCGCCGAAGACGATCCGGACGAGGGCGTACGTGCACGAGCCGCGCAAGCATTAAAAACGCTCACGAATTGACGTCATTCAAGCATTTTTCCATGCTTGCCGAATGAACCACACGGTCATGGCGCATCCAAGCGCAACGATGAACCGGCGCAATTTCACCGGGTCGACGCGCGTCGCAAGACGCGCAGATACGTAACCACCCGTAATCGCTCCGACCATGGTAAATAGGCCAGGAACGATCCACAAAAGCCCCGCTCGCAGGAAAAACAACGACGCAACGATATTGACGGTTACGGCGAGCCCATTTTTGAGCGCATTGTGCTCGTGCAGCGTTCCTTCGACGAAAAGCCCAAAAAGCGCGAGCATGACGATCCCCATGCCCGCCCCGAAATAACCCCCATACACGCTGAGCAAAAATTGAAGCACGACGCCTGCCGACGTGGGCAAACGCGCCTTCGAACCGAGCACCTTCGCGCGAATTTGGCCCTGAAATGCAAGCAGCAGCGTCGCCAGCAGAATCAAGACAGGAACGACGAAATCGAAAAGCCGCTCGGGCGTATGTGTCAATAGCCACGCGCCAAAAAGACTCCCCAATACCGTGGGCGGAATCAAATACGGAAGATTACGTTTTGCCGCCGCGAGCTGGTCACGATATCCGAATGCACTGGCCAGAGATCCAGGCCACAGCGCCACCGCCGTCGTCGCATTCGCCGAAACGGGCGGAACGCCAAAAGCCACAAAGAGCGGAAATGTGATGAGCGACCCGCCGCCTGCGACGGCGTTGATGGACGAGGCCAAAAAGCCCGACGCAAAAAGCAGCACGAGCACGAGCGGATGCTGGCCGGACAGGGACAATTCGGGCGAGAGCCAGGACATCGAGGCGTCTGCTATAGCCCACTCGAAGCACGAGCGCACGACGAACTTCCGCGCGGTCGCCCTTGCCGCTCAAGAACGAGCACCACTCACGTCTTTCCACTCGATATCGAATCGAGACAAATATTTTCGCAATCGATCGGCATCGTTGACCGTCGTGCGGCCTTTGCGAGATTCGGCAAAAAGAACGCGCCCCGCTTCGCTCAAACTCCGAGCGTCCCGACAAACTCGCAAGACGTCCTCGAGCTGCACGCGGTCGAATCGATCGAGCTTCGCGGCCGCTTCTCCGAGCACATCCGCCACGTAATCGACACCGTCCGACTTCTTGCCCTGCAATAAGGCCCTGCCGCTCGACCAGGAAGTTTCGAGCCGTTCTATTTCTTCGGCGACGATTTCTTTCGTAATGCGTCCCCCGTGTGCGAGCGTGGCCATGCGCGTGACGCATGCATTCAAGTCCCGAAAATTGCCCGCCCAAAGCCCACGACCTGAGATCGCAAATTCCAAAAATGCTTCTCGCGCCGCCTTGTTCATCGTGATGTTCACGCCCAGGACTTTGGCTGCAAGCTCGAGCTCGTAATCGAGGTTCGGCTCGATGTCTTCGGGCCGCTCGCGTAATGCCGGAAGACGAAACGTCCAGAGGTTGATTCGGGCATATAGATCTTCACGAAATTCTCCTTTTGCCGCCAGGACTCCGAGATCACGGTTGGTCCCAGCAATCAGCAAAAAATCGCTTTTCACTTCTTGATCCGCGCCGACCGGGTAAAACGCCTTTTGCTCGATCGCCCGCAAAAGCATGGCTTGTTCGTCGAGCCCGAGCTCCCCGATTTCGTCCAAAAAGAGCAGGCCCCCGTCTGCTTTTCGCAAAAGGCCCGGCCTGTCCGTCACGGCCCCCGTGAATGCACCTCGCTTGTGACCAAATAGCGTAGCCATTGCAGCATCGCCCCGAAGCGTGGCGCAATTGACCGGAACGAACTCGCCCTGAATCTGTCGGCGAGATTTTTTTAGCTCGTGTATACGCGCCGCGAGCTGACTCTTGCCCGCACCCGTGGGCCCCATGAGCAGGATCGGCGCTCGCGATGCTTTCGCGACTTCCTCGATTCGCTCGATCAATCGATTGAATGCGGCATTCTTCGTTTCGATGCCCGCCTTGAGAAAACTTTGACCGTCCTTGCGTTCCCGGGCAAACCTCGATAAAATGCGGTCGTAGCGGGACAGGTCCAAGTCCACGATGGAATACGACCCTGGGCCGTCCGGTCGTTCGCGACGCGGCGGCGCCGATTGCACGACGCGCGCTGGCAAATACCTCGCTTCGGTCAATAAAAACAAGCATATCTGCGCGACGTGCGTGCCCGTCGTGAGATGCACGAGGTAATCTTCTTGATCGGGCTTGAAAGGATAGGACCGAGCCAAATCGTGCAGCGTTGCATACACCTCCTCGAAGTCCCACGGGTCCTTCCATGCGACGTCGATCCGTTCGATCGTCGTTTCTGGCGATACGTGGCGCACGTCTGCCGTAACATGATCGGCTAAATCGCGCGACTGCTTGTCGTGGAGCAATACGAGGCGGCTGACGAGCAGGTCTTCGTGCTGGCACAAAGCAATGGTGGGGCGCCACCGGTCCCATCGGCCGGGACCTCGGCCAGCGTCGAGCGTGGTGCCAAGAATGCTGAAGACGACGAGCGGACGGGAAGCCATAGGACCGCCAGAATAGCATGAACTTGGAAGGATGTATCGTCTTTTATCCGCTCATCTATGCGAAGCTACCCAACAAGCCCCTTCTGCACTGGGCACGCATCGTGCATTCTACGGACTCGACCACTCGCTGAGGAAACTGCCATGACCGAGTCGACCCATGTGACGTTTCAAACCGACGGCGTGCCTGTCAAGGCGTGGACCAAAGGCGTGCCTTTCGAGGCCGAGGCGGAAGCGCAATTGCGTCGCGTTGCTGCATTGCCATTCGTCTACAAGTGGGTCGCCGTGATGCCCGACGTGCACGCGGGAAAAGGCGCGACCGTGGGAAGCGTGATTGCGACGGATGGAGCGATCATTCCGGCCGCGGTGGGCGTGGATATCGGGTGCGGAATGATTGCCGTGGAAACGACGCTGACGGCTTCGCAATTGCCCGACGACTTGAAAACGATTCGCTCGGCCATCGAAAAGGCGGTTCCGCACGGGCGCACGAACAATGGTGGACCAGGCGATCGCGGTGCATGGGCAAACTTGCCTCCGCGCGTCGTGACTGCGTGGAATGACCTCGAGCCGGGTTTCAAACGAATCGTCGAACGCGACCCGAAGCTGGGTCGAGGTGTGACGCCGGAGCACCTGGGAACGCTGGGAACGGGAAACCATTTCATCGAGATGTGCCTGGACGAGCGCGATCACGTTTGGTTCATGTTGCATTCGGGTTCGCGCGGCGTGGGTAATCGCATTGGAAGCTTGTTCATCGAACGAGCAAAACGTGAAATGGAGCGATGGCTGATTCGGCTTCCGGATATGGACTTGGCCTACTTGCCGGAAGGATCCGAGCACTTTGGTGCGTATTACGACGCTTTGAAATGGGCGCAGGACTTCGCTCGGACAAACCGCGCCTTGATGATGGAAGCGACGCTCGAAGCCGTGCGTCGATCGGGGATTTTGCCGCCTTTCGAGCTTGGAAGCGAAGCGGTGAATTGCCACCATAATTACGTGGCGAAGGAGCACCATTACGGGAAAAACGTGTGGGTGACTCGAAAAGGCGCCGTGCGTGCCGGCGAAGGAGAATTGGGGATCATTCCCGGCAGCATGGGCGCGAAAAGTTTCATCGTACGCGGCAAGGGTAATGCGCAATCGTTTTGCTCGTGTAGTCACGGTGCAGGGCGAAAAATGTCGCGTACGGCGGCGAAGAAAGCTTTTTCGCTCGAGGATCACGCGCGCATGACGGCCGGTATCGAATGCCGCAAAGACGCCGACGTCATCGATGAAACACCGGGCGCGTACAAGTCGATCGACGACGTGATGAATGCGCAGGCGGATCTGGTGGATATCGTGCACACGCTACGGCAAGTGGTATGCGTGAAAGGGTAATGTCATGTTGACGCTGGATGGATCGACCGGCGAAGGCGGCGGACAGATTTTGCGCACGTCGCTGGGTTTGTCGATGGTGACGGGACAACCTTTTCGCGTGCATTCGATTCGCGCGCGAAGATCTCGCCCGGGCCTCATGCGACAACACCTCTGCGCCGTGCGCGCCGCGGCGGAAGTATCGGGCGCGACGCTTTCGGGCGACGAAATCGGTTCGAAGGAGCTCGTTTTCAAGCCGGGCGCGGCGCGCGCAGGGTCGTACCATTTTGCCATCGGCAGCGCCGGAAGCGCGACGCTCGTATTGCAAACTGTGCTGCCCGCATTGCTCCTGGCCCAAGGCACTTCGTCGCTCGTGATCGAAGGAGGCACGCACAATTCGATGGCGCCGTCGTGGGACGCCATCGAGCGTGCATTTTTACCGCTCGTAAGGCGCTTGGGCGGCAAAGCCTCCGGAACCATTACGTCTTATGGGTTTTTCCCGGCCGGAGGCGGACGTTTGGAAGTGACGATTGCGGGCGGAGCAAAGCTCGAAGAATTGGTTTTACGGGAACGTGGTCAAGTGCTCAAAACGCAACTTCGAGCGCTGGTCGCGCAAATTCCGGGAATCGTCGGCGTGCGCGAAGTGGATCATTTTTGTGATGAATTGCCGTGGTGGGATCGAAAAACGGCGCGGCCCGAGGTCATCAAAAATAGCCACGGTCCCGGCAATGCCCTGGTCGCCGACGTGATATGCGAGCACGTGACGGAGGTGTTCACGGCGTACGGCGAACGCGGCCTGCGCGCAGAAATCGTCGCCGAAAATGCTGCAAAAATGGTCGATCGTTACGTCAAGGCCGAGGTTCCCATCGGCGAGCACGTCGCAGACCAATTGCTCTTGCCAATGGCGCTTGGAAAAGGCGGCGCGTTTCGTACGCTCGCGTTATCCGAGCACACGCGCACGCAAGCCGAAGTCATTCGCACATTCTTGGGAACGACCATTCGATTCACGGAATTGGGAACGGACGACGTGCTGGCGGAGGTTTTACCGAAATGAGGTCACAGCCCTCGCCAACCAAATTGCACGGAGCCCGATGGGAGGCGCGGGGGTTCGAGCGCTAGAATGTAATCGACGCGGCGATTGCGCGCTTCGGCCACTTCATCCGCCGTCTTCACGATGGGAGAATGCTCGCCGAACCCCTCGAAGGATACGGGCATCTTGAGCCCCTTGCTGCGGAACCACGCCGCAATGGCTCGTGCACGCTTACGCGACAGCGTCAAATTATGCTCGGGGCTGCCCACGGTGTCGGTATGGCCGGCAATGTAAAGGGCAATGCCGGGCAAGTCCTTGTGGCGATTCGCGATTTCTTTGATCTTGTCGAGGCTCGCCTGAAGCTTCGGCACCTCCGAATCACGAATGGCATCGGAATCGGTCTCGAAATTGACCTCTTCGTGATCGATCGACACGTTCCACGGCGTAATCTGCATTCCAACGTAGCGCCCGTGCGTATCGTGCCCCCAAACCTCGATACGCAAAATCGGTTCGATTTGCGACGGCGTCCAGGATGCAACGAGCGCCGTACCTGCGGATGCACCGCCAAATCCTTTTGCCGATTCGGCAATGGTTCGTCCTGACTCACCAATGACCTTCAACGTCACCTTGCACGCCGGCTGATTCAGTTTGACCTCCAATCGATGATCGTCGAGGTTCACTTGGGCGCGGTCGATGGTCATTGCGAGCTTGACCGTGGGCGGTTTGGCTCCTGGCGGCGGATCACATGAAATGGCTGGAGGCGGCGGAGGTGCTTCTTGCGGCTCGGATGCAGTCGCTTCCGGCTTGGGTGGCGCATCGGTCTTCACTTCGGCCGTCTTCTCCGGCGCAGCCGTCGTGTCGTTCGTCGATGTCGCCGTCGTGTCGCCCGATGAAGATTGATCCGTTTTTTGATCCGGATCCGTAACAGGCGGCGTTGTTCCACCACACCCAAGGCCGAGAACGAAGAAGGAACAGAGCACGAAGGACGCTGCTTTCGCCATGACTCGAAGCTTTACTGCAACTGCGTGCGCGATTCCAGGGTAAAACTGTATGCGCCGAGTGACAGGGTCAGTCTCGAAGCAGGCGCGTGTGGATGACGGGAGATCGACGCGCCACGCGGCGCTCGAGAACCTCGCCGGCGCGCAAGAGCACGTGTTCTTCCCACGGTCGCCCCATGAGCTGGATGCCAATGGGCCGCGCATGGGCGTCATATCCGCCTGGCACGGAGAGCGCTGGATTGCCCGACAAATTTGCGGGAAAGCTGTATCGCATGAGGTTGCTCGTCACTTCGAGATTGCTTTCCCCGCGCGGAAACACGTCGGCTGCAATTGGAGGAGCCGTCTGCGCCGTCGTTGGCGTCACGATGACGTCCACTTTTTCGAAAACGGTTGCCAAATGGCGCTGGAATCGCGTGCGCATACGCTGCGCTTGCACGTAATCGCGTCCCGTGAGCGATCGGGCAATGGCCAAGTTGATTCGCACGCCGAGACCATAATCGCGACGATGTTCGGCGTCGAATCGTTCCATGCAGGTTGCCATTTCGCACAAAATGGTAATGGCTTGCGCGATGCGCACACGGTCGAGCTCGGGAACGGATACTTCAATGATTTCAGCACCTTGCTGGCGAAATACATCCAGCGCGTCCCATACGGCACGGGTCACTTCGGGCGAGGCATGTTCGACCCATGGCCGGTAAAACCCGAAACGAAGGTGTCGTAAATCCTCATCGCCGAAACCCGTCAAATGCACGGCTGGTTGATGAAGAGAATCGTGATCGAGCGGCTCGGGACCGGCCATGATGGCATACGCCAGGGCGACGTCTCGCACGGTGGCGCCCAAGGGTCCGACGTGTCCGACGCTTGCGCATAGAGGAAATGCGCCGAGCTCCGTAATGCGGCTCCACGTGGCTTTGAGCCCGACGACGCCGCAAAGTGCTGCGGGAATACGAATGGAGCCGCCGCCATCGGCACCCACGGAAATGGGGCCAAACCCGGCTGCAACGCTGGCCGCGGAACCGCTCGACGAGCCACCCGGATAATGGCCAGGAGCATAAGGATTCGTGGGCGTCCCGTGATGCGCATTGAATCCCGACGTGTCGATGCCAATTTCGTACATATTGACCTTGCCGAGAATCACTGCGCCAGCTTTGCGTAATCGCGCTACGCTGGCGGCATCGTCGGTCGCAAGGTTTTTCAAAAATCGCGTACCGACGGTCGTATGATATCCGTCGACGTCGAGCTCGTCCTTGATGGTAATGGGCACGCCATCGAGCGGCCCGAGCGGTGCATGTTGTCGATATCGTTCGCGGCTGGCACGAGCTTCCGCCAATACGCGTTCATTGTTGCGCTCGATGAAAATGTGCATGGCGCCTTCGCCCTTGTCGAGACGTTCGGCAGCGGCAATGAATCGCTCGGCGACGACGACCGGATCGGCGCGTCCGGATCGATAGGCTTCATGAAAATCGGCAGCGGATTCAAAGGCAAAGCCATTCGCCGGCCGAGCGCCCTTCACGATGGCTTCGAGGTCGAGCGGCGTCGAGCTCGAACCATCGATGGATCCAAGGCGCGGAAGGTCTGGGCCGACGGTGGGAGGTTCAGGGATGTGGGCTCGGCGAAAATCCAAAATGCCGAGGTCTTGCATGAGCTTGTGCGAAGCAAGCAAGCCGGTGACTGGATGTTCGAGCGCCGCGGTCGCTGCTTCGAGCGCGCGGCCGGCCAAACGAGGTGCTTTTGCTGTGCCGAGGTCGTAGGTCATGATGCACGTTATCCGAAGTCGACCACTGGAACGCAACGCTCTTCATCCCAGCGCCAATCGAACCGTAAAATTTCACGCCACGAAAATTTCCCATCAGATTCGTCGACACGCTCGAGAATGACTGCGGGAAAGTTTTGCTGGGCAAATGCTTTGGCCTCGTCGAGCGTACCAAACGGCACTGAGCGGCGTGCATCCACGAAGTAGCGCGGAGGAATCATGGGAAGAGAGTATGTAGCTGGGAAACGACTTGTGGCAAGAGGTCCTGGGAAGGCGGGGCGCCCGTTCGAAGCTCCCACAGCCTAGCAAGCTCTCCAGATTCGATTGCTGCCATGATTTCGAGATAGCCTCGACGCATGGGAATTTCGAGATCGCGAACCTCGACGCGTCGTGCGAACGCTTCAGGTCGGATGACGTGGCCTACGTCGCGCAGCAGGGCGATGACATCGAGAATGTCTTTATCCCGATGGGCGAGAATCTTCATTGCGAGTAAATCTTCTACGGGTGGCACAGGAATGAGTGGCCCCCCGGGCTCCGCGCGAAGTTGCGCCTCCTTGATTTCTAGGGGATAACTTTCGAACGACATCATGTCGACGACGGAGCCCAAGGCAATGTCGACGAGGACCCGTTCCTTTTCCGATGTTCGCTCGGCGCGCCACCATAAGCCGCCCGAATAAACCGTATAGCCTCGGGTCGTGAGCATTTCACGCAACGCAGCAAGTGCGTCTGCATGCGCGAAGAGGTCGAGATCGTGGGTATAACGCTGATCTGGCTCACGGAGGTACGCGCGGACTGCGAACGCGCCAAGCACGACGAGTGGGATGCCGCGCCGCTCAGCCTCGGCAAGAATTGCTCCGAGTTCATGCTGGAGAGGATGCACGGAACGAGAATAGCACCTATTCAGGTAATCGGACACCTGAACGGTGATCGCGAAATCGCACAGTCGATCCGTCCGTCCAGGCTCATGCCTTCTGCGCTCCAAATGCAAGGTTCAAAGCCGTTCGAGCGTTTTGGGATCCTCTTCGCCGCCATAAAAAACAGACAAGGCTCGAGTAAAGAGTGGATGCGCGGGAGCCGCACGGTGAAAAAGGGTCATTGACGAGCGAAACTTCAGATCATCGGGTGAACCGAATATTTCATATGCGGAACGTTTCGGATGGCGCAACACCGCGCGCGTGCATTCTTCGAGCCTCTGCCCAAGCAGTGGATGCGCAAGATAGGCTCGCGCTTCGTCGAGCGACGCAAGCGCATATCGTTGCGCCATTGGACTGTGCCCCAGCCCCGCAATCTGCGGAAAAATGAACCACATCCAATGTGATTGCTTACGGCCAGCCTCGAGCTCGGCCAGTGCCGTGGAGTAGATCAGCTCCTGCGCGGCCACGAATCGCTGCATGAGATGATCATGCCGATCTTCGTGCGACGAGTAAAGCAACGACTTCATCTTTTGAAGATTTTCTGTTTTGCGATTGCACATGGTCGACATCCGCAATCTTTTGTAATGTTTTGCCGCAAATATCGGAATTGGAACGCACTTCGAGGATCGCTACGGACAAACACCTCGCTCGCCCGCTCGCAAGAAAGCTCGACAAAGACCCGCACTAAAGGCATGACGGGCTGGTGCTCCGCCTGGTCGTCTCCCCACGAAGCGAAGAGCGCCTATCGGCCGCGGAAGCGTTTCTGTGCGAAGCGCCAAGCGACACCGAAGTGCTCCTCGTGGGGGCGTCACGCGGTGCTGCGCTGGATCTCGCCGCGCGCGTGGGCGCAAAACGAGGCGCGACCTTCGGCCTGCATCGGCTGACCCTCGGACGACTCGCCGCGCGCCTTGCCGCAATCGATCTCGCGAAACGCGGCATCGCACCGGCATCGCCACTCGCGATCGAAGCTGTCGTGACGCGCGCCGTCGCGGACGCGCTCGCGCAAAACCTGCTCGATTACTTCGCCCCCGTAGCAAAAACACCGAGTTTTTCCCGTACACTCTGCACGACGATCGCCGAGCTTCGTGCCGAGCGCATCGGGCCGGACGACATCCGAGGCGTCGATCGAAGAAGCAGCGACATCCGCACGCTGTTGCGCCTCTACGAAGAACATCGCGCCCGCGCCAAGATCGCCGATCACGCCGACGTGCTCTTCACAGCAGCCGCCGCCACGCGCGAAGCCGCCGATGTGCGCCGATCCATGCTCGTGCTGGTCGACGTGCCCATCACCTCGCGCGCAGACGAATCGCTCGTGACCGAGCTCGTTCGTCACGCCAAACAGTCCTTCGCATGCGTACCCATGGGCGACGGCCGAGCCGAACGAGTGCTGTCGACGCTTGCCACGAGCCGCGTAGAACCGCTGCCCGACGAACCTGGGTCGGCCCTGTCGCGCCTGTGCCAATACATATTTGCGGCCGAGGAGATAAAACCCACCGAGACGAGCGACGATGTGGCGTTTTTCTCGGCACCTGGTGAACGTCGCGAATGCGTGGAGATCGCGCGTCGCATCTTGGCCGAAGCGAGGCGCGGCGTGCGATTCGACGACGTCGCGGTTTTTCTTCGCGCACCCGAAGCATACGCGGGCCTGCTCGAAAGCGCCTTTGCTCGCGCAAAAATTCCCGCCCACTTCGCGTTCGGGTCGTCCCAGCCCGAACCATCGGGACGCGCCCTGCTCGCACTTTTGGCCTGCCGCGCAGAAGACTTTTCCTCGAAACGCTTCGCCGAATTCCTTTCGCTCGCACCAACGAATCGTGACGTCGTTTTGACCACCAACGAATCGTCGCTTCCCTCGAGTCGCTCCGAGCTCCTCGGCGCGCTGCTCGAAGGACAACCCGTCATGCTTCCGTACGAAACAACGCCGACATTACCCAAAGCATCGTCCACGCCGCTTTTGCCGACGCTTCTTTGGGAACGATTGCTCGCAGAGGCATCCATCGTCGGGCGCAAGGATCGCTGGCCAAGACGCCTCGATGCGCTGGGCCAATCGTTCGATCGTGAACTACATCTGCTGCGACAAACCGATTCGAGCTCACCACGCATCGACACCGTAGAGCGCGAAAGCCAAGCGCTACGTGACCTTTCGGACTTTGCCCTGCCGCTCATCGAAGCGCTGGCCGCGCTGCCGCAACGAGCAAGCTGGAAGGTTTGGCTCGAAGAACTCGGCCGCATCGCCACGATGGCGCTCGAAGACCCATCGCACGTGATCACGACGTTTACCGAGCTCGATCCGATGGCCGATGTCGAAGACGTTGCCTTCGACGAGGTGCGACGTGTTCTCGAAGGGCGCCTCGGCACGAAAACCGTGCAGCCGTCGGGACGCAGGTACGGTGAAGTGTTCGTCGGCACGCCGGACTTGGCGCGAGGGCGATCGTTTGCGGTGGTGTTCGTTCCGGGACTTGCTGAACGATTGTTCCCCGAAGCGCCGCGTGAAGATCCCATTTTGCTCGACGCCGATCGAAGGGCGATCAGCAAAACGTTATGGACTCAAACGGATCGCGGGCAATACGAGCGACTGCTCTTGCGATTGTCCGTTGGAGCTGCTCGTCAGCGAGTGCACTTGTCGTATCCGCGCGTCGAGGTCACGGCTGGTCGTCCGCGGATGCCTTCGTTTTACGGGCTCGACGTGCGGCGCGCGACGACGGGAATTTTGCCTGATCACGACACGCTCGAGCGCGACGCGGCAACTGCATCGGGTACGCGTTTGGCATGGCCTGCACCAGCCCTTCCCGAAGACGCGATTGACGACGCCGAACACGACTTGGCGATGCTGGGGCTGCTCTTGCATTCATCGAATGACGCTCCGACTGCAGGTCGAGCGCAGTACCTGCTGGACTTGAATCCGCATCTTGCGCGATCGCTCCGATCGCGATCGGCACGTTGGGATCGGCCGTATTCGCACCACGACGGCGTCATTCGCAAGACCGCGGCAACGGCGCCCGTGCTGAACGCCAATCGACTGCGCACGCGTTCGTTTGCCGTGACGGCGATCGAGAAATTCGCCGCGTGTCCGTACCGATTTCTGCTCGCCGCAATTCACAGAATCCCGGCGCGTGAAAGACGAACGACGCCGGACAGGCTCGATCCGATCACGCGAGGCGTGCTTTTTCATCGCGTACAGGCTGCAGCGCTGGCGGCGCTCGAAAAACAAGACGGTTTGCCGCTATGTTTGGATCGCCAAACCCAAGCACTACGCGCGCTCGATCAGTGTCTGGACAAAGCCGCGCGTGACCATGAAGAGCGCGTGCTGCCCACGGTATCGAGCGTTTTTTGGGACGAGATCGAACGCATGCGCATCGAGCTGCATGGGTGGATGATGCAGGTGATCGAAGATCACGATCACTTGGAGCTCATACGTTACGATCTTTCGTTCGGGCTCCCGCTGCACGAGCACGAAGATCCGAGAAGCATGGCGGAAGCTGCAAAATTGAATGAAGGCTTCTTGCTGCACGGCGCGATCGATGTGGTGGAGCGGCATGTCGCAACGAGCCAATGCCGCGTGACGGACATCAAGACGGGGACGAGTTTCGCGAAGCCGACGATGGTGATCGGTGGGGGAGAAGTTTTGCAGCCGGTGCTTTACGCGCTTTCGTACGAGGCCGTATGGAATGAACGCGTGGTCGACGCGCGTTTGTCCTTCTGTACCCATCGAGGAGGTCATACCGAGCACGTGATCGCGCTGGACGGTGCTGCGCGCGAGCGAGCGAAACGCGTACTCGAGCTCGTCGACGATGCGAT
Organism: Polyangiaceae bacterium; assembly: GCA_016715885.1. Lineage (NCBI taxonomy): Bacteria > Pseudomonadati > Myxococcota > Polyangiales > Polyangiaceae > Polyangiaceae bacterium. Next base: position 90,356 of record JADJXL010000015.1, read on the forward strand.
CGACAAAGGGTTTTTCCCGGCAGCACCACGGGAAAACGCCTGCGACAATTGTGGCTATCGCATCGTTTGCGGCCCCCACGAAGAGCGACGAGCGGCGCGAAAAGACGAAAGCACGGTCGACGATGGCGTCATGTTTTCACGCCTCCGAGCGATCCGGAGCGAGCCGTGAAGAGCCAAGCGCTGGGCCTCGAGCAAGAAGCGTTCGCGGATGCGGAAGCGCGCGAGCTCATTCGCACGGCGCTCGACGAGACAATGGTGGTCGAGGCGGCTGCGGGCACGGGGAAAACGACCGAGCTCGTGCATCGAATGGTTGCGGTATTGGCGGAGGGGCGAGCCGAGGTCGAAGAAATCGTCGCCGTGACATTCACGGAAAAAGCGGCGGGTGAATTGGCGCTGCGATTGCGTAGCGGAATCGAACGGGCACGGCGCGCTGCTACAGGCGACACTCAACGAAGCAACCTCGAACGAGCGCTTGCGCATTTGGAAGAAGCCCGCATCAGCACGATTCACGGATTTTGCGCCGACTTATTGCGTGAAAGGCCCGTGGAAGCCGGCGTGGATCCTGCATTTCGCGTCATGACGGAGGCCGAATCGGACAGGCGTTATGCGGAAGGCTTTGGCCGCTATTTGGATGACATATTGGCGCATCCAACGGAGGGCGTGAGGCGCCTCTTGCGCCGGCGCGATCATGGTCCCGGTGCAATCGAGCGGCTTCGGCGCGCTGGTTACGATCTCATGACGTGGCGGCATTTTACCGCTCGATGGCGTAGGCCCGCATTCGACAGGCGTTCGGCCATTGAAAGCATCGTACGGCAACTCGACGAATTCGCCAAGCTCAGCGATCATGCGATTGCCCTGCAAGACCCACTTTACCGTGATACGGCACCTGCTCGGACATTCATGGGTCGAATGCGAGCCATTGGTGGAGCCGAGGCGTGCGACTTGGACGAGGTCGAAGCGGATTTGTGCGCGCTCGCAAAGCAGCGCGATTTCATGCGACCGCGTCGTGGTTCGGGAGCTCGGTATTCCAAGACGATGACGCGCAAGGAAATGCTTTCTGCGCATGGGTTGATCGCAAAATCGCTCGAGGCATTCCAGATGGCAGCCGATGCAGATTTGGCCGCGCTGCTTCAGGACGAGCTCGGGGCGCTGCTCGATGCTTATCAAAAGCGGAAAGCCGAAACGGGGGGACTCGATTTCGATGATTTGCTCACGCGTGCGCGAGACCTCGTGCGCGACGTGGATGAAGTTCGGCGCGCGTTTCAAGCTCGATATCGTTATATTTTCGTGGACGAATTCCAAGATACCGATCCACTGCAGGCCGAAATTTTGATGTTGCTATCCGCCAGCGATGGATCGGTCAAATCTTATCGCGATGTAAATCCCGTCCCGGGAAAACTTTTTCTCGTGGGGGATCCCAAGCAAGCGATTTATCGCTTCAGGCGCGCGGATTTATCCATTTACGAGGAAATCAAGCAATTGCTCGTCGCCCAAGGCGCGCGTTTCGTGGAATTGACGACCAGTTTTCGAGCGATTCCGACCATTCAAAAACTCGTCAATCACGCGTTTTCCCGCGTCATGACGGGGGATCCGCACGTGCTCGAAGCCCGGTATTCGCCCCTTGCGCCAGCGCGAGACGACATTGCCGGACAACCTGCCATCGTCGCGCTGCCGGTGCCGGAACCTCATGGGAAACAGCGCCTCACGGTCGCGGCGGTCGAAGAGAGCACGCCCGCGGCAGTTGGCGCGTTTCTCGATTGGTTACTTCATGAAAGTGGCTGGAGGGTGACCGAACGGGATCGACGTGGCGAATTGGTTCCCGTCGCGCCCCGGCACGTATGTCTGCTTTTTCGGCGATTCGAAAGCCACGGAGAAGACGTCACGCGCACGTACGTCGAAGCTTTGGATGCGCGCGGAATCCCGCATGTGCTCGTGGGCGGTAAATCATTTTTTGCTCGAGAAGAGGTCGAAACGATGCTCGCGGCATTACGAGCCATCGAACGTCCGGACGACGAGCTTGCGGTATTTGCCACGCTGCGCGGGTCCCTTTTTGCGATCGGCGACGAAGCGCTCCTCGAATATCGCCATTTGCATGGGAAATTGAATCCCAAACAAATTCCGGAAGGAATTCATTCGCCGAATCTCGCGCCCATCAAAGCCGCCTTGACGCTGCTCGGAAAGCTATCGGACGAACGCAATACGAGGCCCATTGAAAGCACCGTGACGGCACTTTGCGATGCAACGCGAGCGCACGTGGGGTTTGCCCTGAGGCCGTCGGGCGAACGCGCATTGGCGAACGTGCTTCATATCGCGGAACTTGGTCGAGCCTACGAGGCATCGGGGGGCACTTCATTTCGAGCTTTCGTCGAACACTTGGAGGAGGACGCAGCGCGCGGAAGGTCGCCTGAAGCGCCGATCCTCGAAGAAGGCGGCGATGGCGTGCGAATCATGACGGCTCATCGCGCCAAGGGATTGGAATTTCCGGTCGTCGTTTTGGCAGACATCACGGCGCGACTCGGTGCGCAAGCGACAAACCGATTTGTCGATTCGGCGCGTGGTCTCTGTGCATTGCGCCTCGGGGGCCTGGCGCCGTGGGATTTGGTCGAGCACGAAGAATTGGAAGCGAAGCGAGACGAAGCGGAAGGCGTGCGACTCGTTTATGTTGCGGCGACGCGTGCGCGTGATTTGCTCATCGTTCCGGCCGTCGGCGATGATCCGCAATTTCCGCCGGCATCATGGGTGGGGCCCATTCATCGAAGCATTGCACCAGCGCCGGCAGCGAATCCCGTGGCCAAAGAAGTACCTGGTTGTCCGCCATTTGGCGAAGATACGGTGCTCGCGCGTCCGGTCGGAATGGGACCGACGCAGCGGACGGTTCGTCCCGGCAGTTACCGTTTGCCCGAAACTTCGGCGCCGAATGAATCGCACGAGGTAGTTTGGTGGGACGTACGGCTTTTGGATATCGAACGAGAGCCGGCATTCGGAGTTCGTCGCGAAGATTTGTTGCGCAAAGATGCGCCCGTGGGTGCGGTCGAAGAGGACCTCGAGCGATATCGGCAATGGGCGCGAGAAAAACCAACCGATCGTGAACGTGCGGCAAAACCACGGCACATCATGCAAACCGTGACCGAACGGGCCGAAGCGATGCTGGATGAAGCGCCGGACGTGACGATTCTCGAAGTGCCTCGCGAGCCGGATAGGCCCACGGGTTCTCGTTTTGGTGAAATCGTGCATGCGACGTTGTCGCAAGTATCGCTATCGAGTGATCGCGCGACGATCGAAGCGGCCGCGGCGCTCACGGCACGGCTATTCGGCGGTGCGGATGAAGAGGGAAAAGCAGCGGCGCGTGCGGTCGAAGCAGCGCTCGGGCATCCCATTCTCGTTCGCGCAAAGGAAGCGGAGGCGCGTGGAGAATGCCGACGTGAAACGCCGCTCAGTTTGATGACGGATGACGGGACGCTCATCGAAGGAATCGTGGATCTTGCGTTTCGCGAAAAGAATGGCTGGACGGTGGTGGATTTCAAAACGGATCGCGTGATCGTGCGAGCAAGGCCCGTCTATGCGCGTCAGGTGTTCCTGTACGCGCAGGCGATCACGCGAGCGACGGGCGAGCCGTGTGAAGCGGTGCTTTTACGGGTGTAAACGAAACGCGGCCGCTATTGTCCGATCGTCCGTACTTTGGATGCGTCGCGCGGGTGACTTTTCGACTATCATGCCCACCATGACCCCCCTCCTCAAACGCGCGCTCGATCAAGCCGCCGTGTGGCATCGTGACCAAAAGCGAAAATACCCCGGCGTCGACGTGCCGTACGTCAGTCACCTAGCAGGCGTGGCCGTTCTTCTGGCGAAACACGGCTTCGATGACGAAGTGATTGCAGCAGGGGCGCTCCACGATTCGATCGAAGATTGCGGCGTGACGTTCGACGACATTTCGCGTCTTTTTGGAGAACGCGTCGCTCAGCTCGTCATTGCCGTCAGCGAAGCGGATAAATCCCAATCATGGGAGCAGCGCAAGCAGCGGTATCTCGAGCAATTCTCGAAAAACCCCTGGGACGCGCAAGCCATTACCATTGCGGACAAAATCGACAATTTTCAATCCATCATCGTTTGTAAAACATCCCATGGCGATCCGTGGGCGATGTTCAAGCGCGGACGTGAATCGCAAATGCGGCGTTTCATGGAATTGCAGCAGCGAATGCGTGTGCTTCCGCCGCACGCGCTGATCACTGCATTCGACGAAGCGCTGGATGCACTGACGAAACTGGATTGAAGGCGAGCTCGTCAGTCAGCGTGCGGGGCGGGCGGATGGGCAGGGCGGTTTGCAGGAGGCGCGGCGGCCGTTTCTTTCGGCGCAGGTTTGTCCGGAGCGGGGTTTGTCGGAGCGGCTGGCACGGGGTCTTTCGGGTCCGCTTCCTTGGCGTCTTCGGGACGTGATTCACCCGCGGGAGCCGGTGCGGGCGTCGGTTCGGACGCCGTTGCGGCAGGCCTGGCCGCGTCGCGCATGACTTCGTCCTCGATGCCTTCGGGCGTCGCATCGTCGTGCACGTCGGCATCGGGCGCTTTGGGCTCGGGCGGCGGAGGCCACGCGGATACGTAGCGCGGCGCTTCACCGGGACCGGATGCATCGATCCAAGTTACGGTGCCGGTTCCTGGAGCGCGCACATCGACGTGAACGAACGAGCTGTTCGGGTAGTACCCGCAGCCGGTGTCGGTGATCGTTTTGCAGAACGCGACGACCTCTTCGTTGCTCACGCCCGCAACGCGCATGTCGATGGCTCGCGCGGTCTGATGCAAGCTTCCTCGGCTGCGCGGACGGTATCCGCTGACGAGCGAAACGTGCTTGCCGGGAAAGTGCCGCGCGATGGCGTCGATGCGCGTGAGCAAGCCGGGATCGAGAAGCCGTACGTTGGGCGCGATTTCTCCCGTGTCCGCGACGGTCGCACTGGGTTTGTCTTTACCAGCTTGCCGTTTGGTTGCCTTCTTCGTCTTCTTGGGCGGCTCGATGACCGGGCGCGGCGTCCCCCACGGCCTTGCCAAAATGCTCAACTTTTCGCGTGCCGAAGCGAGCGGTTTGCCTTTGCAATCGACCAGAGAAAACGTTTCGTTTTCCAAACCATTGCGGTCGATGGCGACGGCGGGCGCAAAACACGGTGGACGTTCGGCGTCTGCGTCGGACTTTTTGCCGGTCTTCCGTTTTGCTCCGGGTGCACGTGTCGACGCCTTCTTGGACGCTTTCACGGCTCGCGTCGGCGCAGCCTTCGCCGCGGCCGTCTTGGGCGCCTTCTTCGTCGCGGGTTTGCCCTTGGCCGGAGCGCTCGAGCTTCCCTTCTTCGCCGATGCCGTGGTCGTCGCGGCAGATGCCTTCGACGGAGCGTGTTTCGCCACGACCACGCCCGCGCCGCCAGCCTGCGTCGTGGACGCAGTGGCCGTTTGCGGGCTCTTGGTCGGCTTGCGAGGCTTCGCTGCGCTCTTCGCAGCCTTGGCCTTCTTCGCCGTCGTGCCGCGCTTCGTGGCCTTCGTGGTGGGCGCCTTGTCCACCTTTGCCGGTTGCGCCTTCACCGTGGCGTCGGGAGCGGCCGCGAGTGCGTCGCCGGACGCTAGCGGTGACGCAAGCGCAAAAAACGCCGCAAGCGCAAGTCCCACTGTCCGCGTGATTCGATTGTGTCGACCCCTGACCATGACGAGCCTCCAGGAGCAGAAAGCACCTCACGGCCAGCGCCGGGGTGATCCACCCACCGCTTCACGCCCCGACGGGGACGCAAGGCGAGCCTTCGTTTCGCGTTATTTCACGAGCAGCACAGGTGGGCCTAATTTTCTGCGGCGTTCGTGGATCGGTGTGGTACAGGAGGGGCTCTCGGCGCACGCGAGACGCTCTTGGTAGCGTGCACGTCCTGCACGATTCGCTCCTGCGTTCGAGACCACCACCCTACACGCAATGTCTCCTTACGAGGATGAACCCCGCGCGACGCGTAGCACGGAGCTTGCCTCGGCCTCTCCCCACACGACGGCGCGCGCTGAATCGAGCCGTCGTGCTTCACGAAAGCAACAAGGACGAACGTAGTGATGCGGCGGATGCGAAAAGACGAGACGAAAGTCTGGCACAACCCCGAACTTGCGCCTTTTGCGCGTGCTCCGAAAAACGGCAGCGCGAATCGAAACGAAGAGAAAAACGGAGAAGGGCGCGCCGACAAACACCATCGCGCAGCTCTCGAGGCACTCTTCGCGCCCAAGTCGAGCGCCGATGCAAACGGGAGTGCGAACGGCAAGAACAACAAGGAGACCACGCCGAAACCAAACCGTGTGGTTGCAGCGCCGGCTCCGCGCAACAGCGACCCGCGTGACCTCGAGCGACAAAAGCTCCTCGGCAAACTCCTTGGTGCCGAAGGGCGACCGCAGATCACGAAGGCGGCGAACGAATTTCTCGGAGCAGGGTTTACGTTCCCGGATGATCAAGACGTACACCTGAAGCTGCTCGAGCACAGCGACGAAGCGTTCGTACGCGACGCACTCGGCGCGCTGATGCTGGCGGGCGATTTGCCCAAGCGTCGTGCGGTGCTCGAATCTCGTTTGCGACGTATCGAAGAGTTTGCCGAAGAACAAGCAACCCGTGAAGCCGCTGCTCAACTGCGTCGCAAAGTGAGTGGCCGGTCCGATTCGACAAACCAACCGACCTCATGAACAAGTCTGAGTTCGAAGCAGAACTGCGCAAGCTCCTCCAGTCCGCCGAAACCCGAACCGAGAACGAACGATGCGTGCAGTGCGTCGCATGCGAACGCTGCATCGATTGCACGTTCTGCAAGAACTCGAAGGGTTTGTCCCGGTGTCACTACTGCGTCGATTCGCAACGATGCGCCGACAGCACGCATTGCCGATCGAGCAAAGACCTGGTGCGATGCAACCACTGCGTGGCGAGCGAAAGGTGCACGCAGTGTTCGTACGTAGTCCGATCGATCGATTGCACCGACTGCACGTATTGTTTTGGTTGCGTAGGATTGAACAAGAAGGATTTCCACATCCTGAACAAGCCCTACGACCGCAGCACGTACTTCAAGATCACCCGCCAGCTCGCGCGTGAGCTCGGGATCGCATAAGCGCGATGCGCGCGGTCGTGCAACGAGCGCTCTCGGCGCGTGTCGAGGTTGCGGGCGAGGTCGTCGGGCGTATCGATCGAGGGCTCGTCGTGTTCGTGGGAGCAGGCGAGCACGACGAGCGAGCGGACATCGACTACACGGTGAACAAGGTGGTGAACCTGCGGGTTTTTCCCGACGAACGCGGGCGTATGACGAAGGCGCTGGGTGAAGTGGGCGGAGCGCTGCTCGTGATCAGTCAGTTCACGGTGTTCGGAGACGTGCGTCGTGGTCTTCGTCCGAGCTTCGATGGAGCGATGGAGCCGGTGCGGGCGGAGGCGATGTACGACGAGTTTGTCGCGGCATGTCGAGCGGCGGGGGCGCACGTCGAGACGGGGCGATTTCGTGCGGACATGCGGGTATTCGTCGAGAACGACGGGCCGGTGACGATACTCGTGGATTCGAAGCGGGTGTTTTAGGGTCGAGCTATCGGCCGATGAGCCATGACTCACAAGCGACGCACCGCGCTTCCCATGCGCATCACTCGGCTGTAGTTGTTCTTCATGCACGTCATCGTCCTCGGAGCAGGGGCACTCGGCCGTATCTATGGCGCTCGCCTCGCAGCAGCCGGCGTCGCGGTATCCTTCCTCGTCCGCAAATCGCGCCTCGATGAAACCTATTCTTTCGTCGTCGAACAAGTGAACGGGGAAAAACGTCGCAATGTGGTGGAACGACCCAATCGCATCGCAACGATCCCGAACGATGCGACGCTCGTATTGCTCACCGTCAGGTTCGATCAAATCGACCGTATTCGTCACGATCCGAACGACGAACTGGCAAACCTTCTGCGCGCGGCACCCGCCGCGCCCGTCGTCGTGTTGTCACCAGCGCTCGCGCCTCAGCTCGAAGCATTGAAAAACGTGGTTGGGCGTCGCGTCGTAAGCGCAATGCCGGGCGTGTTTGGATACATCGACGATGTCGATGATCGTGGTGTCGTTCGTTATTGGGCCACGGGCATTGCGCCGACGTTGTTCGACGATGAAGCCTCGGGAGAAGTGCATTCGCTCAGTCGGGACGCGCTCGAAGTGCTCGCCCGGCGGCTCACGAACGATGGATTACCCACGCGCTTCGAACGCGATGTCGCGTCTCTCAATGCCGCCAGCACGACGGCCTTTTTTCCACTCATTGCGGCCATCGATGCAGGCCACGGCGTCGACGGCGTGCTTGGCGACAAGGAATTGCTCGATACGGCGATTTCGGCGGCAAAGGAATGCGAAACGCTCGGGAAAAAAATTGGCAAAGTGGCACCGTGGGCGCAGCTTTTGACTCGGTTCATTGGACCGTACACCATCAAGCCCGGCGTAGCGCTCGCCCGCCGCGTAGCTCCGGAAACCGTGCGATTCGTCGAGCGACACTTCGGGCGAAAACTGCACGCACAACACTTGGCAATGGGCGATACGATTCGCGAAATCGGGCGCGAGCATGGCATTGACATGCCGCACCTCGATCACTTGCTCGCCATTGTACGTAGCTCTTGATCCCATTACACAATTTGCATCATATGCGGCGCTCGAGCCGCAGTGACGTCGGTACGAGATGGATGGGACAATCGCGGCTGCTCGAGACCCGCTGGGTTTGCTTGACATCGAGCGGCGCCTGATGCCCATTGGTGAAATGACTTCTCAGCTTGCAGTCACTGCAACGCGAACGCGCCTGCGAGCCGCATCGTTGGCATCCGTATCGGCAGCGCTTGCTCTTTTGGCGCTCACTCCAATCGCGTGTGGCACGCCTCCGCGCGGCGTCGAATGGAATGGAAAGCGTCTTCCGGTGGTCGACATGCATCTGCACCCAGGCGACTGGGACTCCGTTCCAGAGGACACGAGAAAGTTTTTGGCTTCGCGTTTTCCATTTCCGCTCGGTGTGGATGCAGAATCGACTGCAGCAGCAAGCCTCACGCCGGAAAGCATCCTGTCCGAGCTCGATTCAGCGGGAATCTGGGCTGGCGGGCTGTTTGCCATTTATGCCCCGCGTACGGTGGGAATCGCCTCGAACGAGCTCGTAGCGGAAGATCTCGCGTATGCTCCAGAGCGTTTTTTTGGCTTTGCGTCGCTTCGTGTCGACCGGTGGAAGACCGATCGCGACGTCGAGCTGGAGCGGCTGAAAACGATGCTATCGCGCCCTGGTTTCATCGGCATCAAGCTTGCTCACGCGCACCAACATTTTCGCATGGACGAGCCTTCGTTTTATGGGATTTACGAAATATCGTCGACGATGAACAAACCGATTTATTTGCACACCGGTTCGAGTCCTTTTCCGGGAACGTCGCGAGAACCCGCGTACACCGATCCCGTCTATCTGGAGCCAGCCATTCAGGCATTTCCGAACGCACGTTTCATCCTCGGGCACCTGGCATACGATTTCGTCGACAAACGCAATTCGGGACTTTCTACGTGCATTCGGCTGGCGAAAACGTATGCCAACGTGTTTCTCGAACCTTCGGCGCTCGGATCGGCTTCGTCGGACCCCACCGGGGAAAACTTGAAAGAGGCCATGCGGCTCATGCGTGAAGAAGGCGTGGTGGATCGCATCATTTATGGCAGTGATGGCCCCCAGAGTCCGGGATTCGTGAAAAGTTACCTCGATAGAACCGTCGCCGCAATGCAAGCTGCCGGATACACCGAGCAAGAAGCTGCGGACGTTTTGGCTGGCAACTTTGCCCGAGTTTTTGGCGTGAGCATTCCAAAGGACGCGGCCGAATGAATCATCGACATGTTTGCATGCTCGGCGTAGCCTTCGCCTCGTCATTGTGCGCCGCGAATGTATTTGCCGCCGATGAACCCAAGCCATCCACGAACGACGCCGTCCTGCACGCCCTCGCTGGCGCTCCGCGTCGAAACGCATACGCATTCACGATTCAAGGGGGTTGGCCGTTCTCGAGCGTTCGCGCTCAAATAGGTTTGACGGATCGACTGGCTTTCGTGAGCGAAGTGGAATCCGTACTCTTTCTGCGCAATCGCCCCATGGCGGGGATTGGCCTGCGGTGGTATGAAAATTCGCGCATTCGAATCACGGGTGAAGCATTGGTCGGCTGGCTCTTTCAGCGCTCCGAAGAAATTCGCCGAGGACCCAATGGCGAATTGCGTATTCGCATCGCTGTGCCTCTTGGACGGTGGGTTCCCTACGCGGTGCTTGGGACACGGCACGCGCTTCTGCCCGATCTGACAACCATCCAACGTGCTTCGGGGACCGAAACGAATTGGTCATTCCGGCACGAATGGACGCCGTGGGCCACGCTGGGATTGGGATTTGGGATTACTCGCTCGTTCGGGCTCGATATCGGAATCAATGCGGGATGGGTAGGTGCACCCGATACGATTGCGCTCCCAGGCTTTCACGTGGGCTTGCATTTCGGAGGTGATCGATGAGTCGAGCAGCGCTTGCGTGCGTGGTTCTTTTGACCGGTCTCTCGACGGGGTGCATCAACTTCGAAACGAACTTGTACGAAGTTCTCTTGACCGGCCAAGTCGAAGTTGCGGATGGTGCATTGAATACGGGCGCCGTGCATCTCGAGTTTCATGTCGCGACGAGCGCAGGCAATGGCGCATTGTCTCATCCGCTCGGCGAATTCGACCGGCGAAGCATTTCTTCACCCGGCGCCGTGCGCGAAACCATTCTCTATCCGCTCGATGAAGGTTCGGGGCTCGTCGTGTACGGCTGGCTCGATGCCGATGGCGATGGATCGCTCTGCGCCGTGGGTGCGCCGCGTACCGAGCCTGCCGGATTGGTGCAAGTGAATGGATTTCCCGCGCACGAACTGTCGTTTACGCTGCTGCTCGACAGCCCATGCGCCGGACCGGAGTTGCTTTATCCGTAGCTTGCTGCAAACGACGCATTGCAATTTTGCGTCGCGCTCGTGATCCCATTACACGGTTTGCGTGATCGACGCTCGCCCGCTTGCTCGTGAAAGCCGTACGGCGAGCTCCATGGCGTGATGCATGGCTGCAGGATCGGCCAATCCTTTGCCGGCAATGTCGTATCCGGTCCCATGATCGACGCTCGTGCGTATGATGGGCAATCCCAGCGTCACGTTGACGGTTTTTCCAAATCCCACCAATTTGCACGGAATGGTGGCTTGGTCGTGGTACATCGCGACCACGCCGTCGTAATCCCCGGCTGCGTGTTTGCGAAATGCCGTCTCCGCCCCGATGGGGCCATCGAGCAATGCGGCATATCCGTCCGCTTCGAGCCTCGTGCGTGCAATCTCCATCCCCGGTGCAATGCGCGTCGTTTCTTCGTCACCGAGCAGCCCGCCCTCCCCTGCGTGCGGATTGAGCGCCGCAATGCCGACCCGCGGCATCGCAATACCAAGCGCATGCAGTAGGCGCACGATCCAATATGAACTGGTCGCAACGGCGTCTTTCGTGATGGCCTCGGGCACTCGGGCAAGCGGCAAATGCGTCGTCACGAGCGCCGTCGTCATCATGGCCGAACGAAATGCCATGACGACCTCTCGTGCACCCAAAACCTCGGCCAAATATTCAGTATGTCCGGAAAAACCAACCGCGTGCGGCGCATGGCTCGTCGCAATGGCGTGCTTCGATACGGGTCCCGTCACGAGCGCATCCGCGATGCCCATGCGCGTGAGACCAAGCGCCTCGTCGATCCAGGCAAGCTGCGCCGCGCCATCTTCGGCCGTTGGTGCACCAAAGATAGGCAATCGGCCGAGCCGCGTGCTCGAACCCCACACGCCAATCTTGCCCGGTTCGAGCGCCTGCACATCCGCAGACGAGGCGACCATGCAGAGACGATTCGAGTCCACATGTCGAATCGAAGCGGCGCGCCGAAGGACGTCGATGTCCCCAACGAGCACCGAGCGAGCGTCCGAATTGGCGGCCGCAACGACCGCAAGCTCGGGCCCTGTTCCACTGGGACAACCCAGACTCACAGCAACGGTCGATCGCTTCATGCGCTCAAAAATCCAGTCGCTCGTTTTCGCTCCGCCGACAAACCTTGATCATCACCATCTTCGCCCGTGTCTTCTTCCGTCACGCTGCCCGGCGTCTCGAGCTTGTAACCAGCTCCGCGCAACGTGGCGAGCGGCAATGCAGAGCCGAACTTCGTGCGAAGCCTCGTCACGTGAATGTCGACCGTACGCGGTCCGCCTTCGTAACGATTTCCCCATACGCGGCGCAAGAGTTCGTCGCGTGAAACCACCTTGCCTCGCCGCTCGCAAAGGTACGAGAGCAAAGCAAATTCTTTGGCAGTGAGCGATACGGGGCGGCCGTCGATGCACGCTTCGTGCGCAGACCTGTCGATCACGAGCGGGCCGATCTTCACGCGCTCTTCCGTCGCGAATTCGCTCCGCTGCCACTCGGCCTTGCGAATGCGCGCGTAAAGCTCGGCGGGCACGTACGGCACGAGCACGAAGTCGTCGAAACCTCCGGCAGGGTCGAGCCGCGAGACGTGCGGCACCGAAACGGCAGCGATTGCCGGGGTGCCCTGGAGGCGTTGGTCGCGACGAACCGCGCGAAGCAACGCGACGGCGAGGTCGGGGCGCTCGGGCGTCTCGATGAGCACGGCCCGCACGTCGTCGTCGTCGTCGCGCAGAATTCGACTGGGTTCTTCCCACATCTCGAGCGTGCGCACGTTCGCACCGAGGCCCCGAAGCGTCTGCGCGGCGCCTTCGTCGCGTTCGAGCTCGGGGCCGTGCCCGACGATGAGGATGAACGAGCGGCGCGCCATCGGTCGACCTAGTGCGTAATAGGCTGCGCCAGAGACTGGTTCAAGCGGCCCCATCAACCGATTTTCGTACCACCCACGGTGATGCGATCGATTTTGATGGTCGGACATCCGACGCCGACCGGAACGCTCTGACCGTCTTTGCCACAGGTCCAAATTCCGTCGGATGTGGCCAGATCATTGCCGAGCATGGTGACTTGACCGAGCACCGCGGGGCCGTTGCCGATGAGGTTCACACCCTTCAGCGGGCGCGTGATCTTGCCGTCTTCGATGAGATAACTCTCGGTCAACGAGAAGACGAAATCACCGTTCGAGATGTCGACTTGACCGCCGCCGAACTTCTTGGCGAACACGCCGCGTTTGACGCTCGAAACGATTTCCTGCGGATCGTGCGGGCCACCGAGCAAGATGGTGTTGGTCATGCGAGGCAATGGTACGGAACCAAAGCTTTCTCGGCGGCCATTGCCCGTCGAAGTTTGCTTGTAGTGTTTGGCGCTCAGCCGATCGTGCATGTAGCCGACGAGCGTGCCGTTCTCGATGAGCACGCTCTTTTTCGGCTCGTTGCCTTCGTCGTCCACGTTGATGGTTCCACGGGACGAACCCAAGGTCGCATCGTCGACGACGGTGCACAAAGGGCTCGCGACGGGCTGGCCGACTTTGCCGGAGTAGTTCGACGTTCCTTTGCGATTGAAGTCGGCCTCGAGTCCGTGACCGACGGCTTCGTGCAGCAAGATGCCGCTATCGCCAGGCGCGAGCACGACGTTCATTTCGCCCGCAGGAGCCTCTTCGGCGTCGAGCATGACGACGGCTTGTCGTGCAGCTTCGCGCGCGTGCCATTCGGGTGATCGATCCTGGAAGTAATCGGTCATCGTCATGCGACCGCCTCCGCCGCTCGATCCTTCTTGGCGTTTGCCGTTTCGTTCGGCGATGGCGCGCACGCCGAATCGAAAAAGGGGTTGCACGTCGTGCACCATGATCCCGTCGCTCGTTGCGACGAGCACTTCGCGGATCTCTTCGGAAAAACTCGCTTCGGCTTTGACGATGTGCGCGTCGTGCGCGTGGGCCGCGGCGCTGGCGCGTTCGAGCAGAGCGCGTTTGTTTGCACCCGGAACATCGAGCGAAACGAGGGGCACTTCGTAGCGTTGCGGCAGTTCGCGAGGTGCGAGTTTCACGGACGTGGTCGCCGACTTGCCGGTTGCGATTTGCGCCGCTGTTTCTGCGGCGCGTTTCATCGATTCCCAGGTGAGATCCTCGGTGTAGGCATACCCGGTCGCATCGCCTCGCAAAACGCGAACACCAACGCCCATGGAAACGCCACGGGATGCGGCTTTGAGGATGCCTTCGTCGAAGGTAAAACCCCCACCGGCGCGGTATTCGAAGAAGAGGTCGGCGTATTCGCCGCCTTTGGCGAGCGCGACGGCCAAGAGGCGTCCACAGAGGTCGGCGTCGATCGAGCTGTCCCCGCCTGGACCAAACGGGGCGCGATAGGCTGCACTTTGCGTCATCTTCGGTGCAACTTTAGAGCGGCCAGTGCGATCGGTCGAGCCGTCCTCGCTGAAAGTCGTGCTTTTGATCGTGTCCGGCGCGCCTAACAAATGCAGAAAAGTCGACGACGAACGACGAAGCGGGTAACGCATTGCTCACGCCTCGTGCACAGTCTGCCCGAGCGAATCGGCGAAGCTTCGATGCCGTTTCGAGGATGACCATGACGAACCCCTCCCACTTCGCTCTCGTGTGGCTCCACATTGTGGGCAACATCGTTTGGATTGGCTCGATCCTGGCCGTCGCCGCAGCGATCACGGGAAAGAACGGAGAGCCGAAAGTTCGCGGCGAGCTTGGGTTGCGAATCTACCGCCTGCTCTCGGTGCCGTCGTTCGTGCTTTCGTTCATTGCCGGAACGGCTCGGCTTTTCATGGACCCGAAGTACTACTTCGTCGAGCATCACTGGATGCACGGCAAGCTCTTGTTTGCTGTCGCCGTGATCGGCATTCATCACGTCATCGGCGGTCGAGCGAAAAAGCTTGCGCGGGGAACTGTGCAAGACGCGGGACCGACTGCTACGATGGCGATGGTGTTTTTGGTATCGGCCGTCGTTGCGGCGTTTTTCGCGATTTTCCGGGTGCCCAACTGAGTCTGCGTGTGAAAGCAAGTTTTTCGAACCAGGAAAACGACGACACAAGCCGAGCAAGAAAGCCCTTCGTGACGCGCTTGCGACACATAGATTTGGACCGTGCTTGTGCACGGATGTCCATTCCGATAGATCCGGTGGTACCGTGATGTAGGAGCGCTCGCGGGCTTTGCCCCCGTGATTGCTCTTTCGAGGAGAATCCCATCGCCGTGGCGGTCGATCGCGACAAGGTGCTCCGTGCAGCGCAGAAGTTCATAGAAGGCAAGCGCTGGGACAAGGCGATCGCCGAGTTCCAGAGGCTCATCGCCGAAGATCCGAAAGACGTCCGGATTCTGCTCAAAGTCGGCGACTGCCACATGCGGCAAGAGGAGTATGCCGAAGCGATCGAGACGTACGAGGTCGTTGCGCGGATCTACATCGAAGCGACGGATCAGAAGCAGGCCGAGCCGCTGAAGGCGGTCCGCGTTTACAAGCAGATCCTGGACATCATCGACAAACGCGCGCCGAAGCTGATGGAACGCTTCGGTTGGGTGCTGCCCACGCTCGCCGAGCTCTACATGGGGCTTGGTTTGACGAGCGATGCGTCCGCGACGTACGAAGACCTTGCAACGCGGTTGCATAAGGCGGGCAAAGAAAAAGAAGCGACCGAGGCGCTGAAGAAGGTCATCGAGCTCGATCCGAACAATCCCATGCCGCGGCTGCGACTTGCCGAGGCATTCAGTCGGGCGAAAGAGACTTCCGCGGCGATCGAGCAGCTTGGTTCCGCCGCCGAGCTACTCGTGAAGGCGGGGCGTCGAGACGACGCGTTGAAGGTGACCGAGCGGCTTTTGACGATCAAAGCCGACAGCAGATACGCGCGTGCAGCGGCCAAGATGTACCTCGAACGCGGCCAGGCGAACGACGCCATGACCGCCCTGGCCAAACTGCAAATCGCGTTCAAGGAAAATCCCAAAGACCTCGATACGCTGAGTTTGCTCGCAAAAGCTTTCGACAAACTCGGTCAAGGCGCGAAGGCAATCGAAGTCCTGAAGGAAGCGACGCGTATCGCCAAAGAAGCGAAGAACTTGGAGAAGTTCGACGAGCTTCTGCAATCGCTCGTCGCGCGAGCACCTGACGATGATGTCGTTCGACAACTCGTGGCGAGCCGGCCGCGGGTGCAGCCCATCGTCGAGGAAGAATCGGTCATTGTCGTCGAGGAAATGACCGAGGAGGATTTGCCGCCCGAGTCGGAGCCGGTCGAAGCGCCTCCATCCGTTCGGCTCGAACCGCCCCAGCCCGACGACGATGCCCTACGTGCAAGGCAGATCCTGCAGCAGGCGGACGCTTATTACGCGGTGCGAGATTATGCTTCGGCGATCACGATATTGCGTGACGGCGTGGCGATGGTGCCGCCGTCGCGCGAGCTTCGCGCGAAGCTGTGCGACGTCCTCGTCGAAGCGGGTGATCACGAAGGTGGCATTCGTCAGATGCTCATTTTCGCGCAGCGGTTGAGCATCGAGGGCGACGTGCCTGCAGCCGCGAAGCTGCTCGACGAAGTGTTGCTCATCGATCCTGCGCAAGCGGACGCGATTCAAATGCTCCGCGCGCTGGGCTACGACGTCGCTGTGCCGCAAGCAGCGGTCGCTTATCAGCAGCCGGCATACGCACATCAGGGGTACGATCCGAATGCGTACGACCCGAACGCGTACGACGCTGCGGCATCCGGGGCATATCAGCAATATCCGCAAGAGGCCCATCAAGGCTTGGATTTCAGCGATTCGTACGCTGGCGGAGCATACGCGCAGCAATATCCGGGGTACCCGGCGCAAGGTCAGGTCGCGGTGCATTATGCGGATGCGGGGCATTACCCGAACGTTCCGCAACCGTCACCGTCGCAATACGGCGGCACGCTCGACGAAGACGTTCTCGAGCAAATCGACTTCTTTGCCAATCAGGGGCTGCTCGAAGACGCGCGCCAGCTCTTGGACGATCAATTGCTACGTCTGCCGAATCATCCGATGCTGCTCTACAAGCGCAGTGAAATCGAGCAGATGGGGCGACCGTCGTACGTCCCGCAAGTTCCCGCGGAAGGTTTTGCTCACAAGCGGAGCGAATATCCGCCGGACGAAAATGCGGAAGACATCGCCCGAATGATCGAGCAAATCGGCGATTTCGCGGTGGAGCAGCCCGCTGCCGCGGCGCAAGCAGAATACCCGCAATGGAATGTCGATACGGTATTCCAGCAATTCAAGGCGGGCGTGACGGCTCAGATTTCGGAATCGGATGCGGCGACGCATTACGACCTGGGCGTCGCCTACCGCGAAATGGGTATGTATGCCGATGCCATCAACGAATTCGAGGTGGCGGCACGTGATCCGAGCCGAGAGTGCGTTTGTCGTTCCGTGATCGGTATGATTCACTTGCAGTTCGGCAACGTGGACGCAGCCATTGCGGCTTTCTTGCGGGGCCTCGAAGCACCGCAAAAGACGCGCGAGCAGGAACTGGCGCTCGCTTACGAGACGGCGGACGCCTACGAAGCTCGGAAAAACCCCGAGCAAGCGCTTCATTATTTCAAACACGTCGCGCAGCTCGATCCGAATTACCGCGATCCCCGCGGTGGGGTGCAGGACCGCATTCGTCGGCTCGAACCTTCACCCGCTCACCCCGCCACGGCCAGAACGCCGCGCCAGGACCTCTTGAGCAGCGACGATTTCGACGCAGCGTTCGACGATTTGTTCAGCAGCGGCAAACTGCCGTGAGTTGCTATCGCTGAAATGGCGGATTCCACCCCCTCTCCCTTTAGGGAGAGGGGGCAGGGGGTGATGGTCTCGCGTCAGACCGCGTTCATGTTGACGATGCCCGCAATGCTCGGACCGCTGTAGAAGTCCTGCACGCGACGCATGTCACCCTTGGCCACTGCAAAGGCCACAGCGGCGCCGGCCGGGGCGCTCGTTGCATTGCTTTGCTGACCAGGCACGGTGTCGCCCGTGGCCGGATCGAAGCCGTCGGTGGTACCGTCTGCGCGTACCCCGCCAAACCAGCCGGTCTTCAGATGGCCATTGCCCATCACGTAGAGCCAGTTGGAATTGTTGGGCGTTCCATCCGGCCAACCACCGCGATCGCGGGGGTTTTTCGGAGTGTCACCGTGTACGGTCATGACGATGCTGTCGGCAAGCGAGCGAGCCGAGCAGACGGGATCGGGAATGGCGATGAGGTCGTTCATGAACTCGTCGAACATTTTCCCGAGCTGAGCGACGGTGTTGCGCAGGTTGTTCATGTCGTTGAACGCTCCGTGCGGATCGTCGCGCATGGCCGGCATCATGACGCTTTGCGTGAGACCGAGCTTGAATGCTTTCGCCGTCGTAATGAAGGCGCGACCAATTTGGCCAAGCCTGTTCGGCGTTCCTTGACCAAGGTTGTACCGGGCCAGGTCGTCCGCTGTTGGAGCAAGCTGCGCGGCGAGGTTTTTCCCGAGGAAGTTGGCGCTGGTTTTTCCCGTGCGGAGGGGGCGAGCCCACGTGGGTCGTCCTGCGGCCGCATTGAGGCCCACGAAAGCCTTGTAATACGCCTCGAAAAGCGACGCATCACCGGCCACCGTCAGCGTTTCTTTCGACGCGGCGCTGTCGAAGAGCTGCACCATGCCTTCGGCATTGTTGACCGTTGCGATTTGCGGAGCGCCCGGGGCGGCACCGAAATTGAGCGGCGTGATGGCAATGACGGGCAAGAGCGACGGGGTTTGTCGCTGAATGGCCGCAGCCGCCGCCAGCATGCTGACACCATTGCCGAGCGTCGCGGCCGAACCAGGTGTCGGCGTGTGCGTTTGGTTCGTCCCGGCCATGAACGCCGTGATGCGGCGGCGTTTGTCGAGCTTTTGCCAGGGCGATTCCGGCGCATAGACGAACGGTTTGTCCGTATCCGTCGCATCCATGATGTTCCCATTGGAGTGGAATGCGAAGCCGTCGTTGCCCGCTTTGGCAATTGCAATGTGCGGCCAAAGGAGCTGGAACCACGCAAAACCACCATCACCCGCTACGAGGTGCACGGAGCGGTTTGTCGCGGCACATGATGCGTCATCGGCCATGGCGCTTCCGGCCGAATCATTGATGACGTTGAGCACCTTGGCCCGATCGAGCGCGAGCACGGCGCCCATTGCAGTCGTCCAGCGCAAAAACTTGCGCCTAGCGTGACCTTGGAGGTTTTTGAGGTTGTCGTCGACCATGGTTTTCCTCCGTTACTCGCACGAAAAGGCCCCCGCCATGATCGTGGCGACGGCAATCCTCTTACCCTTGTCTACGCTGCTCGCTTTCGTCACGACCGTATTGCAGATCGCGACGTGGCCATCCGTTGCCGGACGTCCCGTAATGCATGTGATGGCGTCCGCATTGCATTGGTTTTGCGCGTCGAACATTTCGACGCCCACGCCATCGACTTTGCATTGATCGACGTTCGGCAGGTTGGCGATGATTTCCGGCGCCGCCTGTACGAAAATGTCGAAGAGTTTGGCAGCTCCAGCGGCGCTCCACACGATGGATTCGCCCACGCGTGCATCGTAGCTGGCTGCACCGAGCGCTCCGCCACCGGCCGATATCAATTGGCCGGCCGTCGGCGGATTGCCCGTAGCGTCCAAATTCACGCCCAGAGAGCTGAGCACGTTGCGCAAGGCCGCAATTTGAACCTTTTGACACGAATGCAAGCGCGTACGAATTTCGAGCGGTCCTTCTTCTTGGCGCTGGGCCAGGATTTCAAAAGGATCCTTCGAACCGAAGTCGCCCAAATCACCCATGTGGCTGTGCGTATTGTCTTCATCGCCCGCGAATACGCCTGGCTGATTTTCGAATTCCGTCGTCGGGTCGTCGATCGGAATCGGCGCCGGGGTCAAATTGCCCGTAGGTTGCTCCACGCAAGCCATGAGGGCCAAACCTGCTCCGAGGGCGATCAAAGCGCCGCGGAAATACATCGAGAAAGTGCGGTTCATCGTATTCTCCTTTCTTCCGCAGCGTCTAGAACTTGACGAAGTCGTCGCTGAGCAAAATGGCGCGCAGCGTCTGTTTGAGGTTCATGCCGTTCGCGCCGAATTCGTCGAGGTACGGCTGAATGACCTCGAGCGGCACCGTGGCCAGATCGCTCACGATGTCTTCTTTGGACATCGCAAAGTTGTACATGCGCGCCACGGCGCATTCCGCAATATCCGGATCGGCAGCCATGGCCTTGCCGAGCTCCGGCAAATCGGCGACCGCTACGCCCTTGCGCCAGGCCGTGGTTTCTCCGGGATTGAGCCAATGGCTCAGTTCGGTCGTGAGCGGATTGGGCACCGTCGGCGTCTCGACCTGGGACGAATTCATCCATTGGCCATTCGCGTCGAAATTCGCGAAGAGCGGTGCGATGCGATTGATCGTCACGTGGCAATTCGCGCAAACGACGGACGACGTGTCCTGGAAGTTGATCGGCGTCGTCGCGATCGAGTCGAACGCCCAAGGACCGGTATAATCGGCGCCATTGACCTGCGTGGGCGCAGCCGCGTATTCCGCAGGGAATTTCGTGCAAGCAAAAATCTCTTGCACCCAGCGCACGCGACGGAACGCCATGTTGCCATAGAATTGCATCATGACGCCGGGGTTCGTGAGCACGCCGGCGTGCGTCGGAACGTTGTTGTTGCAATCGCCGTCGTTGAATGTGTTCGTCGCGGCGTCGTACGTGGGGCACGTATTCGTCGTAGCCGTGAAAAGATCGGTGTACGGACGCCCGTCGACCATGACGCGCGTTGCAAATACCGGCGCCGTATTGCGGCTCGGCTTGTTGTCGACGGCTCCACCCCCTTGGCGCATCGTATCTTGCCACCATTTGATCATGCGCGCGGTAAAACGCGGATCGGCGAGCAACTCATCAATTTGCTGCTCGTACGTCGCTCGCTGATCGACCGCACCCGAGAGCGTCTTGATTTGCTGCAAGGTGGGCAGATTTCGCACGAGCTTGAGCGATGCGGTGCGCAGCGCATCCGGATAACTCACGACGCGATCGTCGAGCACTGTTTTGGGCACCGGCGGGGGATCGTTGAAATCTCCGGTCGTCGTGCCCCCACCACCCGTATCGCCACCACTCGTGCTCGCGTTGTTATTGTTCGATCCAGGATCCAGGGTCGTGGGCCCCTGGCTCGAACATGCGCTTGCCCCGAGTGTGGCTAGCAAGCCGAGTAACCAAGTTTTTTTCATCCGCCGCCTGCCTTTCCTCGTTCTCATTGCTCCGCAGCGATCCAAATGGAGACAGCGCTGCGGAAGTTATTGAACGTGTCGCCGTTGCCGCCGAATTTGTATGGATGTGCTGCATTCCCATTTGGGTTTGTCGTGATGAAAATCTGACTTTGCGGCGGATCACCCGGATTCACCCGGTTTTTGATCTGCGCGCAAGCATTTGCAGCGTTGCTCGCGAGCTCGGACATGTCGAGCGCCGCGGTTGCTTGACCATTGCCACCCCCGTGACAACTCAAACAACGCTGCTGAAAATTGACCTTTGCATTTGCATCGAACGCCGCAAGGTCCTTGCAGCCGTCCGGATCCATTCCACCATCACCCGCATCCGGATCGGGCGGAACGACCAATTCAATCTTTTCGAATGCCAGACTCAGCCGCGCGTCTTTTTGCCAATTCACGAGCACCAGCGTCCCGGGCCCGAGCGTCCCGGATTGGCCTCTCTCGAATGTCTGGTCCACATTCGAAAAGCTATCGACCGGATCCGGAACCGGGTCCGTGCCAACCGGATACATGACGAAGAGCGGATGCACGACGTGCAACCCCGCCTTCGACGTGGGATGCAATTGTATGTTGCTCAATTCGAGCGTCGTTTCGGAAAGTAATTCCGCGCTGAACGTGACCGCCATGCCGATGAATTCTTTTCCGAGCGGCTCGAGGTACACTGCATTGAATCCAATGATCGGCGCAAACGGCTCGATGTAAGGTCCCTCTTCCACCGGCGGTGCAATGAACGACTTCGCCTCCTCCGCAAGCCACGCCTGCACCTGCGGCAAAAGCGTGTCCTTGAGCGCCGGGGAATCCAAATTCGTCCCGACGTGACCTTTGCCCGTCATGGCATGCGTTAACAAAATGCTCTGCGCAGGCGTCGATGCGACGATCCCCGGCCAACTGACAAACGATTGATAACGATCCGGCCCGGCCAAAAATGGCGTGTCCGCAAGCCCCGCAATGTCGTGACACGTGCCGCAGGCTTGCATCAATTCGCCCTGCATCGCCGCGAACAAGTCTCGCCCCGGTGCGCCCGGCCCAGCATCCTCCGGTCCCCCACTGCTCGTTCCACTCGTCGAGCCCGGTAATGGCTGCAGACCCGTCGGCTGCTGCACACAACCACCCGCAGCAGCCAACGCGCCAAGCACACAGACGCCAAGACCGATAATAAGCGCTCGGAAAACTCGCGGTTTTACTAAATTTTTTCCTGTCGTGCCCATACACTCCATAATGGACCTTCGGCGAAGAAATGAAAAGGCCTTAGGGCTCCTTGCACGCCGCACGCCATCCACTTTCATTGCCTTTTTATACTGATGCGGTAGCGCCATGCGATTACGCGCTCGAGCCAGTGCATCCAGGGTGGGGCGTCAATGCACCAGATGGATCACGCATGCACCAGGCTGGGCGACCACCGAGCCTTCGCTTTTGCATAAAATTGGTCCCATCGCGCCGAGTCCATGTACGCGGATCGCATGACTCGGTTCCTCCTCCCTCTGGCCTCGATCGTTGCTCTCGGCTGCACAGAAACAGCCATCCAGCAGAGCCCCGCCGTGCCCCAAGCTCCAACCGTCGTCATGGTCGTCGATGGACAAGGCGACCAGTCCAGAGCGAACGGCAGCTACTCGCCCAGCGCGAGACGCGACTATCGGCAGCGCGACGTCGGTGACTTCATCGTGTATCGCTTCACGGGCAGCATTCAAAAACCGCCCGCAACGCTCACGAAACGCATCATCAGACGCAGCGGCGACGTCATCGAAGTCGACTACATCCTCGAACAGGGCCGCAAGAAGCACGCATATCGCGTGCGCCAAAGCGACGCGCCGGAAAACCGCGACGAGATCCTGTCAGCCTCACGAATCGACCGCGACAAACTCGTGCTCATCTCGGTCGAGAAGTTCAAAACGCTCATGAGCAAAACGTTCATCGTGGCCGACGAAAACGAACAGCTCGTCCGATCCGAACGAGTCACCGCGACGATCGGCCACGAACCGATGCCCGCAAACCGCAATACGTATCGCGTGCGCTTGGGCAAAAAACGCGTGCTTTTGCGGTCCACGTCGAGCCCCGAGTTCTGCTGGGGTGACATCGAAGGCGAAATCTTGACGGCCAAAGGTGACGTGCTCTATCGCGCCGAAATCATCCATATCGGCCATCGAAACATCATCGAACGAACGCCACAGGTTGCCCAGTCGAGCTACGACGCGTTCGAGTGATCGCCCTCGTGTCGCCGAAGCAAACCGTTACGTGCTAGGCTCGCCGTAAGGGGAGGTCGCGTATGGAACAGAGCGCCGAAACACCCGACGAGCCCGCAAACCAAGAAACACCCGCACACGGCGACGTCGTGCGAACACGTGACGAAGGCCCCGATCCCGTCATCGGTGCGGGCCTCGTGCTCTTCGGCATCTTCGTCATGGGCCTCGGAGGCTCGCGCGAGTGGCACTACGTGTTCAATGCCGGCACGCTCGTCGCCATCGTCGGCGCCGCAGTGTTCGTCCTGTTCGTCGCTCTTTCAGCGATGAAACAACGTTCGTCCGACGACGCCAACCGCCAAGGCACCTGATCGTCCGGACAACCGGACCATCCTCCCTACCCGCTCACGACGTCTCGTTCTCGGCTGCCACGTTCTCGGCTGCCGCGATCTCTTCCGCCGGCACCGCGAGATCCAACGCAACCTGCCGCAGTTCAGCACGTTCGGCCGGCGTGAGTTTGCCGTCGGCTGCGGCAACTTTTGCAAGAAGCCGAATCACCTCGACACGCTCACGCCCATCGCAAATCGCCTTCAGCTCACGCACGCAAAGCGCACGCTCCTCTTCGGTCAGCTCTGAAACTTTGCCCTCGAGCCCGCGTGCAACTGCATCGATGTCCGCCGGCTTGAGCCCGTGGATGTGCGTGAGCAACTCACGAATCGCCTGCTCTTCGCGCTCGGTAAAACGCCCATCGGCGCTGGCCACCTGCACCAAAAGCGCCACGACCGCCGCGATGTACCGCAGCACGACACTCTCGTCGTCAGGCAAAGCTCGACGCAGCTCCGCAAGAAGCGCATCGAGATTGGGATACGTGCCTCCTTGCTTCAGGCCGAGCCAAGCGAGCAGTCCCACGTCGAGAAAATACCAGATCTAGGGGTTGATGGGGGGGTTGTGAGGGGTGACGAGGGTGAATCAATCCTCGGGGATTTCTGCACCAGGCTCGCCGAGCCATTCGGCCACGGGATCATCCGTCTTCGGCGTCTTTAGAATCGCGCCATCGGCCGCATCTTTGCGAATGATGACCGTGCGACGCGTGATGGTGTCCTGATTCTCGCGAGCTACGACGGTGACGACATTGACGCCAGGACGAAGCGGCGCATCGAAGTCGAACGTCGTCTTCTTGGGGTCTGCGCCGTCGCGGTTCGACTTGTAGTAGAGCTTCCGCGATCCTACGAACACGTACAAATCGAGAAGTCTCTCGCCGTCGGACGCCATGCCCGAGATCTTCACCTTGTCGTCACGCGTCGCGAGCGCCGCAGCGGAGATCTCGAGCGTCGGAGGAGCTTTCGTGTACACGTCGTCGAAACCCGGCGAAGCTGCAGGCGTTCCGCCGGGCGACATCTGCGCGGCCGGGACAAACGCGAATCGAGAATTCCCAAGGTCGACCTTGTAGAAGTCGTTGGTTTTGCCCTGGATCGCCACCGATTCGCCTGCTCGCAAACGACCGAACACCATCGACGATGCATCCGGTGATGCTTGCAGCGTGGCGCCTTCGGGCCCCGCCTTGAGCGTACCGGTGGCCTTGGCGATCGCAACCGTGCTCGCCACGGGAATCTTGACCTTCTCCGTCGCGTACTCGCGCAAATCACGGTCTCCAACAGACAAACTGAGTGACGCTTCGCTGTCCTGAAGCTGCGGCTGAACATCGAACGTGAACACGACGTTGCGCACGTCGCCAGGGTTCATGTTCGAGATGTCGAACCGACCTGCTCGAAGAAGCAGCCCCTCGCCCGAGAGGTTCGAGATATTTGCTTGGGTGTCAAACGATCGACCTTTGCCGACGTTCTTGACCGTGAGGTACATCGACACGGCTTCGCCACGTTGAATGCGCCCGTCGCCGTTTCCTCCGCGGTCATCCGCGAGCTGATAGGCGTACTGGAACAGCGGTCGCTCGAGCGCTTTGACGGTCGGGCGAATTTCGACCGGCGCGGGTTCGAAACCACCCGCCGCTTCGAACTTCACACGCACACCATCGCTTCGCGTGAGCGCATCCATGGGGATCTTGCAGACGCGTTTTTGATTGGCCGAACGAGGCTTCGTCGTACCTGCCTTGCGTCCTTCGATCTCGCACCAACCAAGCGGCGCTTTCGCGGTCTTGCTTTGGCCTGGCGCGATTTTGCCGAAAATGAGCTCCTTCGAACCGAGATAACCGTTGTCGCTGTCGGTCGTCCCGCGCAGTCGATAAAGAGGCTGCTTGCCGTTGTTTTTCACGGTCACCGAAAGCGTCATCGGTTCGCCCGCGACGACTTCGTCGTTCGGACGATCCGTCGCGATCTTCACTTCGAGCTCGCTCTTTTGCGGGCCCGCAGCATCTGCCGGTGCATCGGCCCAATCGACGCCGAGCTTTTGCAGTTCGGTAGCGACCTTGCCGAGCTCGTCTTTGCGCGTCTGCTCGATGAAGTCCTTGACCGATTCGATCTGCGCCGAACGGGACTGCGAAGGCGGAGCTTTCGTCACGAAGTCCCGGGCAAACCGAATGGGGAAGTCGACGCGGAACTCGTCGTCGATGTCACCACCACGTTCACGCATCTCTTCACGCTCGGCGCTCGTGAGCTGATAACGCACGACCTCCATCGGCTTCGATGCAGTCGACGCTTTGCCGTTCGTCAGATGCGCCGACAGATCTCGCTCGCGCAAGCCGTCCTTCTGCATCGTCAGATCCATCTCGAGCTCGTCGACGGTCATCGGATCGAGCTCGATATCCGGCGTCACACCAACGCCTTGAATCGACACATCGCCGGGCGTGAGGTACTGGGCGATCGTCAGTTTCAGCGCAGCTTTTTCGGGCGTTACATCCGGAAAAACCAACTGCACGCTGCCCTTGCCGAACGTCGTCGCACCGACGATGACGGCGCGATCGTGATTCTTGAGCGCGCCCGCGACGATCTCGCTCGCGCTTGCAGAGCTGCCGTTCACGAGCACCGCGATGGGATACGGAGGCTCGGTGCCCGGGCCATGAGCTTTCTTTTCGTCGCGACCTTCGGACGCGCCGACGGTGGACACGAGCACACCGTTCGCAATGAACTTGTCGGCAACGCGCGTGGCCTGATCGAGCAATCCACCGGGGTTGCCACGCAGATCGAGCACCAGGCCCTTGAGCGCACCTTTCGCTCGCAAGTCGGTCAGGGCAATCTCGAGCTCGGTGGTCGTCGTGGCTTGGAAGTTCTTGATGCGCACGTAGCCGATGCCGCCCTCGAGCGCGCGCGATTCGACCGAACGAACCTTGATGATTTCTCGTACGAGCTCGAACGGTTTCGCCGTCTGCCATCCACCCTCGCCATCACGCGTGACCCACACGGTCACCTTCGTGTCGGGGTCGCCGCGAAGTCTCCGTACGGCGTCGTCGAGCGGCATGTTGAGCGTCGACTCGTTGTTGATCTTGACGATGCGATCGAAGCGCTTGATGCCCGCGCGTCCTGCAGGCGTATCGGGCATCGGGTTGATGACCGTGAGGATTTGATCGCGGATGGAGATCACGATGCCGAGGCCGCCGAAGTGGCCCGACGTCGACACGTTCATCTCTTTGTACGCCTCGGGGCTCAGGAAAACCGAGTGCGGATCGAGCGTGTGCAGCATGCCGTTGCACGCCGCGTACTCGACCTCGCGCAAGTCCACTTCCGATCCGCGAAGGCTTGTCTGGAGAAACGCGAAAATTTCGCGCAGCCGTGCCGAAACGTCCCAAGGACCTTGCACGTTGTCGACGCGGAATTTCTTCTCTTTGTTTTCGACGCGTACGGTGACTTCGTCCGTACCGTCTTGCGTGATGATGACCTGAGCGACGTCGCGCTGAACGTAATTGAGCGACGACAGGAGCATCTCCTTCGGTTTGACGCGTCCAGGTTCGACGTACTTGTCACGAATGAGCTTGAGCGTTTCATTGACGGCTTCGAGGCGCGTGAGGTCGTAGGGGGCCTTTGCTGATGGGCTTCCCGAGGTGACGGCGAGGGCAGGCTCGAAGCCGCGCCACAAGCCACCGGCGCCGAACTGTGCCGCGAAAAACGCAGCGATGACAAACGACGCGAGGACGATGCCGACCTTCCCAAGGCGCTCGAAGATCTTCATGGTGTTGGTCTGGAGTATAGACGCAGAGCGAGCCGCGTCGACGTGGAGGGGCAACGTAGAGAAAGTTGGGCTCTTTGAAAAATTGCCAGGCGGGCTGTCCTAGGTGGACGATTTCTCGCCGCCCTCGCCGCTTTCGTCTTCTTTTTTCGGAAGTTGCTTGGGCGGTTCGGAGTCGGAATCTTTGATGCCCTTTTTGAAGTTGCGGATTCCTTCGCCCAGGCCTTTGCCGATGTCGGCGATGCGTCCGGCTCCAAAAAGGAGCAAGGCGACGCCGAGGATGAGAAGCAGTTCGGTGATGCTCAATCGACCCATGATGGGCTCGCTCCTGCGAGGAGAAGGCGCCCCGCGTTCTTTATCGACACGTACCACCCCGAAAGGGCTCCGGCAATGGAAGCTCTACCGCGAGCATGCGATCATGCGCGAGAACACGAAGCGCGGCTCTTGGGTGGGACGAGTGGCGCGAGTGTACTAACGTGCACGCGCTATCGAGCCGAGCACGAGAGGAGTCTGGATGAGTGCGGTGGTGATTGTCGGCGCGCAGTGGGGCGACGAAGGAAAAGGGAAGATCATCGACATTTACACGGAGCGGGCGGACGTCGTCGTGCGTTTTGCCGGTGGGCCGAATGCTGGCCACACGCTCGTGGTCGGTGACGAGAAAATCGTCTTGCGCCTCGTTCCGAGCGGCATCCTGCGCCCGAATGCGCGCTGCGTGATGGCGCAAGGCATGGTCGTCGATCCTGCCGTGGTCATGAGTGAAATCGATGCGCTCGAAGCGCGCGGGTACTCGACGAAAGGGCGACTTTTCATGTCGGACCTGGCGCACCTGGTGCTGCCGTACCACCGGCTCGTCGATGGGCTGCGCGAGTCGTCATCGAACGGCACGCAGAAGATCGGCACGACGAAACGAGGCATCGGGCCTTGTTACGAAGACAAAGCGGCGCGTCGAGGCATCCGGATCGGAGACTTGCAAGACTTCGCGGTGCTCGAAGAAAAGCTTGCATATGCGGCGTCCGCGTGGGCTCCGATCGTGCAGACGCTGGGCGGCGAGATGCCCGACGTGGCTGCCATGATGGCGGAGCTTCGCGAGCTTGCGCCGCGGATCTTGCCGTTTGTCACGGACACGGCGGGGCTCATCGACAAGGCGATCAAGCAAGGTGCGCGTGTGCTCTTCGAGGGAGCTCAAGGTACGCTGCTCGATCTGGATCACGGGACGTACCCGTTTGTCACGTCCTCATCGGCCGTGGCAGGTGGAGCGTGCGTGGGTGCGGGCGTTGGGCCGACGCGTATCAATCGCGTGATTGGAATCACGAAGGGATATGCAACGCGCGTCGGTGAAGGGCCATTTCCAACGGAGCTCAATGACGAGCTCGGGGAACGAATTCGAGTTGCGGGAGGCGAATTCGGGTCGGTGACGGGGCGGCCGCGACGCACGGGGTTTTTGGACTTGCCCGCATTGCGATATGCGGCGCGCGTCAATGGCCTGGATGGGCTCGCGGTAACAAAACTCGATGTATTGACGGGCCTCGATAAAATCAAAATATGCGTGGCATACGACACACCCGAGGGGCGGACTTCGGAATTGCCGATTCGGCAAATAGGAAACGTTCGTCCGGTGTACGAAGAGCTCAAAGGATGGCGCGAATCGTTGTCGTCGGCGCGATCGATGCAAGCCTTGCCGAAAGCGGCATGTGATTACGTGGCATTCCTCGAAAGAGCCGTGGGCGTACCGGTGTATTTGGTATCGGTTGGGCCGAGGCGCGACGAGACGATCATCGTGAAGGATGCGTTTGGGTGACGCGCGTCCCATTCGAAGCGCAATGACACAGCCCCCTGCGCACTCGCCCACTCCAACGACCCCCTTGATCCCAACTCCGATCTGATCCTGCATCGCGCGGATCGTACCCCGAAGATCGCGCGGGACAAACCGCGCACGGGACAAACCTGCAAATTGTTGGAGGACAAAATGAAAACGCGCCTGCTCTTCGCGAGCAGACGCGTTCATGCTCGTTCGATGAACGAGCGCTGCATGGAGCTGTTACGAGCCGTCAGCGATCAGGTTTGCTGACGTGCACCGAGCGCCTGAAGTGCGCCACCGACGCCACCCATGATCATCCCGCCGAAGAAGAACAGGATCCACGCTGCAAAAGGCACGGCGTCTTTGAAGGACCAAAACATCCCGATGATGGGAAACGCTGCCGCAATGTAGGTGAGGATGTTTCCAGCAGACTGCATGGACCAAGCCTTTCTCGAACGAGTGAGGAGTACCGAACGCGGGGACGGATTGTTGATCAGCTCCGCGCACGGTGTCAACTGATTCCATCACGGGCATCTGCTCGCAGCGTGGTATGCTCGCCGCGTGCTGCCCGGCGCTGCCATCGTTTCGCTGCTCCTCTCCTCGCCGACGCTCCTGCCGAACCAAGGCACGAGTCTCGCGACCGCAGCAGCAGCATCGGGACGGCCGCGGGAGTGCATGTCCACGGTGCGTGGGGGTTTGTCTCGACGACCCACCATCTGGCAACTCGCTCGCACCCCCGAGCTTGGGCGCTACTGCGACCTCGTCGCGCGCGCCAAGTCACAACTCACGACGGATCCCACCGCCGCCGCTGCGTCGGCCAAAGCTGCCGATACGGCACTTCCTGGTCGTGCAGCTCCACGCGTGCTCCTCGCCCGAGCGGCTTTTGCGCTTGGCAAAGTCGACGACGCAGCGAAGCACTTCGAAGCTGCGCGAGCCATCGATGCGCGCAGTGTGGAAGATCCACCCACGATGCACGATCTCGCAGAGGTTCTGCGGAAAACGGGCAAGCTCGACGATGCCTTGGCCGTCTACCGTGCGCTCGTGCCGCGCATCGATCTGCTTGCTTCGGCGGACCGTCGCGTATCGGTGTTGCTCGAAGCGGCGCACGTGTCGATGGCCGTCGCCACGCGAACGCGCCCCGCCGCTGGATCGCGCCCTTCGCTCGATGAAGCCATCGCGTACCTTCGTGAAGCACGGCAGCGCCCGCCCACGGCGCTCGTGAACGACGTGCTCGCATCGCTCGCCCTCGCGCTCGATCGAAGCGGAGATCGCGTGCAAGCCGACGCGGTGCTCGCCGATGCGCGTGCCCTTCAACTTCGAGCTGGTTCGCCGCCGTATCTCGTGGCAGCCGAAGACAAAGTTTGCCTAGACGCACTCATCGCGGCACCGGTGGATGCGGCGAAGCTTTGGGAAGCGTATCTCGCGGGTCCCGGAGGCAAGGGGCCGTGGGCAGCCGCAGCTCGCGCGCGACTCGATGCAGCCAAAAAGCCGGGAAAGGCGAAACCATGAAGCGAGAAGTGCACCGGATCGCGCTCATGGTGGCCGTGCTTTCGGGCGTTTGTCTTGGAAGCATCACGGCATCCAGCGCTGCGCCATCGGTATGGGAGCGGGCGCGACGGCCCAACGCTGCTGCTCGTGAGGCGCTCGTCGAGAAAGCCGATCACGCCCTCAACAAGGGCGAAATGGAGAAGGATCGGGCCGAGCTTTTTGGCTTGTTGTTTGGCGCCGATGCCGCTCGTCTCGGCAAGATCGAAGCGCGATTCATGCTGGAAGAAGCGGGAGGTGCAAACAGCCCGAACATGACCGTGCGCTTGCGTTACGCGGGCATTCTGCGCAGCATGGCGAACGATCAAAAACCGCTGAATCGAAATGGCATCGAATCTGCGGCGAAGATCATCACGACGGTGCTCGCGAGCCGCCCTGCACCGGCCATGGCGCTGCTCGCGTGGAACGAATTGGCGCTCTGTCACGCGCTGCTCGGTCAGCGCGAACAAGAAATACATGCGTACACCGAAGCGCTAGCGCTCGAGCCGGTAGGTCCCCGCCGCGCCATGCTGCTTGCCAATCGCGCCGAATCGTACATGGGTCTCGGGCGCCTCGATGATGCCATTCGCGGTTATCGGGAATCGCTGGGTTCGATTCTATTCATCGACATGTACCGGTTTGGCGTGACGACATTATGGGGCCTTGCGGTGGCGCTCGACCGTAATGGCGACGTCGAGGACGCGCTCGAGCACATCAAGCTCGCGCGTACGTACGACAAGCTCGACGAGCGAATCAAAGACGATTCATGGTTTTATTCGCCCCCGCACGACGAGCATTGGTACAAAGCGCTCGGGTATTGGGCCAAAGCTCGTGCGGAGACGAATTCCATCGACAGAGCGTTCGAATACGGGCACGCGCTCGAGGCATGGGAGCGGTACATCGACCGCGCACCAGCCAATGATCCCTATTTGGCGCTTGCCAAGGTGCGTCGTCGAGCGTGCGAAATCGAGCGCGAGCGGAAGGCTCACTCGGCGCCCAAGCCTTGATCGAGCCACGGAGGTATTGGTTGACGCCCGATTCGCTGTTCGATCAACCGGTGGCTTGGTCGGGCCGGCCCAAAGTCGTCGTGTGTCCGCCGCTTTATCGTATTGCGGCCGTCGTCATGGGCGTGATCTCGGCCATTGCGACGGCATCTGCGGTCGTCGTCGCAATGGCGCTCGGGCATAGTCCCGGGTCGCAACTTGCATTTGCCGTCTGGTCGGCACTGCTTGCCGTTGCATTGGCTCGCGGACCGAAATGGTGGCTCGAGGACTTCGAATACGTCGTGACCGATAGGCTCGTATGGATCAAACGCGGCCAATTTCGGCGCACGATGGATCGATCGGCCATTAGTTACGCACGTATTCATTGGGATCCGAATCACCCTGGAGTTGGCGACTTGGAGCTCGTGCGAGCGGTGCCGACCGGAGCGCTTCGGCGTCGCTTGTCCATCGTGCTGACGGGCGTCGTCGCACCGGATCGCATTTGGGCCATCATTCGAGGTATCACGCCGGCAACGCCTGCGGGAGATGGCGAACGCCTGCTCGCCCAGAGGCTCGACGACGGTGAACGTGTGCTCTGGTCGGGCCATCCACCCGATCATTGGGGCAAATGGATTCCCACGAATTCGCGAGCGATCGCGGGGTTTGTCCTAGGCCTGCTCATGGCGTTTGCATCCGTCTTCATTTCGATCCGAGCCGTGCACGCGGTGCGTACCGTGGCCAAAGGCGGGATGGAGCCGTATTCGATCCAATTTTTCGCCCTCGTCACGTCGCTCGTGCTGACCATATTTCTCATGGCTGGAGCCGCGATCTTCGTCATGTACGCGTCGGTCATTCGTCCCGCGCGTCTGCAATCGGAAACGCGGTATTGGGTTACGGATCGCCGCGTGCTCATTCAATGCGGTGATCACGAATTGCATCTGGAACGCACGCATATCGTCGACGTCATCGACAGCCCGACACCGGGCGGGATGGTCGATCTATTCTTCGTTCTCGATGGCCCTCGTGCTCGAGCATTTGCTTCGAGCGGAGCTTTTGGAGAGCGCGACATCGAAGGGCTGCAGCCGGTATTTCACCGCATTGCGCGGGAGGATGCCGAAACCGTGCGTGGCCTTCTGAAAGGCTAATCGGGCAAGTCGATCTCGACGATGCCCGCATTCGATGTCGCGATGAGCCTGCGTGCATCACGACTGAGCACGACCGTGCGCACGAACCTTCCCGCAAACCACTCTGCAATGGTCTTTCCCGTGCTCAGATCGACCGCCCCGACCTTTCCCGTCAAGTAATGTCCGAGATACAATCGATGTCGCTTGCGATCGTACGCGACCGAGCGCACGCCCATTCCCGTGTAGAACGTGCGCAGCACGCTTCCTGAGTCGTAATCGATTTCATGCAGTATGCCGAGGCTCGCGATGGCCGCATAAGCTCGCCGATTCGCCGGATCCCAATCGCATCCCCAGGAAAAACCAAACCACATCCATGGCGCTTCATTCGATGGCGCGAGTGGTCTCAGACGAAAAGGATCCGTGGCGAATGCGACGGCCGCAAAGGCGTGGCCATCGATGGTTTTGATCGGCCCCACGGCAAAACAACACACGCCTTCGCGCCGAACGGGATCAAAATGCGTATCTCCCGGAATGATGGGAGCAAACATGGGCTCGAGTGGCTCCAGCGTCGAGGCGCGGAACGGATACACGAAGTCCGCGTCGTCATTGAATACTCCGACGATATCCCCAATAGGATCATGAAATAATTCACCCGATAGAATGTCGAGCTCGCGCTCGGCCAAGACGCGCAGCGGATGACTTCTTGCCACCGCATAAATCCGGCCTCCTCGACGCCCACCTTCGCGCACGGGACCCCAATTGGCGACGAAAAACCTATCGAGCGGTTCCGATTCAGCCATTCCTTGCGAAGTGCCCACGCCCGTACATGTCGGGGGGCTCGAGCCATTCCGTGGAGACGTGCAAATCGATCCGGAAAAACGCCCCGGAGCTGGCATCGCGTTGCTCACCGTCGGATTGCGCATTTGCGTCGTGAATAGGTACGACGCGCCGTCGGGTGATTCGGACACGTGCCGTGGAAACCGTGCAATGGGAATCGCTTCGTCTCCAATGCATGGTGTATCGATCGTGGGAATCGAAATTTTCACCTCGGATTGTGCCGCTACCGCACGCCAATCTTCACAACGAATACGCGTCTCCTCCGTCCTCCAACCCCAAAGGCATGCCGCAATGACCACGCCCATGGGCAAGACGAAGGGCACTTCCACCCGTTTCCAGCTCGGCCCGTGCGTCAGAACGGCCGCAAACCCAAATGCAACGACGAGCGCCCACACGGGCCATCGAATCGTCCAATACAGCGCTTCCCCAAACGCCAGCAATTCGTATGTCCACAAAGCATACGCGGCAAACACGACGAAGAGCCCCACGAGACGCAAGCGACGGCGCTCGGTCCGTGAAGCCACGAATGCGGCCGTCACGAGAGCGGCGGCCACGGTGGGAACGGGCCACGGCGCGTCCGTCAGCAGGAACGTGAATCCCAAAAGCGCGCCCGCGAAAAATGCTACCAGCGTCGCTGCCAACTGTGCGCGATGGGTCGGCAGAGGCCGGAACATCCATGCGCGTATTCGCTCGGTGTATGAATTCGAGGGACGCGTCAAACTAAGGCTCGGTGTGCGAGGACAAACCGCCTACGAGGCTGGCAAGGTATGAATGTTTCGGTGATTTTAGCGGCATACGACGAAGCAGGCACCATCGAGCAGATCGTGCATGGCTGTCGCGAGCATACGCCGAACCTGCACGAGATCATCGTGGTCGACGATGGTTCGAAAGACGAAACCGCACGCCTCGCGGAACGAGCCGGCGCTCGCGTCATCCGGTTGTCTCGGAACGGAGGCAAGGGCGTCGCGATTCGCCGAGGCATCGCCGAAGCATCGGGAGACATTCTGCTGTTCATGGACGCCGATGGGCAAGACGATCCGCGCGAAATCCCTCTCTTGCTCGAAGCATTTGCTCCAGACGTCGACATGGTCGTGGGATCTCGGTTCCTCGGTCGGTTCGGCAACGGAGCCATCACTCCGCTCAATCGTCTCGGCAACCAAGGCCTCACGGAAGTGGTCAACTTGCTCTTCGGCGCACGACTCACGGACACCCAAGCAGGCTTTCGCGCAGTGCGAAAGGCGGCGGCGGAGCGAGCACGCCTCACGGCAACTCGATACGACATCGAGGTCGATCTCTTGTTGTCGGTGCTGCGTTCAGGCGGTCGAGTCGTGGACGTACCGGTGACTCGAATGCGGCGATCTCACGGAGCGTCGCACCTGGATTCGTTCCGCGATGGAACGCGGATTCTCATTCGCATTTTGCGCAAACGATTCGACGTTTGATCTAACGAACGATGATTCGTGAGAGCACGAAAAACGCTTCGGCTGCACGTTCGCGCACCTGCGATCCGCGAAGCGTCGCAAGCGCCTGCACGACATGGTCATCGAAGTACGGCCTACCCCCGAACTGCTGCGAAACATAACTCGACACGAGGTGCACCTTGGCTTCGACGTCTTGAGGTTCCAAAGGGACGTACACTTCGAGTCGCCCTTCGCCGAGATCGTTGTTTGGAAATTCTCCGGCGAGCACCGTCGCGTGAGCTTTGAACACGCGCGTAGCTTCACGAGCAACTTGCTGATGATCCTGGTTCGTGTCGTGAAGCGGGTGCGTCACGACCAACTCGTAGTCGTCTCTCAACGCTTCGAGTGCTGCATAAATGCGCCCTCGCTCGGCCTCGAATGCGCCGCTACACGCCGGTAGGACAAACCCTGTGTGATCGGCGATGACGCAGTTCGTGCGTGCGGCAAGCCAGCCAATGTTCGCTCGAAACTCCGCGCGCGCACGCGCTGCCGTTGCATCGTCGACCATGCCGCGGTGATCGCTGAACACGAGCACTCCGACGCGCGTGCCCGTTCGACATGCGCGTGACCAAAGACCACCCGCGAGAAGCTCGATGTCATCGCAGTGCGCGCCGACGAATAGAATGCTGCCCGGAAGCTTCATGCCGGCTTACGCGAGACGAACCCCGCCTCGTAAAGCCATGAAGCGGCTCGCGGCAAACCGCTCTCGATGTTCGTCGCGCATGCGCCCGGAAAGTGCTGCTGTAGCGCCGTCACATCGGCGACTCGACGAACGACCGTGTCCCATGTGCGCGCGGGTTTGACGCACAGATGCGACTCGTTCAGGTCGAACTGCTCGAGGATGCGCCGCGCGAGGAGGGCAATCGGGGTTTCGTGCCCCGTGCCCACGTTGAGGGTTTTTCCTTCCGCTCGATGCGCTTCGATGAGCACGTCGATCACATCGTCCACGTAGGTGAAGTCGCGAGTTGCTCCATCACCAAGGACCTCGATCGCGCCTCCGGGACGGTCGAGCGCGGCGATCATGTTGGGAATCGCATTGCGATAAATCCCCGGCGGATCGCCTGGTCCGTACACGTTGAAGAGCCGAAAAACCACCGACGGCAAGCCGCTTGCCTGCACGTATTGTTCGCCGAGTCGCTTCGTCGTCGCGTATGGCGTGCTGGGAAAAAGAGGCCCGTCTTCACGAAACGGAAGAGGCGCAGGACCGTACGAAGATGAAGAACCGGTGTAGACGAAGAGACCGCAGCCTACGCGCTTGGCGTAGGCGAGCGTGTTGAGCGTACCCTCGGCGTTTGTCCGGACGTCCAACGTCGGTTGAGCAAGGGATCGCGCGTTCGCAAAGGATGCAGCGAGGTGATAGATGCGATCGTAGGGGCCTTCGGGCAGCGCATCGAGATCCTCGGGCATGCGGATGTCGCAGTGGAAAAAACGCACGCGTGAAAGCGTCGAACCGAGCAGCGCCGTCGAATGATGCATCGACAGGTTGTCGGCGATCACCACATCGTGGCCATGTTCGACGAGCACACGCGCGAGGTTCGATCCGATGAAACCTGCACCGCCGGTGATGAGAACTCGCACTCGCTTTCGTCCTCGGTCGCGATTGTAAAACCGCACCTACACTGGCATCTTACAAGCTGCCTCATGCGCCGCGCAACTGAGCCTCTTGCGACAACATGCCGCTCGTTTCGCTGATTCGCCCACCGTGTGCCGTCGGTCGGCTCGCGCTCACGCTCAACGTGACGCCGCCGCTGTCGGTTGCATGCTTGGCCGGTAGCCTGACGGAAGCGGGTTTCGACGTCGAAGTCATCGATGCGTTGGGCGAAGGCGTGCACGTGATGCAGCCGGGCTACCACGACAACGTGCTCGTCAACGGCCTCGCGACGAACGACATCGTCGATCGAATCGATCCGAGCACGGAGCTCGTCGCCATCTCGTGCATGTTCTCGACCGACTGGCCCATCGTGCGCGACATCATCGCGGCCATCGATCGCAAGTTTCCTGGCATTCCGATTCTTTGCGGCGGCGAGCATCCAACCGCGGCCCCCGAACACGCGCTGCGAAGCGCTCCCGCGCTCCTCGCCTGCGCGCTTGGCGAAGGCGAAGAGACGATCGTCGATGCAGCGCGTGCGATCACGACGGGCAAAAGTCTCGTGAACGTCGCAGGGCTCGTCGTACGCACGCGTGCAGGTCTCGTGCGCACCGCAGCGCGCGCACGCATTCGCGAGGTCGATGCGATTCCCCTACCTCGTTGGGATCTCACACCCATCGAAACGTATCTCGCGGGCGGGCACAGTTTCGGTGTCGATCGCGGACGCACGATGCCGATCGTCGCGACACGTGGATGCCCGTATCAGTGCACGTTTTGTTCGAGTCCGCGGATGTGGACCACGCGATACGTGACGCGTAAGCCCTCGCTCGTGGTCGACGAGATCGAGTCGTACGTGCGGCGATACGACGTCGACAACATCGACTTCTACGACCTCACTGCGATCATCCGCAAAGACTGGATCGTGGCGTTTTGTGAAGAGCTAATGCGGCGGCGCATCGACATCACGTGGCAACTTCCGAGCGGCACGCGGAGCGAAGCCATCGACGGAGACGTTGCGCGACTTCTTTATCGATCCGGTTGTCGCAACGTTTCGTATGCACCTGAAAGCGGGTCGAAGCGCACACTGAAGGCCATCAAGAAGAAGGTGAACCTCGACCGAATGGACGCGTCGATGCGAGCTGCGGTGACCGAAGGCCTCAACGTCAAAGCCAACATCCTCGTGGGTTTTCCTGAAGAAACGCACGACGAGATCCTCGAAAGCCTTCGGTTCGTCGCGCAGATGGCAGTTGCTGGTGTGCACGACGTGTCCATCTGGACGTTCTCGCCGTACCCTGGATCCGAGCTTTTCGATGCGCTCGTGGCGCAGGGGAAAATTGGCGAGTTGGATGATGAATACTTCGCCGCGCTCTTGTCCTATTCGGATTTGGCGGGCGCCGTTTCTTGGAGCTCAAACGTTTCATCTCAAGCGTTGCGGGTGTACCGGTTGCTCGGATTGACGTTGTTCTATTCGGTGAGCTTCGGCATGCGCCCTTGGAGGTTCGTTACGCTCGCAGCGAATGCGGTCACGGGTCGGTACGAGTCGCGCCTGGAGATGTCGCTCGCGAACCTCGGACGCAAGCTGTCGCTCGCGTGGGGCCTGTCGTGAAGCGAGTCGTCCCGCCCTTGTGCATCGCGGTCGTCGCGACGGTGGTTGCAGTTCAAAGCATTCGACGAAGCCCAAAGCAGCAACGCAGGCAAGACTTCGCGCCCGAGGTGGTTCCATGCACCAACGAAGTGCTTGCACTCGTGGATGGGCTCGACGTGGGACAGAACCTGGCCGACTTCAGCGTTACGCATATCCGTTGTCTCGAGCCCAAAGGCGTCGAGATCGATTTGCACCGGGGCTCGACACCGCTTGCACTCATGGTCGTGACGCGGGGAAAGCTCCCGCATCGATCGCCACGACAAACACTCCGGCACGATCTCTTCTATACGCGCACGACGCCCCCGGATGCTCCGCCGACACAGAAGGAGATCGATGCACTTCTCATGTTGCTCGCTACGCGCGTCGAGCAAGCGGAACGGAAGAGCGGTTCAGGGCAATAGTTCGAACACCAAGAATTTCGACCCTCGATGGATCAACCTTAGCCGCTTGCTCCAGCGTTCCGGCGGAAGGATTTCCTTCGTCCGCGCATCGTCGATGAGGATGAACAAAGTTCCATTTGGAACGCTGTTCGGATCGAGTGGCTCAGGTTGCACGACGGCACCGAACACCGACCGAGGAATCGCATCGAGCACGGCTGCGCGTTGGCCGTTTGCCGGGTTCGAAAGATGCACGAGCTCGAACCGATGATCCACGGCGAGCATGAACTTGATTTGTGCACCAACGGATCGGTCGGTACGACGCAGGTACGACGCGAGGAGCTGATGGTTCGTGTACACCTCGGCCTTCGGAGCATTGGCGTCGAGCCACGCGGCGATCGGTTCGAGCGTTTCATCGCGCACCGGAAACGACGTGAAAAGGTCGTCTTTCAGGTGAAGCGGTAGGACGACGAGAAACGAAAGCGCCAGGGCCACGGTTAGCTTTTTGGCACCTGCGCGAGCCGCTGCGACGACGGTACCCACCGCTGCCGATGCGATGAGCGGCGCCACCATGGCTGCGCGAAATTGAAAGCCCAATGCAAGAAGAGCTGCAGCAGCCAGCGTGTCGCGCAGGCGCGGGCGCACGTCGGCCTCGAGCGCTTCGACGACGCGACCGAGCAAGAGCGCCACCGCGACGAGCGGCACGACGGCATAACGTGAGGAGAAACCGAGTGTAAATGCAGGACCTATGTCGCGTGGCGCGAGGTGCGTGACGACAAACGCTACGAAGAAGAGCACTGTAAACGCACCGAGCAGCCGCTCGATCGGCCGAAGCCCGCGCGTGCGTACGAGCGGTAGGAAAAACACCGCCGGGGAAACCATCGCGAGCGACACGACTGCGGTGCGTGGGCCGTGACTTGCGAACTCGGCGAGCCACACCGGATTGCCGGATTCGAGGTTGCTGACGTTCGGCAAGAAGTGAACGAACCAGAGTGGATCACGGTGATAGATGGCGCCGCTGCCCAGGTACGCGATGGGCCACGTGACGAGCCCTCCGAGGAAAGCCGGGCCGCGATGGCGATAGAGGACCCACGGTGCGAGAACGGCGGAAAAGAGCGCTTGTTCGTAGCGAATCCACGGAAGCAGACCGAGGACGAGACCTGCCGCAAAAAGGTTCTTCCGCGCTTCGAGCAGGTACAAAAACAGCGCCGTCGCGGCGACTCCATCCGAGTTCGACACGCCCGTCAGCGCGCTCCACGTGTACAGCGGCGAGAGGGCAACGACGACTGCGGGCAACCATGGTCGTTTGTGCTGCAACGATCGCGCGATTGCATGCGTCCAAACGATGGTTGCAGCAGCAACGACCAGGTGCAGGAACATGTATGGCGCGAGCCCAAAGCGCGCGACAGGGGCGTACACGAGCGCCAGAGCGGGCTTGATCTTCTGAAGAAACAAGCACGGCACGAACGCTTCTCCGAGAGAGCGCGCGAAGCCGTACATGAGCAGACCTTCGTCGTGCGTGGTGCGCGGATCGAGTGCGACGAGAAGTCCTGCGCAAATGTAGGCGACGCCGAGCCCGATGCCTTGCCGTGAATCGGGCTTGCCCCTATGCATCGCGTCGCGCGAGTTTACACACGGCCTGCGCTACGTTCTACAATCCCACCGGGCGCATCATGCGTGTCACGTTCGTCACTACAGGGCTCGAGCATTTGGGCATCGAGGCACTTTCGGCGTACCTTCGCGCGCACGGGCACGAAACCACGCTCGTCTACGAACCTCGGCCTTTTTCTTCGGGAAGCGGCACGGACATTCCACTGCTCGCGCAGCTTCTCGAACCGCCGCCTGAAGAGACCGCAGCGCGTGTCGTGAAGACGAATCCCGACGTCGTCGCGTTCACTTCGTACAGCGTGACGCATCGTTGGTCGGTCGATGTTGCTCGAGCGATCAAGGCATCGCGCAAAGTGCCGATCGTGTTTGGCGGGCCGCACGTGGGCTCGACCCCCGATAGGTCGATCCTCGAACCAGCCATTGATGCAGTCGTCGAAGGTGAGGGCGAAGGGGCGCTGCTCGACTTGGTGAATTGCGCGGAAACGAATCGTTTTGGGCGCAAAGACATTCCCAACGTCACGGTCAAGGGACTTCTCACGCCCAAAAGGAACCTGCCGAGGCCGCTATTCCAGGACCTCGACGAATTGCCTTTTTCGGACAAATCCATTTTTTATGATGCCGTGCCGGGTTACGAGCGCGAGTATTACATCATTTCGCGCCGTGGTTGTCCGTATCGGTGCAGCTTTTGCGAATATTCTACATTTCCGCAGCAATATCCGGGAGAAAAGCCGGTCCGGCGCCGATCGGTCGAGCATGTCATGCGCGAGCTTCGGCCATGGAAGAAGCGGGGCAAAACGCGCAAAGTGTTTTTTTGGGATCCCATTTTCACGCTCGACAACCGCTGGATGGCTGAATTCGCGGAGGCATATCGTTCGGAGATTGGCATTCCATTCGAATGCTACACGCATCCCAACGCCATGAATCGCGAAATGGCGCGCCTCTTGGCCGATGCCGGGTGTGCGGTCGTCCGAGTCGGTGTGCAAACGGTCAACTCGGACACGCTCGCCGCCGTCGATCGCAAAGGGGACGAAGACCGGATTCGCAAGACGCTCACGCATTTGAGTGATTACGGAATTCCGTATTCCGTCGATCACATCATTGGTTTGCCCGGCGAAGGTGTCGCGGATCAAATCGCCGCGATTCGTTTTTACAACGAAGTGCGTCCGACTCGAATCGTTGCCCATTGGATGACGTATTTCCCGGGCACCACGGCGCTCGAAAATGCCCGCGAAAGTGGCCTGCTCAGCGAAGCTGCCGTCGCACGTATTCTCGATGGTGACGTGGGTCCGGGATACATGTACGATGGAAACGTCGATTTCCCCGAGAACGAAGAATTGCGCCGATTGTCGAATATTTTCGATTTATTGCCATTGTTGTCTCCCGCGGCAGTCGAATGGCTCCTCGATGGTGCGCGTTATCGTTCGTTGCCCTTGTCGAGCATGCTGCGCAAAGTTGGCGTCGTCGGATTGGCGCTGAAGGGCGATCATGCGACGCGTGAACACCTTCAACATTTGGCGAGCTCCATTGTCGATGCGATCGGGGATGGACTTCGCCATCGCACTCGAATGGCATTGGCAAACGTATGAATCGCACGGGGGAGTGGCTCAGTTACGTCGCTTCCGCAATCCCGGGCGCGTGTTTGGCCCTCGCCGCAGGTGCTGGTCTGATTGACGAAATGACAGCGCTCGTCGTGTTTTCATTGAGTTTCGTGGGGCTGAATCTCGCGCACATGGCTGCGACGTGGTCACGCGTGTATCTCGATCCGCAAAACATGCGCAGCGCGATGATCGAGCGGGCGTGGCTGCCTGCGATTTTGGTTCTTGGTGCCATTTTTGGCGAAGCAGTCGGATACGGCGTGGCGCTCTTCGGCGCGCAGTATTACTTGAGCCTGCATCATGCGATGATGCAGAATTATGGTTTGTCGCGTAGCGTGCAGCGACGTTCGGGCCGAGTATTATCGCCATTTTCGCTACGCATCGACCAGGCGGCGTGTTTTTTGCTGCCGCTCGGGGCGCTTCTTTATCGAGCGCGCGCCGTTTGTCATACCTATTCGACCGCGCCGCTATTGGCCCCTCCCCTCTGGCTCGTTTTGCCCATCGCCTTTGCAGGAGCCGTCGCGCTGATTGCCCACATGGCTCGTGAAGTGATTGCATATCGTCGCGGGGAAAACGTCGATCCGCTCGGTTCAGCCATTATCGTTTCACAGGCGCTCTTGTGGAGCATTCTTCCGCTCGTGATCGATCATCCGGCGATACCGCTTTACGCGCTGGCCAGTGGTCATTACGTGCAATATTTGTATTTCGTTTGGAAATTCGAGCGGTCGCGTCCAGGGCTCGCGCTGGTGCCATCGTGGTTGCGCCAGCGCATTGCACCACCCTCGAAATTCGGGTATCTCGCAGCATTGACCGCTTTCGGCGGGTTTGGCGTGGTCATTCTCACGCTGATCAGTGTTGGCGTGCGTGCGATGGCCGATGTCAATGGCATGCGTCCGGCGACGGCTTTGCCGATTCCACCGTGGGCAGCGG
The DNA here is from genome assembly GCA_016715885.1 of Polyangiaceae bacterium. Taxonomy (NCBI): domain Bacteria; kingdom Pseudomonadati; phylum Myxococcota; order Polyangiales; family Polyangiaceae; species Polyangiaceae bacterium. The sequence goes on from JADJXL010000015.1 coordinate 133,279, forward strand.
CAATGATTGGCGTCAATCTCGCGCATTATTGGCTGGATCATCGGATATGGCGCTTCCGGCAGCCAGCGTCGAGCTCGGGAACGGGTGCGCCATTGCCGCAAGCGGCATGAGCGACGACGTCGATTACCCCGCTCGCCACCCGATTGGAAGCACCCAGGCCAGCACGACGATTGCCGTGAGTATCAACCACATCGCATCGGGCATATCGGGTCGCACAAGCTCAGGACGCCGCTCGAGCAGCGGATCGTGGGTACGGGGACGACGGAAGATACGCGGCCAAGGTAACGCAAAGACGAGCAAAAGCGCCATCGGTTCGAGGTAGGGCATTACGCACAAAAGAATGATGTTGATGTGCAGCGCCCAAATCATGACCGTCCACAAGAGCCGTGACCGAGGACCAAAAAGTAGAAAAAATCCGCCACCTTCGATGACGATGGTCATAAACGCCGAAAACCATGCCACGCGTGGACTTTCGATGACCAGATTGCGATACGCGACGAGCCACGGCCATTGTCCGAGCGGCTCCTGTGCAAGCACGAGCCATCGAACTTGATTTGAATTGATCCAATCGAAACCCGCCGCAAATAGCTTGCTCAGCGCGGAGCTGGTATAGCCCGCCGCAATACACGCCATTGCACCTACTTCGGCAATACGCTCACGAAAAACCCGTCCCTCGGGTTTTTCCGCATCTTTGCCCGCAACCGCTCGAGCCCAGACAAGCCCCAAGACCCATCCAAACAGCATCACGCCCGGGAAAAATGAATTGCGTGACGGCGTGCCGAAAAGCTCCCGTTGCCACTGACTCAGCACCGACATCCATGCAATCGCCCACGTGCCGGCAATCGTGCTGAATCGATCGATGGCCAGCATGACGAGGCCGAGCGTGATGAGGGCAAACACCAGCCATGCGGATGCAGGATGATTCGGCAAAAGATGCAGAGGCCCAGCAGCGTGCGCGTAATGAGAATCGCGCGTCATTTCCGCTACGCTGTACGCCTCCATGAAGAACACGATGCCTGAAATGGCAGCCAATGCGACGCGCAATGGCGTACGCGAATATCCATCATAAGGCGACCCGTAATCGAGGATCACGGCCCCCTACCCTTTCCTCGCACCCTACACGTCGCAAGCACACAATCGGTGAAAGCCGGAGGTCCCGGTCGATCTTTGAGCGTAAACGTGCGCCACACCAATTTGACGTCGGTGCCATCGGCAATGTCCGGTGTCAAATGCGCATCCAGATGAATTTGCGCGTCTCGCAGGACGTATTCGACGCGCCCTGCGCCCGCATGCAAGCAATGCTGCACGTTGGCAAGCTCGGGCCGAGGCGGATCACAGCGAAATGCTTCGTATTGCGTCAGCTCGGAGGGTTTGCCCATTTCATCGACGACGAGCACGCGCGAAGCAATGTCCTGCGACCGCGCCTGATACATGTCGAACGCGGATATCGGGAAGAAATTCCGCACTCCGCGCGCGGCAAGCACATACGCCAAGAAAATCGCCCAGGCGACAACAATTGGAAGCGCTCCGCGCTGCCGCCAGAAAATTTTCACGTCATTTCCCAATTAGCCGTTTGTCTTGACCCACTTGGCGAGGTTCTTTCCGGCCACGCTGAACATCCGGCTGAACACGGCGCGTGCCGCGGGATGTATGGGCAACGCCACGAGCGCTGGCGTATAATGAACATGCCAAATGAGCTTCGTGGCTTGTCCATTCGATAGCGACTCGAAGCGCAAATCTTCGAGCATTTGGCTGATGATGGGCACCGTGATGGCATCGATCGAAAAGGTGATTCGTTTGCCTGGTTCCCATACCAAAAACCGTTCCTTCACGGTCAGCATTTTCATTTCGATTTCGCGCGTCGAACCGATGCCATGCGGTTCACCGCTGGTCCACCGACACGCCTTGAAATCGGGCATCCATTCATCTTGATGATCGGCCGTAGCGAAAATGTCGAACACACGCTGCGGCGAGGCATCGATGGTCAAGACGTTGGCAAGACGATGCGGGGCAGAATCGATGTAGGACGTATCGGACGGTTTTGTATTGAACCACATGGTCGTCGCCTCACTTACGAGCTTTCAGGAATGCATCGACATTGGGTTGTTGCGAGCGTCGCAGCGCCGCGCAAATGCGCATCGATTCGAGCGACTGAGCGAGCATGCGTGGACCACCGGCATATTTGGGCGATCGATCTTTGAAGTAGGCAATGACTTCGTCGCGGCGTTTGTCATCGCAAAGTGCCGCGCCAAACCACGAAAATCTGGCCGGGTATTCACTGGGCAGTCGAGCAGCCAAGTCGTCGAAGTTTTTCTTCAAAAACGCGTACGCTCGCTCTTTCGTCGCAGGGTGCCACGATGCCGCCATGAGCACTTGCATGGCTTCTCGGGTATCGAACGCCGGATCCAGCGTCAAAGCAAACGCTTTTTCCGCAATCGCGGGATCACGGAATCCTCCAAGCGCTCGGAGGAGGCGATTGCGGTCGATTCTTTCGGGTGCCCTTTTCGCTTCCGCCACGAACGCATCGAACAATGCAGAATCACCGCGCGAAGCTGCCACCGAAAGCACCGTTTGAATCACGTCCGGATCGATGGCTTTGCGGTCGGTAAGCCATGCGCGTGCGAGCTTCGTCGCTTCGGCTACGAGCTTTTCGTCACCGCCTTCCTCGGCCACGAGAGAAATCAATTGCGAACGCAATTCACGCGTCGGATCATCGTCCTTCGGTTGGCTGCGGAATCCGAGCGTCTGGGCGCGTTTACCGAAGATGTCGCGCACGAATCCAGCGAATTTTGGACGCTGCTCTTCCGAAAAAAGATGCCCTTTCGCAAGCGCCCAGAACGGCGCCATCGTGGATTCCACGACCGCAGCGTTTTTATCGTCCGCCAATTTCGCTGCAATTTCGAGCACTTGCGGGTAATCGAGTTTTCCGGCAGTTGCGAGAGCACCGACGTCGCCGAGCAGCGAGATTCGCTCGGGCGCCGAAAGAATGTCCGTCTTCTTCGACAATTTTTGCAGAAGATCCGGTGCATACGCCACGCGATAATAGCCATTGGCACCATCGTTCGCGACGACCCAATCGGGACAATATGGCAGGGGCAATTCACCGCTCGAGGCATCGAGATTCACGCAGCGCGTTTCCGTTTTCGCTCCGGCTCCAAAGCGTGCGCACACCGGTATTTTCCACACCGACGTCCCTGCTGATTGTTCGGCCCCTTCGGGCAAATACCGCGATTGCGAAAGCGTGAGCTTCGGGGCATTGCCACATGCAAGCGTGACGTTCACCAGAGGGACGCCGGGTTGGTCGAGAAACGAGAAAAACGCCGGCGTGATGTCTTTGCCGGCTTCGGCGGAAATGGATGCCAAAAAGTCTTTCGCCGTCGCACTACCGAATTCGTGTTCGCGCAAATAACGCTGCACACCTTTGCGGAATTTTTCCTCGCCCACGTACATCTCGAACATGCGCGTGACGGCGGCACCTTTGCCATACGTAATGCCGTCGAAGGCATTGTGAATGTCGTCGATCGATTCGATGGGTTGTCGAATGCGCCGCGCCGTTGCGAGGCTATCGGCGCGCATGGCAGACGTCGCAGACTGTGCGCGTTCAGCGGCGGTGTTCCAGGTCGGTTCGAGTTGTTCCGTGATTTTCGGCGCCATCCACGTGGCAAACGTTTCGTTCAGCCACAAATCGTCCCACCAGGCCATCGTGACCAAATTGCCAAACCATTGATGCGCGAGCTCGTGTGCACAGATGCCTGCATACCGACTGCGGAACGATGCGGATTCTTCTTCGGGACGCGAAAGAATGAGCGATTGATTGAACGTGACGAGCCCCGGGTTTTCCATGGCGCCCCCGAGAAGCGGCACGGAAATCACGTCGAGTTTTTCGTAAGGATACGGCGTACCAAAATACTTCTCCAAAAGATCGAGTATCGGGCCCGTCGTCGCTGCTGCATAATGCGCCCAGGCTTTTTTCCCGCGCGGTGCAATCACGCGAATGGGCGTCTTCTTTGCGCCCGCCGTGCCCGCTTCCACCAGTTCGAATGGCCCCACGGCAAACGCGACGAGATAACTCGGAAGCGGCTTGGTTTCCGCAAACCGCACGAGCTTCATGCCATTCGGTTCGTCCGTCGTCGATTCAGGCGGCGTATTCGAAAGCGCAACGTCGCCCTTGCGCGCACGAAGTGTCAATTGCCAAGGAATTTTGTACCCTGGCTCGTCGAAGGACGGAAATGCCCGGCGCGCCTCGAGCGGCTCGAAGTCCGAATAGACATACCAATCATTGCCCTCCTTCTGACGCGTGACGCCTGCGGTTTCCCTCGTGAGCAGTGGACCGCGATAAACCAGGGAAATTGCGGCATTCCCAGCCGGAAGTGGAGCATCGAAGGACAGGCCAACGAAGTATCGATCCCCGACAATGAGTTTGGCCGGTACGCTCGCTTGCCCAATTTGCGCTTCGGCCCGTTCAATGGTGAGCCCTTCGATGTTGAGCCACACAAGTGACGTCGACTTGTCGATCTTTACGTCGATTCGCGTTTTGCCGGTGAAGATTTCTTCCGTGGGAATGAGCGTCAATTCGACGGCTTGGCGCACGGGGTGCACATCGTCGGGCAAACGGAGAGGTGGTGGGGTCGGTGGAGTCGATTGCGATCCCGCCGTAGGCGACGCTGCTTTCTGAACAATCGTCGACTCGATCTTCGGCGCATCGACTGTGCCCGTGGAGGCACACGACAACAGTGTAAGAGCAGTAAGAGCGAGACCTATTGTTCTCATCGGTGATTGACCGCTCTGCGGCATGGCTGACGGTGCGTCAAGTCCGAGCACGCATATGCCGTAACGATACACATGCAGGGCGCGAACCATGCTACGGAAGGGCGAGCCGCTGCCGAGGTTTTTCTGAATGTACGACTGGAATGCCAACGTCCCACTGCTTGTCGATGCAGGTGGTGAGAACCGGTCCGAGCACACAGCGCTGCGTCGCGCGTTCGGGCGCGGACCGAAAAATGTCGCCGTAGTCGACGAAACGCTTCGGGATGGACTGCAAAGCGCCGCCGGGATCCAGCCTGAAACGTCGCAAAAAATCGATCTCGTCCATGCGATGGATGCGATCGGCGTCGATGTCGTCAGCGTGGGTCTTCCTGCTGCAGGCAAGCAAAACGCCGAGGATTGTTATCTCATTTGCCGCGAAATCGTGCGGTCCAAGCTGCGCCTCATCCCCACCGCAGCGGCCCGCACGGTCGTTTCGGACGTGCAAGGCATCGCGCGCGCGGCGCAGCGAGCTGGCATCCCCATCGAGGTGTATTCGTTCATCGGCAGCTCGCCTATCCGCCTTTTCGTCGAAGGCTGGGATCTCGACTTTTTGATTGGCGCAATCACGGGCGCCGCGCGAGAAGCCACCGCCGCGGGTTTGCCCTTTTGCCTCGTCACGGAAGACACGACCAGGTCGCACCCCGACGTATTGCGAACGCTCTACAAATGCGCCGTCGACGCGGGGACGAGCCGCATTTGCATTTGCGACACGACCGGACACGTCACGCCGTACGGCATCGAAGCGCTGGTCGAATTCGCTCGCAAAACACTCGACGACATGGGCGCATCGCACGTTCAGCTCGACTGGCACGGGCACAACGACCGCGGCATTGGCCTCCCGAATGCGATTTGGGCCGCGACGGCTGGCGTCGATCGCGTTCACGGCACGGGGCTCGGCGTTGGTGAACGCGTGGGCAACACGAGCCTGGAACTGCTCGTCGACAACCTCGGGCGTATAGGCTCGAGGCCAAGGCCGTCCGAAACGCGACTCATCGAATACTGCGAGCTCGCCTCGCGCGCGCTGCAGTACCCCATCCCCAAAGACCATCCCATCGCCGGATCGGACACGCGAAAAGATCGCTTCTCCTTCCGCGCCTATCGTTCAACCTCAAACGAAACGGAGTCAGGCAATACGACCGAACGCGAACGTCGTGAACGTCTCGTGCCGATGTCGATGACGGTTGGCGAGACGGTCGTCGACCTTGCCGTTCCGCCACGACGAACCCTACTCGAGGCGCTTCGTTACGACCTGGACTTGGTCGGCACCAAGCAAGGTTGCGACAAGGGTGATTGCGGCGCGTGTACGGTGATCGTCGATGGCGTCGCGGTGCTCTCGTGTTTGACGCTCGCGCTCGATGCGCACGGCAAGCACGTGCGTACGGTGGAAACGCTCGAAGGAGCGCCGCACATCGATGCGTTGCTGGACGGTTTCGACAGAGCTGGCGGTGGTCAGTGTGGCTTTTGCACGCCGGGGATGTTGATGAGCGCCACGGCGCTGCTCGACCGCAATCCCAAGCCTTCACGCGACGAGATCAAAGTCGCGGTATCGGGCAACCTGTGTCGATGCACGGGCTACGGTAAGATCATCGACGCCATCGAACTTGCCGCGAAAATTCGACGTGGTGAGGCAACTGCGGGCGAGGGTTTGCCCGGAACCGAGTGTGCTCCGCCGGCGCTTGCATCGAACTCGGCGGCGCGCGCTCAGAAGCAGGGATAGGGCCATGGCGGAACAACAAAAGCCCAACGGTTCTGCGTCGGTACGCGGCCTCATTGGAACTCGAACTCGTTCGATGCTCGGCCCCCGCGTGACGGGTCAGGTCAGGTACACAGACGACATTCACCTTCCGCGCATGCTTTGGGGTCGCATCGTGCGGTGCCCTCATCCGCACGCACGCATCAAGCGCATCGATGCAACGCGAGCGCTCAGCCGGCGTGACGTCGTCGCCGTCATCACGGGCAAAGACATGCCCGAGCGGTTCGGCATCATTCCTTGGACGCCCGACGAATATCCGCTGGCGCTCGATACCGCGCGCTTCATCGGAGACGGCGTTGCAGCGGTCGCCGCAGAAGACGAACGTGCCGCGCACGAAGCGGCGGATCTCATCGACGTCGAATACGAGATCCTCCCGGCTGCTACGGACCTCGACACGGCCATTCATCATCCCGAGGTTGGTCTCGGCAAAGGCGGAAAGGACAACGTATCCAAGGACGTCGACCTCGCGTTCGGCGACGTCGACACCGCGTTTGTCGAAAGCGACTTCGTCACGGAGAGCGATTTTTACTACGAGGGTTCGGCGCACGCGCCGATCGAGACGCACTGCGCGATCGCGAACGTCGACAAGAACGGCCTGCTCACGGTGTGGTCGACGACGCAGGTGCCGCATTATTTGCACCGCGAACTGTCGCGCGTGCTGCGCATCTCGCCCACGCGCATCCGCGTGATTCAGCCGCCCGTCGGTGGTGCGTTCGGCGGCAAGAGCGAGCCGTTTTCGCTCGAGTTCTGCGCGGCCAAACTCGCGATGAACACCGGTCGCCCCGTCAAGTTCCTCTACACGCGCGAAGAAGAATTTTACGCGCACCGCGGTCGTCATCCGATGCGCATCCACATGAAGGTCGGCGCGCGTAGCGACGGCAAGCTCACGGCACTCGATGCGCGCACGTACATCGACGGTGGAGCGTATTCATCCTTCGGCCTCGTCACGGCGTACTACTCGGGACAGCTCCTCACCCTGCCCGCATTCCCCGAAAATTACCGCTTCCACTCCACTCGTTTGTTCACCAACAAACCGCCATGCGGGCCGAAACGCGGCCATGGAAGCGTGCAGCCTCGCTTCGCTTTCGAGGTGCTTCTCGACGAAGTGGCCTGCGCGTTGTCGATCGATCCCATCGAGCTTCGACGCAAGAACATCGTGCCTCCCGGATCGAAGACGCTCAACGGCATGCGCGTCACGTCGAACGGCATTTTGGAGTGTCTCGAAGCCGTCGAACGAGCCAGCGGATGGAAAGATCGTCGGGGCAAACTCCCGCGTGGTCGCGGTTTGGGCGTGGCCGTCAGTGCGTACATCAGCGGAACGAATTACGCGATTTACCCGAACGCGATGCCGCAAAGCGCTGTGCAATTGAAGGTCGATCGTTCGGGTGTCGTGACGATATTTTCAGGTCAAAGCGAAATTGGCCAAAGCTGCGACCTCATGCTCGCCGTCATCGTCGCCGACGAGCTCGGCCTCGATCTGGGCTCGGTACGCGTCGTTTCCGGTGATACGGACCTCGCCCCGGTGGACCTTGGTGCGTACTCGTCGCGCGGCACGTTCATGAACGGCAACGCGTGCCTCATGGCCGCGCGCGAAGTGAAGGACAAACTCGTTCGCGCCGTCGCGGCGAAGCTCGAGATTGAACCTCGTGACGTGCTGGTCACGCGCGGTGCGCTCGTGTCGATCAGCGATCCATCGCGAGGCGTCCCCGTCACCGAAGCGATTCAACTTGCCGAAGCGAAGTTCGGGACGATCGGCGCCGTCGGTCACTACAACACGCCCAAGCTTGGCGGGGACTACCGTGGTGGAACGATCGGTGCCTCGCCGGCGTACTCGTTCACGGCGCATGTCGCCGAAGTGAGCGTCGACGAGCGATCTGGCATCGTGACCGTGGAAAAAATCTGGGTCGCGCATGATTGCGGCAAGGCGCTGTGTCCAACGGTCGTCGAAGGACAGCTCGAAGGATCGGCCTACATGGGCGCGGCCGAAGCGTTGCTCGAGGCGCACGTCATCGGCACGGATGGCCTGCACAAAGGTCCGAACCTGCTCGACTACCGCATTCCTACGAGCTTGGACGTTCCCGAGTTTGTCCCGTTCATCATCGAATCGGACGATGCGGAGGGTCCCCGAGGCGCCAAGGAAGCGGGCGAAGGTCCACTTCACCCTTCGATTCCCGCCATTTCCAACGCCATCTTCGACGCAGTCGGCGTGCGTATGCGCCGCCTGCCTTTCTCGCCCGCACGTGTTCTCGAAGCCTTGCGCAAGCAAAAGGCCGACGACGCGCGCGAGCGACCTGCTGCTGCGGAGTAATCGTCGTGCTGCCGTTACCGCTCTTCGATCATCATCGTCCGCGCACGCTATCCGCTGCGATCGATCTGCTCGCGCGTCTCGGAAGCAAAGCCGTCGTCATCGCCGGCGGCACCGACGTGCTGCCGAACATGAAGCAGGGACTCGTGGAGCCCGAGCATGTCGTGTCCATCGGTGGGATCGACGAGCTTCGAGGCATCTCGGTCGACGTTTCAGCAGATGGCGCCGAGCGGCTCGTCGTTGGCGCAGGGATGCGTTTGTCCGAGGTCGCGGACAGCATCGTCGTGCGCAGGTGGGCGCCTGCGCTTGCGGAAGCTGCTGGCCAAGTGGGCGGACCGCATCACCGAGCGATGGGAACGCTGGGCGGCAACATCTGCCTCGACACGCGCTGTCGCTACTACAACCAGACGTATTTCTGGCGCAAATCGCTAGGGTTTTGCCTGAAGAAAGACGGCACGGTTTGTCACGTCGTACGCGGCGGACAGAAGTGCGTCGCGGCCGCATCGAACGACACGGCGCCTGCGCTGCTCGCGCTCGATGCGGACATTCACGTGCTCGGTCCGAGTGGTTCTCGCGTCCTTGCAGCGAACGATTTCTACACGGCGGACGGCATCAAAAACACGGTGCTCGAACCGGGTGAGCTCGTCGTGCGCGTGTCGATTCCGCGTCGATCGACCCGGCGTTCTGCCTTCGAAAAGCTTCGTCGTCGTGGAGCGATCGACTTTCCGCTCCTGTCGGTCGCCGTGCGCGTGGATCTGTCCGACCACGAACCTCTTCGCATCGATGCGGCCGATGTCGTCGTTTCCGCGCTCGGAGCGCGTCCTCGTCGAGTGCGTGCTGCGACGACGGTTCGTCCAGGTACACCCATCGAAACGGTTGTCCGGGATGTCTCGCGCGGGGCGTATACGGAATGCAAGCCGCTGCCGAACGTCGACGAGGACACCGAATGGCGGCGCGAGATGGTTCCGCAGCTCGTCGAACGCGCGTTACGTCGCGTCATCGATGCGTGATCGACCTCGTCGGACGCCTGGCCTTGCATGGATCTCGCTTTCCGGATGAAAGCTTTTCTTGCCCTCCAGCCGTAATAGGACCAAGGTCCCTGTAGGTGCGGTTTCTTTCGTTCCTCGTCGTTGCCGCTGGGGTGCATTTGCTCATCCCCGTTGGAGCTCGCATTGCGCCGCGGTGGGATTCGCTGCTCGTGGCGCGTTCGACCGGTCTTGCGCAGCGCATGCTGATCGAGATCGAGCCACTTCCAGAGATTGAGCTCCCGAACGTTCCGCCCGAATCAAAGCCGGATCAGCCGAGAGAAGTCGCAACCAACGACATCGTTCGACGTCGAACGATGGTCGATCCGACGGCACCACCGACGCCGAACACCGAGCTTTCACCATCGATTCCAACCGACGCGGTGCCGCCCGTAACGGCTGGATCGGGTGCGCCGCCGGATGAATACGGCTCGTTGCCACCAGGCCCGAGCGTGCCGGGCATCGGCACGAGTGGTCCGATCTGGGCGATACCAGGTGTCATCCCTGATGCTCCGAAGCCGAAGCCTGCGCCGACGACGATCGCTGCAGCTCCTCCGACGGATCCCAAGCTCGCAGGCCGATTGATCTCGGATGTCGTGCGCGAAAAGGATCGACTCCTCGGGCTGGATCTTCCTGGTGCGGGCACCATTGCTTCCGTCGTATCGGAGACCGTTCGAGGATCGAACACGCCGGATTTTGCTCGCGCGACACTCGAAGTTCGCATCGCACCAAGTGGCCGAGTGACCAGCGTGAAAGTCATTCGCTCGTCGGCTGGCGTGATGGGTGATTGGACGGCGGTTGCGAGCACGGTGCAGGGGCGGCTTTCGGGTCGTGACTTCACGCTGCCTTCAGCGTTTGCCGCGGGAGCGATCGTGATGGTGGAGGTCGTGTCGCAACTGCAGATGCCCGATGGCACGACGAGTGGAAAGCCCACGATTCAGGGCGGCGGAAGCGACAGCATCGGCGGGAGCGTCAACTTCGACGCGGCGAACATTGGCGCGCGTCCCAAGCGCCATGTGAAGGCGTTTGCGAGCGCTCGTCCCGCTACGTAAGTGCAGGCGTTGTCAGTTTCATAAAGACAAACCAACGCAACGTCTTTTCGCTGTGGCTTGATTCACAGAACGCGTGCTCATTTGCCTTTTTGATCGGCGATTTGAAGCGTCGCGTTTTTCTCGGGGCTCGGCCGGTGACATTCGCCGCGGGTCGTGCGACCCTCCCGAATCTCCCGCTCATGGCGAAGGAACGCGTATTTTCTCTCGACGCAGTGCGCACCGACGGTTGGTTCGAGCGCATTGGCGACGGGATCGGAAGTTTTCAGGCGCTTTGCGACATCGTAGGCGAAACGTTTTTTGCCTTTTCGATGATCACCGGAGCGCGCATCACGGCGTTGACGGTTGACCGGCGCAACCCGGACAACACGCTGGTCGACTTCGTCATCGCTGCGCCCGGCGACGACGACGAAGAGACGGAAGTGCAGCGTTTGACGCTGGCCGACTTCCGTCACCGGCTCGTAGGCGCGCTCTTGACCGACGATGCGACGCCGGCGCCGCCGGATCGCGACACGGACATCGAGGCGCTGCAGCTTCACATTGGTGTTCGCTATCTGCTGCTCGCGCCGCTGTTTGGATACAGCTTGCGCAAGCTGTACGTGGATGGCCGCACCTCGCGCCTGTTGGTGCTGCGCGATGGTCTCGAGCAGACGTTCGAGCTTGGGGAATTCCGCGCGCGCATTCGAGCGCATGTGCGTGACGAGCTCGAGCGAGCAAGTGCAGGTTCGCGATCGGCGATCGATCTGACGCGCGTTGCGGAGGCCGAGGCTGCGTCGCAGCGAGGCGATTGGACGCGTGTCGTATCGCTGCTCGGCGCGTGGCCTGCTCCGCTGGCGATTTTCCTACGAACTCCGGAAGGTCAGATGCTCACGCCGGATGCGCGAGGGCTCATCGCGAAAGGCTTGGGTCTGCTCGGCACGGCGTGTGTGAAGCTGGGCGAGGAGCATCAAGGCGAGGAAGTCATGCGTCTCGCCGTGCAATACGCGCAGGACGGCGCGGCTGCGGCGGACATCTTCCGTCGGCTTGGCGAAGCGCAGCTCGAAGCCGGACGACCTGGAGAGGCGATTGGTGGGCTTCGTCGAGCGGCGAGTTTGGGCGCACCTCCAAAGGTGATTTGGCCGCTCTTGGCGAAAGCGTACGTGAAGCGTCAGCGGTTCGTGGCAGCGCTCGCGTGCGTGCGTGAGGCGCGAGCAGCGGGCGTGCCGGACATTGATCTGCTCGAGGAGATTCGGGAAATCGAGACGCGTCTCGGCACGGCGCTCACCGCGTTTCGAGGTCTTGTCTTGAGCGCGAAAGGCACCTAGCTCCAACATTTGGGGCTTCGGGTCGCCTTCGGCGCCCTGCGCCCCAAACCCCAGTCCGCCAATTGACACCGTAATCCGTCACGGCTAGATAGCCGCGGCGATTCATCCGAGATCCATCGGACTTCGCAGCAGTCACAAGCGGCTGAGCTCGGGCTCGCAATCACGAGTACGATAGGCCGTGGATCGTTTCGATCTCGAACGATTTTTTCCGCAGAGCACACCGGAGCCAACGGATGGCCACCTACGTCCCTCTCTTTTTGCTCTTCGCCATCGCGGCAGTACTCGCCGGCGTGATGTTCACCGCCACGACACTGCTCGGGCCGAAGAATCCGACGCCCGAAAAGATGATCCCGTACGAATGCGGGAGTGAAACGACCGGCGGCCGATTCGTGAAGCCGAGCGTGAAGTTTTACCTGACCGCCATTCTCTTCGTCGTTTTCGACATCGAAGCCGTGCTCATCTACCCGTGGGCCGTCGAGTTCGACTCGCTGGGTTGGGTGGGGCTTGCGTCGATGGGATCGTTCGTGGCCTTGCTCGTGGTGGCCCTCTTGTACGTCTGGAAGAAGGGAGCGCTCGAATGGGAGACATGACTGCACCGGGCACATCGGTTCGAGTTATCGAGGGCTCGGAGACGGGTTTTGCGACGACCAAGCTCGACGCGCTTTTGAACTGGGCGAAGAAGTACTCGCTTTTTCAGTACCCGTTCGTCACGGCGTGTTGCGGCATGGAGTTCATGGCGATGGCGAGCCCTCGCTTCGACATGGCTCGTTTCGGTGCCGAAGCGCCGCGTTTTTCGCCGCGCCAAGCGGACTTGCTCTGGGTTGTCGGGACAATCAGCCAGCGTCAAGCGCCGGCACTGCGGCGCATCTATGAGCAGATGGCGGACCCGAAGTGGGTGCTCGCCTTCGGCACGTGCGCTTCTTGCGGCGGGTTTTACGACAACTACACGACCGTGGCGGGCATCGACAAAATCATCCCGGTCGACGTGTACGTCCCTGGATGTCCTCCGCGCCCCGAAGCGGTCCTCGATGGGCTCATGCTCTTGCAGGACAAGATTGCGCGTGGCGATCGCGAACCGGGCATCGTCAAACCACGCCGCGATGCAGCCGTGCTCGGCGGAAACCTCGTCAAGCTCGGCAAGAAGGACAAGGCGGCCACATGAGCAAGCGAGTGCTCGAAATTCTCGGCGAAAAATTCGGGCATGACGTGCTCGAAACGCATTCGCAATTCGGCGATGACACGGCGGTGGTCAGCCCCGCACGGTGGCTCGAAATCGCGAGGTTTCTCCGCGACGATCCTCGGTGCGCGATGAACATGTTCGTCGACATCACGGCCGTGGATTACTTGGGCAGGCAGACGCAGCGATTCGAGGTGGTGATGCATCTGCGTTCGCTCGAACGTGGGCATCGCATTCGTTTGAAGGCGCGCGTCGGCGATGAAGATGGTCAAAACGCGGAGATCGATTCGGTCGTGTCCGTGTGGAAGGGCGCGAATTGGTTCGAGCGTGAAACATTCGACATGTTCGGCGTCGTCTTCCGCGGCCATCCGGATCTGCGACGAATCCTGATGTACCCCGAGTTCGTCGGGTATCCGCTGCGCAAGGATTATCCGGCGGACAAGATCCAACCGCTCATCGAGTTCCGCAAAGTACAGGACAAACTACCGCCGTTTGGCCCAGATGAAGGCATGTCGTTCGGCCGGCAGACCCACGACTATCGTCGGGACGAACCCGGCGGCGAGGCGAACTGAATCATGGAACCGCTAGATCGAGATCTCGAAGAGGGGCTACTCGAGCTGCCCAGCGAGCCGATGATGCTCAACATGGGTCCGTCGCATCCCGCGATGCACGGCACCGTGCGCATCGTGCTCGAGCTGTCCGGCGAGCAGATTCTCAAGGCCGACGTGCAGATTGGATACTTGCATCGCGGCTTCGAGAAGATGTGTGAACGCGGCACGTGGTCGCAGGTTTTCCCCTACGTCGACCGCTGCAACTACGTCTCGCCGATGCTCAACAACGTGGGCTACGCGCTCGCGGTGGAGAAGATGCTCGGCGTGACCGTCCCCGAGCGCTGCCAGTACTACCGCGTGGTCTTGGGCGAGCTCGCGCGCATCTGCGATCACATGATCTGCTCGGGCGCCATGTGCATGGAGCTCGGAGCGTTCACGCCGTTTCTCTATTACGCCCGCGCTCGCGAAAACATTTGGGACATCTTCGAGGAAGAGACGGGCGCGCGCGTCACGCACAGCTTCGGGCGAGTGGGTGGCATGGCCAATCCGCCATCGAAGTACTTCAAGGACATGGTTCGCGCGGCGGTTCCGCGCGTCCTCGCGCTCGTTGCCGAAGGCGAGAAGATGCTGCTCAAAAACCGCATTTTCCTCGACCGACTCGAAGGCGTCGGCGTGATGAAGAAGGAAGACGCGCTCGCGCTTGGATGGACGGGCATCGTGCTTCGCGCGTGCGGCGTGCCGTACGACGTGCGTAAGGCGCATCCGTACATGGTTTACGACCGTATGGATTTCGACGTGCCGGTCGGCACCACAGGCGACAACTACGATCGCTTCATGTGCCGGCAGGAAGAGATTCGGCAGGCGGCGCGCATCATCGAACAAGCATTGGCGCAGATGCCGGACGACGGACCGATCAACGTCGAGGACGCGCGCATCGTGATGCCTCCGAAGAACGAGGTGTACACGACGATCGAGGCGACGATTCAGCACTTCAAGATCGTCATGGAGGGCATCAAGGTGCCCGCGGGCGAGTGTTACTCGTACACCGAAGCAGGTAACGGCGAGCTCGGGTTTTACCTGGTCTCCGATGGAAGCGGCACGCCGTTCCGCGTGCGTATTCGACCTCCCTGCTTCGCGACGACGCAGGGACTCGAACAACTCATCAAGGGCGCAATGATTCCCGATGTCGTGCCGACGTTTGGTTCGCTCAACATGATCGGCGGGGAGTGCGATCACTGAGATGGCAACAATCAAGATCGACGGGCGCGAGATTCCCTTTGAACAAGGGGACACCATCATCCGCGCGGCTCACCGCGCCGGGATCGACATCCCGCATTACTGCTGGCATCCGGGGCTCAGCGTAGCCGCCAACTGCCGCATGTGTTTGGTCGAGGTGCTGCCGCCGCCTGGGCGTCCGGCCATGCAGCTCGACATCCTTCGTTGGGACGCCAAAAAAGGCGACTACGTCCCGGCCCGCAAGCCGAAGCTCGTTCCTGCGTGCCAGCAGGGATGCACGCCGGGCATGGAAGTCCTTTCGTCGACCAGCGAGCACGTCGAGGAGGCGCGTTCTGCCGTTCAGGAGCTACTGCTCCTGAACCATCCGGTCGATTGCCCCATCTGCGATCAAGCGGGTGAATGCCGCCTGCAAGACTACTGGCTCGAGCATCAGCGCACGGGCAAGCGGATGCAGCAGGAAGTGGTGCACAAGCCCAAGGCGGTCGTTTTTGGTCCAACGATCGTTTACGACGCCGAACGCTGCATCATCTGCACGCGTTGCGTTCGTTTCTGCGAGGAGGTCGTGCAGGACCCCGTCCTCAGCGTGCGCGAACGCGGCAACCTCAACGAGATCGTCGTTTCTCCCGGCAAACAGCTCGACCACGACTACACGCTCATGACCGAGCATGTTTGTCCCGTCGGAGCGCTCACGTCGGTCGATTTCCGCTTCAAGGCTCGCGTGTGGTTCTTGCGCAGCGCTCGCACGGTTTGTCAGGGCTGCGCGACCGGGTGCAACGCGTACCTCGATTACGATCCGCGCAACAACACGCCGTACCGTCATCGCCCGCGCGACAACGAGCACGTGAACAAGTACTGGATGTGTGACGAGGGCATGCTTTCGTACAAGCGCGCCGTCGAAAACCGCCTCACTTCGGCGCTCGTCGGTGGCGAAGACGCGACGATCGAAGACGCGCTCGACGCCGTCAAAGAGCAGCTCGCAGGGTTTGGCGATGATGCTTCACGCGTGGCCATCGTGCTGAGCGCTCAGCACTCGAACGAAGACAACTACGCGCTGCTCACGCTCACGCGAACGTTTGTCGGGGCCAAGAACCTGTACGTGTCGGGGCGGCCGCTGGGACGCGGCGACAAGATCCTCATGAGCGAGGACAAGAACCCGAACACGCGGGGCGTCATGCAGCTTGCGGGGAGCATGGCTCCGAAGCCGATCGCCGCGCTTCTCGATGCGGTGAAGGCTGGCAAGTACTCGTTCGTCATCGCGCTCGGCTCTGAGCTCGAAGTCGACGAGAAAGAAGCGCTCGGCGTTCTTTCGAAGCTGAAGGGTCTCGTCACGATCGCTTCGCACGACGGACCGCTCGTACGAGCAGCGCATGTCGCGCTGCCCGCGGCGGCGTGGGCCGAAACGGACGGTACCTACGTCAATCGGCAAGGTTTGGCGCAGCGAAGCGAACCGGCACTCAGGCCTCGCGGTGACGCTACGCCCGGCTGGGATTTGGTTACGCGCGTAGGCAAAAAGCTCGGTTACGCGATGACGTTCAAGTCGCTCTCCGATGTGCGTCGGGCGCTTTCGGCCGAGACGCGCACGGATGGCGGCGCAAATGGTGCAGCACGTACGGATGCCGATCGGGCGGCGACGAAGCCCGAGGTGAGCGCATGAATCTCGTTGAACTCGTCTTGACGGTCGGGAAAATCGCCATCGTTCTCGGGTTTTTCCTGAACCTTGCGGCGCTCGGCGTTTGGGCGGACAGGCGCCAAGGCGCGATGGTGCAGGACCGCGTCGGCCCGAACCGCGCCGTCGTGCACCTGCCGAACATGCTCGCGCGCCTCATTGTGCTGCTCCCGCCGGCGCTCTTCGGCGTCTTGTCGATCTTCCTGGCACTGGGCAACGTCACGCCACGCCTCGCGCATGAACGAGCTCTCGTGAACGTACAGCTCACGGTGCTGGTCACGTGGCTCAGCTTGCTCGTCTTGTGTGTGACGGTGCAGCGCGGAGGCGCGATCAACAAGCTCGAGGAGATGTTCGAGGACATCGATCCAAGGTCGATCTTCTTCGGCGGTCTCGGTCTGCATGCACTCGGCCTCGTCGCGATGCGTTTCGTGACGCTCGACGGCGCACCGGCCGCTGCGCGAATCACCGGGTTTGTCCTCGGCGGCGTGTTTCTCCTCGTGGGCCTCTACGCCACGTCGCGCGTTCCCGAGGGGTCGATTCCGCTTCGTTTGGCGGGCACGCTGCACGCGCTCGCAGACACCATCAAGATGATCTTCAAGGAGGACTTCGTCCCGAAGAACGCGGACAGACTCCTTCACTCGCTCGCCCCAATGATCGCCATTTTCCCGGCGATCGTGGTGACGGCGGTGCTTCCGTTCGGCAATGACCTCTGCTTTGCCGACAACGGCGACAAGGTCTTTGGATTCGCCGACTTGGGCAACCTCGTGAACGCCGTTCCCGCGAGCGGCGCATGTGCAGGCTGGCGCGTGCCGCTGCAAATCGCCGACCTCAACGTGGGCATCCTGTACATCTTCGCGATGTCCAGCACCGGCATCATCGGAGCAGCCATCGCTGGCTGGGCGAGCGACAACAAGTTCTCGCTGCTCGGCGGCCTTCGCGCATGCAGCCAGATGGTTTCGTACGAAGTCGCGATGGGTCTCGCGCTCGTTGGCTTGTTCCTCGTTTACGACAGCGTGCGTCTCGGCGACATGGCGGTTTGGCAAGGCCAGAACGCGTGGGGCGTCTTCGTGCAACCCGCCGGCTTCTTGCTGTTCCTCACGGCCCTTTGTGCTGAAACGAAACGCGTTCCGTTCGATCAGCCCGAAGGCGAGAGCGAAATCGTCGCGGGCTACTTCCTCGAGTACTCCGGCTTCAAGTGGGGCATGTTCATGGTCGGCGAATACCTCGAGATGTGTTTCGCCAGCGCGCTGCTCGTAGCTCTCTTCTTCGGCGGCTACTCGCTCCCCTTCATCCATCCGGATGGATTGCGAATCGCATTCGGTGACGCGATTCTCTACGAGTACAAGATGACCCACCTCGCGGTCACCGTGATCTCCGTGCTCGGATTCTTCGGCAAGGTCGTGCTCGTGACCTGGTTCCAAGTCTTCTTCCGCTGGACGTTGCCGCGGTTCCGCTACGACCAACTCATGAAGCTCGGCTGGACCAAGCTGTTGCCGCTCGCCATCGCGAACATGATGCTCACTGCGGTGGTGGTTCTCGCGGCACGTAGCGCGGGCCCTGCGGTTGCTTCGTGGCTGAAGATTCTTGCGGACCTTTCGCAAGCGCTCATTGCAGTTCTGACGCTCGCCGGGTTCGTCGCACTGGTGGTCGGCTTGCTCGAGCCTGTCGAGCGCAAGAAGTTCCTCGCGTCGTCGGCAGCGCGGTTTGCCGCTGCGATGGGTGGGGTCAAGGCCGAACCGCGGCAGGCATGAAGGATCGGATCATGATCAAACGCACTGCTCAAACCACGTGGACCAAGCCGGCTGGTGGGCCTGTCACGGGCAAACCCATCGCACGACCGAATCGCACGGCCGAAGTCCAAGCGTACTTCCCGGAGTTTGTCCGGGGCTTGGCGGTCTCCATGCGCCACTTCTTCAAAAACACGAAGGAGATGATGCTCGGACAAAAGCCCGATCCGGTGCTCGAATCGCTGGAAGAAGGCGTCACGACGATCTGCTATCCGGAAGAACGACGCCCGTATCCCGAGCGTTTCCGCGGCATCCATCGTTTGACGCTGCGCGATGACGGCTCACCGCGTTGCGTTGCGTGCTTGTGCTGCTCGACGGCATGTCCTGCGCAGTGCATCAGCATCGAGGCGGCCGAGTACCCGCCGGGGGACTCCAAGCGCGGTTACGAGCGGTATCCAAAGACGTTCGTGATCGACGAGCTGCGCTGCATCTTCTGCGGCTTCTGCGTCGAAGCATGCCCATGCGACGCCATCCGCATGGACACGGGCATTCACGCCGTCCCGTACGACTCGCGCGATCAGTTCATCTATCGCAAGGACCTCCTCATGGAGTTCTCGGGTCGCGATGGCAGCCGCAAGTCCGCGAATCCGCGTCACGAGCCGGGCGATCCGACGCATCCGGGTCTTTCGCGCGATCACATGGAACACTGACCCACCTTTTGTCATCCTCAGCCCGATGAACGCCACAGGCGAATACGAGTCGGTCATCGGGCTCGAGGTTCACGCGCAACTGCTCACGCGCACGAAGGCGTTTTGCGGTTGCGCCACGAGTTTCGGCGACCCTCCCAATACGCATTGTTGTCCGGTTTGTCTGGGCCTTCCAGGCGCGCTTCCCGTTCTGAATGCCGAGGTCGCGCGGATGGCATCCGTCGCGGGTTTGGCGCTCGGGTGCACGATCCAAAACAAAAGCGTATTTTCGCGAAAAAACTATTTTTATCCGGATTTACCAAAAGGGTATCAGATCACCCAATACGACTTGCCGATATGCCTCGACGGGGGGCTCGACATCGACGTTGGCGGACAAACCAAACGCGTCCGTATTCGTCGGATTCATATCGAGGAAGACGCGGGCAAGAGCAATCACGGCATCGGTCATGAATCGGTCGTCGACTTGAATCGAGCGGGCACGCCGCTCATTGAAATCGTAAGCGATCCCGATTTGAGTTCGGGTGCCGAAGCGGCCGAGTATTTGAAGCGACTGCGAGAGATACTGATGTTCACGGGCGTGAACGACGGGAACCTCGAGCAGGGCAGTTTTCGCTGTGATGCGAACGTTTCGGTGCGCAAGCGTGGGGCGAAGGAGCTTGGGACGCGGGTCGAGCTGAAGAACATCAATTCATTTCGGTTCGTGGCCGAAGCGATTGATGGCGAGGCGCGGCGGCAGATCAACCAGCTCGAACGCGGGGATCGAATTCGTCAGCAGACGCGCGGGTACAATGCGGAGAAAAAAGAGACGTACGTTTTGCGCGACAAGGAGAGCGAATCCGATTATCGGTATTTTCCCGAACCGGACTTACCGCCGCTCGTCTTGGATGATGCCTACATAACGAGTGTTCGCAATGGTTTGCCCGCGCTACCTGCAGAAAAGCGGCGCGAATGGATTGAAAAGCTGGGGTTGACGCCGTATGCAGCAGGCGTATTGACGGGTCATCCTGGCATAACGAAATTCTTCGACGACGCGCGGGCGCTTTATGGGGATGCCTTGAAGCTATCGAACTTCGTGCAAAGCGAAGTTTTACGCGACGCAACGACGACGGGGCTCGAAGCGCGATTTCCGGTGACGCCATTTCAAGTGGCGGAGATCTTGCGATTGGTCGATGCCGGGACGATCAGTGGCAAACAGGCGAAGGAGCTTTACGCCGCGGTCGTGAATACGGATCGGGCACCCGAAGACGTGGTGCGCGAGCGTAAAATGGCGGTGATTGGGGACGAGGCTGCCATTGAATCGATTGCGAAATCGGTATTGGACGCGAATCCGAAGCAAGTGGCGGCATATCGGTCGGGGAAAACGGCGCTGCTCGGGTTTTTCGTCGGGCAAATCATGAAGCAGACGAAGGGGAGCGCGGATCCAGCGGTGGTGAATGCGGTGCTTTCGCGATTGCTGACGGCGTGACGTGGGACTTCGTCCCGTCACTCGCCCTGACAATTCTTCAGCGTGAGCATGGGGTGTTTCCTGCACACGAGCTTCATGCCGAATGCGGGGGGACAATCTGCATCCGATTCGCATACCGGCGTCGCATTTCCCATATCGCATACTCCGCAAAATGCGCCCATGACACCAGCGCAACATTGCCGCCCTTTTTCGCAATCCGACTTCTTGGTGCACGGTTGATTTCGGCAACACGTTTTTCCCTGCATTCGCGCGGTGTTTTCATCGCCCTCGTCAACGCACTCCACGCATTGCTTTGCATCGAGCGGCGATGCAGCGCCCTCGAATACGCCGACGATGACGGGTTTGGCGGATCCTCGCGGCCACCTTACGACCAATTTGTGGCTCTTGTCCGTCCATGAAAACACAGCCTCCACGTCGGTTCCTTCAACGAATGGCAAAACGACGCTCGTCACGCCGCCCGCTGCATACATGTAACGATCCGCGCCCGCCCCTCGCGTCACCGACACCGTCGTCGGTATGCCTCCGGTGTCGTTTTTTCCGCGGCAAGACACACGAAGCCATTCACGTACCATTTTTGTTTCGCAGCCAAGCGCGGACGACCCCTTGACTGTGACTTCTTTCACCGATGCCCATTCCGACAATGTCGGCACGGTGGAACGCCCTGGGGCTGCCGCTACCGCTTCCGTTTTGGCGGCCGCCGTCGTATTCGGTTGAGCCGCTTGGCCCTGCGTCGTACCTACGGCAGGGCTCTTCGCAGGATCCGCCGTCGGAACGGGCGCCGTCCGCGCGTTCTCTTCGTTATTCTTCTTGTCGAGCACATTGCAGCCCCCCAAGAGCACGCTGCACGTTGCCATTGCGAATACCAGCGCACCATCGTTCATTCGTTTCATCACTCAACCTCCCTTATCTTCGACCCAACCGTTCGATCTCGTCGAATTCGGTTTTTCACTGCCTCGCATACCGCACATCCGAATTGTTCGGATCATCGTACGCAAGGTGCACGCGACCTTTCGCATCGATCGCAATAGCATTTGTGCCGCTCACATTCGAAAATTTGTCCACCGTTTGAAACACCCACCCCATGACCGTCTTGCGACCATAACGCACAGATTTTGCCGTAAAGTCGCTGAAGACTACGTGCGGCGTGCCTTCCGCATCGAGGTTCAATCCGGGCGCGTACCCGACGTCGTCTTGCGCCAGCACCAATTCGATGACCCATTGCGTACCGTCCCACCAAGCGTACTTCAGGTCATTCGTGAATGCCGCGTCGTAATACAAGATATGCGGCCTCCCCATGGCGTCGATCACGATGCTCGTGTCGTTCGCCGAGCTTGCCGGATCAATCGTTTCGATCTTCCACGTATTGCCGTCGAAGGTGGCGTACTTCAAATCCTTGGCGTCGAAATCGAGGTACGCGATGTGCGGATGATTCTGCGCATCGAGCGCCATGGATCCAAAGCGTCCCACGTCACCCGTCGAATCGACCGTCTCGATGTCCCATGCAGCGCCCGCCCATCGCGCATATTTCAGATCGCTGTTCGTCGAATCGAAGTAGCTGATGTGCGTGTCATCGTTTTTGTCGATGGCCATTGAATTGAACGCTCCGACACTGCCCATCGAATCCACGGTATCGACGTTCCAGGTCGCTCCATCGAACGAGGCGAGCTTCAGGTCGCCATTGGTGATATCCCAATAGCTGATGCGCGGCCTGTCATTGCCGTCCATCGCCAAGGATTGATATCCCGCGCTGCCCGTCGTCACGGTTTCTCGCGTCCACTTCGTCCCATTCCAACGTGCAAATCGGAGCCGCCCGGGGCTGCCCGTCGTATCGTTATAACTGATGACTGGCTCATTGGCTTTGTTCACGGCAAGCGCCAGGCTCGTACCCACGACACCTGCTCCCGCAACGAGCTCGGGACAGAATCCACCAGAGCACGGCGTGCACGCCGCAAAACGCATTTTCAAGCCCATGTTGTCGTCCACGAGCAAAAAGAGGCGCCCCACGTCATCGGTATTTCCGACGGCTGTGCCGCTCACGCCCGTCGATATGGCTCGCCTCAGCCAGCCGTCGTCTTCGGCGAGCGACCATTGAGGAACGACAGAACCCCCGGTAGCATACGCTTCACTCGTCAAACGTGCGCGGTTTTTCGCGTCCACCCATACTCGTAGGTTGTCGGCAGCCCAGCCGCTCGCATTCGAATGCGAAATAGGTGTCGTCCACGTGCCCGCAATCCGACGACTCAGGTAGAGCGTATCGCTGCCATTGGCTTCGCCAGCACCCCAAGCAAGATAGATCGTTCCTTCGGCGTCCGCAGCCACGCCAATTTGAGGATGATGGTTGAACGCCGTGCTCAAAAGCTGTTTTGCCCCCGGCACGACCGATTCTTTCCAAACCCCGCCCTCTTTCACCGCAATTTTGGGCACGTCACCATAAGCCAATATCACGCCCATCGCCTTGTGCAGCGACATCACCGGCGCTTCGAGCCCATACACGAAAAAAGGAAGCGTTTCCGTCGTCCACGCGCCCGCAAGACTTCGCTGCATGACGAATGCGGAATTGTTGACGCGCCCCACGGCATACATGATCCCCGCTTCGTCCGATGCAATGTCGAACGTCGTCACGAATGTCGAAGGCGTAGAATCCGCCGCGCTCGTGGGAACCGGCACGAGCTCTTCGGTCCAGGTTGATCCCGACTTCGTCGCAAGCCACACCTGCTGCACGGCATTGCCTCCCGCGGGCACATGCGTGCGCATGTATGCAACCGCGGGGGCGCCACACGCGCCCATGACGAGATGCGCGCGCGACACTCCGGCCATTGGTTGTGCCGAAGCATTCGCCACCGTCTCGACGACCCACGCGCCCGAACGATTGCTTGCATATTCAATGTGCACCGGCTCGACTCGATTCGTATAGGCCGCATGAACGTATCCCGCTGGGTCGACGACGATGCGAGCATTCGAAATTCCTTTGACTGCCGTCGAAATCGATTCCTCGATGAACGTATACGGTTCGAATCCTGCCGGACAACGAGCAATCGGCGTAGGATTGCATGTAAAGCACGTGTCGATGCACGCGCCATTGCACAATTTGTCCCCCGCATTGCATTGAGCACCGCAGGACGACCCATTGCACGTTGCCATGCCGCCCGGAATCGACGGACAAGGTTCACACGCGTCACCGCACGTTTCGAGCGACGAATTGGGCTCGCATACGAGGCCGCAAACATGCTGACCCACGGGACAAACCCCATTCCCCGCACCTCCGCCGGCGCCCCCGCTTCCACCCATTCCTGCATCGCCCCCGGCCCCGCCAGTCGCCATGCCGCCCATTCCGCCAGCACCGCCCGACGCCATTCCGCCCATGCCTCCAGCGCCGCCCGATGCCATCCCGCCCATTCCACCAGTGCCACCTGCACCGCCGTTCGAAGAACCACCTTCTCCGCCGCCACTGCTGCTGCCGGAAGTGCTCGACGTTCCGCTCGTCGGGGGTTCGGCAGGACAACCAATCAAAAGTGCCGTGAAAAGGACCAAAGGTGCACGGTGACTCGAGCGCATCATGAACAACGAGACCCCGAAACAATCGGGGCGTCAAGGTGAAGCTGCGTGAGGGTATGGCGGATCGCTCGATATCAAATCGATCTCCTCTAGATCTTTTCCCCCGGTCGCACGTACATTGGGGCTCGCCGTATGAAAACGCCCCTCGATCCGAAAATCGTCACCGTCGTCCTCGCACTCGCCGCGCATACAGGATGCGCTGGAAACGCCGCTACCACGCAAGCCAGACCGGTCGCTCCTCCATCCGCAACACCCGCCGTGTTCACGCTCGCGGCCAGCGTCGCAGACAAGTCCGAAGATCCTGCCGACAAAGGCATCGCATCACGCATTACCAAGGTCACGGTGTATTCCGACCGCGCGCTCGTGACCCGCGAAGCCTCGGTGGCGCTCACGACGGCGCCCACGGTCGTCCATTTCACGAAATTGCCTGGTTGGGTCGACGAGGGTTCGGTTCGAGCTGCGACGAGCAGCGGAAAAATCATCGATGTCACCGTGGAGCGCCGATTTTTGGCTCGATCGACGGACGAGGGTTTCCGCAAGGTCGAATTCAAGCACAATGAGATGCTTCGAAGCTGAAGGCGCTCGACGACGAGCCTCGAAATTTTGACAGCGCAGCAGAGTCATGTCGAATCGATTCGCGTCTTTTCGACCGAAAAATTATCGCAAGATGCCGTGATGCACGACATCAAAGTCGATACGTACGGTCAAGTCGTCGATTACGTCACGGGTACGTTGCGCAAAACTGCTGCTGCGCGCCGTGACATTCAGGCGCAACGCGAACAGCTCGTCCCGGAAGTCGAAGCGAGCGCCCGCAATCTCGAAGAATTGAGTCGCTTGACGAAATTGGAGGAAACGACGATCGCGGTGACGGTGCAAGGCTCCGCGGCTGGAAATGCCAATTTGACGCTCACGTATGCCACGCCGGGCGCGACGTGGGAGCCCATGCACGAATTACGCGCAGCCGCAAGCGACCCGGATTCGGTCGAACTGAGCCTATTTGCGGTCGTCACGCAAACCACGGGCGAAGATTGACACACGCCGAATTATCGTTTTCCACGCAATCGTCATCGGATAGCGAACGAATTCCCGAGCTGGAAATGTTGGCGCTTGGAAAAACACATGAAACGACGCGGAGCATCACGCGTCAAATTACGTCGTTCAGCAGCGCGCAAAAGAAGTTCGACGAGCAAAATCGACATTGGAATCGGATGAACCAAGCGTCTTCGCAAAAAATTTCCGAAATCCAGCAATTCGAGCAGTCGTATACGAACAATCTACAGATGCTCGAACGTGTGCAAAGCAAGACGGTGGCGATTTTTCAGGGCTTGCAGACGCGCGGCACGACGGCACATTTCACGGCAAAAGACCCGGCCATCGTGCGATCGGATGGCCGTTCGATCAGGCTGCGCATCGGGTCGAGCCGCATCAAGGCACAACGACAAATCATCGCGGCCCCGGAAGAATCGCTCAATGCTGCAATCACATTGAATCTCAACAACAAGACGAACCAGCCTCTTTTACCGGGAAGTGTCGGTCGTTATCAAGATGGCGCATTTCTCGGCATGACCGACATAGATTTCGTCGCAAAAGACGAAGACTTTTCGGTCTTCTTCAGCGTCGCCGATCAGGTCAAACTCACCCGCGAGCTCGACAAAGCCCAAAGCGCGCTCGTGCGAAAAGAGCGCAACAGCATGAAGCTCTCCTTCGTGACGACGGCGAAAAACCTCTCCGATCGCAAAGTCACGCTCGTTCTTGCCGAACGGATACCGGTCTCCGAAAACACCGACATTCGCGTGAGCAACGTAAGAATTGCTCCCAATGAAAAACCGGACGTCAAGGGAATCGTGCGCTGGACCATTACGCTCGAGCCTCGCGAACAGCGCGAATTTCGCATTTCGTACCAAGTCGAATACCCACCGACACTCGTGCTCGACGTGCGTCGCAAACAAATGCGAGCGCCTGCGCCAAGCCCAGCGAGCCCGGCATCCAGACCGGCGCCGAGAAAAATGGACTTCGAAGAGCGGCTCATCGACATCGAATCGCAATTCTGAACGCGTCCGTACGCGGCCGCATTCGGCGCTGGCTTTCGAAGACTGAATCGTGTCATGCTCCTCGCATGCGACTCGTCCTTCTCAGCGACACCCACCGGATGCACGACCGAATCGTCATTCCTCCCGGAGACATTCTCGTTCATGCTGGCGACTTTTGCGGGCACGGTACGCGTGAACAGGCGCGCGCGTTTGCAGCGTTTTTGCACGCATTGCCTCATCGACACAAAGTCGTCATTGCCGGAAATCACGATCGCTGTTTGGAGCTCGAACCTGCGTTGGGCCGCGAGCTCTTCGCGAAGTGTCATTACTTGTTCGACAGTGGAGTTGAAATCGAGGGCCTGCGCTTTTTGGGGTTCGCCCTGGCAACCCTGGTTCCTCGATTGGGCGTTCAATCGGTAACGCGGCCCGGCCCTACGCGCCAAGTGGGATTTGATTCCCGCAGGCATCGACGTGCTCGTCACGCATGGCCCACCACGCGGCATTCTCGATCGCACGTATTCGGGTGAATGCGTCGGATGTGACGATTTGCTCGCCGCCGTGCACCGAGTTCGTCCGAAGCTTCATGTTTTCGGGCATATTCATGAAGGTTATGGCGAGCATGAGGAAGCGGGCACGCGATTCGTGAATGCAAGCATATGCACCTTGAGTTACGCTCCGACAAACCCACCCATCGTGATCGATCTATGAAGGATTGATGGCACCGCCACAGGCCCGCCCTCGAGACATTGACGCGATCGCGCCGTTGATGAAACATTCCAATGCCGCAACACCGCGAAATTGTTTTTTATGCTACATCCACATGGCCGCAAATTGTCACTTTGCATCAATCCGAGTGACAACTCTCGTCCCGCGTGCGCAAGATTTCGACGACGCCTCGCGCACATAGTACCGAAAATATCGGCTGCAGCTCCGCATTCACCGCACTTGTCAAAATATGGAACGGATCCTGCTTCCGCCAGTTGGATGACGTTTTACCGGGGGATTGGATGAATGCGCTCGTTCACCCACCATGACCGCCGCCGCGGGTTCACGCTCGTCGAGCTCATGATTGTTGTCGCCATCATTGGCGTTCTCGCAGCTCTCGCCATTTTCGGCATCAGTCGATACTTGCAAAGTGCAAAATCAGCCGAAGCGAAACAGACCGTCGGACGCATTGCTCGATCGGCCGCGGAATCGTACATGCGAGAAACCGTGAGCTCGGAAATCATACCGCTTGGCAACAACTCGACGACGACGGTTCACCAGTTGTGCGACGACGCTATCCCCGTACCGGCGATCGTTCCCGCTGCGAAGAAGTACGTGCCGAACAATGCAACAGGATCGGACTTCGCTACGGGCACGGGCACCAAGGGTTGGTTGTGTCTCCGGTTCGAATTGCACGACCCAACGTACTTTCAATACGATTACCAGCGCGATTCGACGTCCTATTGCGGCACCTATGGCTGCGCCGCAGCAGGCCAGACGCCCAATTTCGAGGCTGCGGCGATTGGTGATTTGGACGGCGACGGGAATTTTTCAGCCTTCATCTTGAATGGCGAAATCGACGCCGCCAGCGCGCAGCTCAATCGAGCTACGGTCGTTCACATCGCGAACGAAGGCGAATGATTGACTCTTTTCAGCGGGCAAAAATCGCTGCGACTTTTTGCTTGTCGGACGAAAAGTCGAAATGCTTTGCCAAAAGCATCGCATTTTCGGGGTCGACGATGCGGTCGGCAAGCTTTTTCACGACCGTGACGCGGTCCGAATTGAACCACAACGTATCCAGAATTTGCCCCACCTGCTTGACGGTGAAGTGATTTCGCTGCGCCGCCGTCTCGACGACGCGAAGCTTGTCCGACTCGAAACCCGAGCTTTCGAGCAAAGCCACGAGCGCTTCGAATGACCCACGCTTCATACCTTGCGGTTTTGGTGGGAAAAACGTTCCTGGAACGACGGGCGGCGGAGCCGGCGTTTGCACGACCGGAGGAATCATTCGAATCGTCGGTGCAGCACTCACGCCCCACGCGATTTCGATGGTCCCGCCCGTCGCTTGCACCGACCCCCTCCACAAGAGCTTACGACCACGCTTCGCGACGATTTCGTACGTGCGCGGAAGAAACCGTCAGGCTCGCCGGCAATCCAAATTGGCCCAGCGTCGATTCACCTTGCAGAATGGTGACCGTGCCGTTTTCCGGGGGCGTAACGCGTATTCGAGTATTCGATGGGATGGGTTGAGGAATCGGCGAATGCCGCATCGATGGTTCACCACGGCGGTGCGTTTGTCCGTGGTCGGCCCCTGCTACGAATGGCGTAAGCAGCGCGCCCATCATCATTATCGTGGCCAGGATCCTACGCATGAAACCACCTCCGCGTGAGCAACGCCTTCGACGGGCGCTCGCGACGGATGATTCATCCCGGCTGCAATATTGTGGATTTGGGCGGGAATTTGGCGGAAGCCAAGTCAGATGTGCTCGATCGACTTGAACATCTCGGCGATGAATTGCGTGCGGGGCTTGATGAGTCGATCACGCATGCCCGTCGGGCGCACTTTGATGATCCCCGTCTGACCCTTGAGGTCATTTCCGAGCAGGGCGTCGTCGTTGAATACGTAGCCGTAGTCCTGGGATTTCTGTGGCTTTTTGTCTTCGGCCAATGCAGCGGTGGAAAAAGGCCAATGGTCAGGCTTGCAATGAGGGCTGCCGGGATCGTCGTCTTGCGCATTGTCGTGCCTCCGTCTGCCCTTCCGACACGAGCGCGCTCACGCGCTTGGGATCGATTCGAATTTTTCTTCGTGCCCTGTCTGCGCAAGGCACCATGCTCGCGTTCGAAAGACCTCCCACCATGAAAACCGTCTCCTTCTTCTTCGACTTCTCGAGCCCCTTTGCGTACCTCGGGTCGACCCAGATCGAAGCCGTTGCCAGACGCTCGGGCGCCGCCGTCCTCTACAAACCCATCCTGCTCGGAGCTCTCTTCAAATCGATTGGCACTCCAAACGTTCCCCTGCACGCGATGCCCCCGGCAAAGTCGCGCCTGACCACGACGGACCTCTACCGCTGGGCCGATCACCTCGGTGTGCCCTTGAAGTTCGCTTCGCGCTTTCCCATGAACACCGTCAAGCCGTTGCGCCTCGTCTTCGCCGCGCCCGAAGACAAGAAGGCGTCGCTCGTTCACGCCATCTACCGCGCGTATTGGGTCCTCGACCGCGACATCTCGTCCGACGACGTGCTCACGGACATCGTCACGAGCGAAGGGTTCGAGGCAGAGTTTGTCCAGGTAACGTCGGACGAACGCTACCGAAAGGCGCTCAGGGAAGCCACCGACGAGGCCGAACGTTTGGGCCTCTGTGGCGTACCGAGCTTCCTCGTGGGTGATCAGCTCTTCTGGGGTCAA
This sequence comes from Polyangiaceae bacterium, assembly GCA_016715885.1. Lineage (NCBI taxonomy): Bacteria > Pseudomonadati > Myxococcota > Polyangiales > Polyangiaceae > Polyangiaceae bacterium. Next base: position 163,025 of record JADJXL010000015.1, read on the forward strand.
GACAGGCTGCTTTTCGTAGAAAAAGCGCTCGAAGGATGGCGACCTCGCATCGGCTGACGGATCGACGTGTCTGGAATTTTCCGAGACCAAACGAATTCAGAACCGAGGCAACTCGCGGCGCGACAATTGAAGCATTTGTTGTCGTATGCAGTCGCGATCTGTGCTTCTGGGTCGTCGCTGCGCTGGTCCTGAGCAGCTCGGCGGCAGTACAGGCTGCAGAGTTTGGCGTTCCGAACGCGCATCCGCTCGCCGACGATTCCGATTCGGCGCGTGACATCGATGTGGGTACGCGTCTCGTCGCCACGGCGGACGTGAAGCTGCGCGACGTGTCGCTCAGCAAGGGTGCGAAGGTCACCGTGCGCAAGCTCGAAGAAAAACGAGGGCGCATCGCATCGTTCGATGTGGAGCTTCCGGACGGGTTCGTGCTTCGGCACATCGACGCTGGCACGATTCGCAGATCCTTCGCCGTAGCATCCGACTGAGCCGTAGCGCGTCACGTTTTTCGTCCTTCACTCGCGCGGTGCTAGGGTGCGGCCGTCATGTCTGCACCACGCAAGCTCCGAGTTGCCGTGCTGTTTGGCGGTCGTTCTGCCGAGCACGAGATATCGCTTCTTTCCGCGCGTAACGTCGTCCAAGCGCTCGATCGGGATCGTTTCGATCCGATGCTCGTCGGCATCGACAAGAGCGGGCGCTGGCTGCTCCAGGAAGAAGCCGTCCTGCTCGCCGCTGCGCGCGATCCTCGTCTCGCAAAGCTCGCGCAAGACACGTCGTCGGTGTCGCTCCTCGCGCACCCAGATGAACGCGGCGAAGCGGCTCTCACGGTCGCGGGCGGTGCACAGGAAGCCATCGACGTGGTGTTTCCGGTGCTTCACGGGCCGATGGGCGAAGACGGATGCATCCAAGGGCTGCTCGAATTGGCAGGTGCCGTACGTCGGATCAGGGGTGCTCGGATCATCCGTCGGCATGGACAAGGACGTGATGAAGCGCTTGCTCGAGCAAGCAGACATTCCGATCGTTCCTTACGAAACCGTACGAATCGGTGATTGACGCGTCATGCGGCGCGGCCCTGGAGCGATGTTCTGCGCTGACAGTGCCGCTCTTCGTCAAGCCCGCGAACCTTGGTTCTTCCGTTGGAGTAACCAAGGTGAAAGATCACGCCCAGCTCGGCGCAGCGATCGATCTTGCGTTCGAGTACGACACGAAGGTCGTCGTGGAACAGGGTGTCGAAGGCGTGCGCGAGATCGAATGTTCGGTGCTGGGTGATGAAGATCCGATCGCGAGCGTTCCAGGGGAGATCGTCGTCGATCATCCCGACGGGTTTTACTCGTACGCGGCCAAGTACATCGACGAGCATGGTGCGACGACGCGTATTCCTGCAGATCTCACGACAGCGGAAGCGAGTGCCGTGCAGCTTCTCGCGCTCCGCACGTTCCGTACACTCGAAGCATCGGGCCTTTCGCGCATCGACTTCTTCATGGACAAGCATCGATCGCTGTACGTGAACGAGATCAACACGCTTCCTGGGTTCACGTCGATCTCGATGTATCCGGAAGCTTTGGGAAGCGAGCGGCATTCCGCCTCGAGAGCTCGTGAGTCGACTCATCGACTTGGCGCTCGCGCGAACCGAACGACGGCGAAAGCTTCGCACGTCCGCCTGAACGCTTTCGTCAAGCGGGCTCGATGCATGCGCCATGCGCCGCAAGGCCCGGCTTTCGCACGGTCACTGGACGAAGCGCTTGCAGAATGGCGTCGTGTTTGTCCGGGGATGCCCAGATGAGCACGTGCCCGCCTGCGCCTGCGCCGCAAGCGCGAATGACTTCGACGTTCAGGTCTTCGATGCGACGAGCAAGCTCGATCGCGAGACGATTTGCCTGAGGATCACGTCGCACCTTCGCCGCAGCGCTGCGTCGCATCGCCGCAAGCAATCGCGGAAGCGAACCATCTTCGAGCGCTCGAGCGGCATCCGCAGCGGATGCAACCAGTGCTTCCACGCAGCCGAGCGCCGCTTCAGCGTCGACACGTTCGAGCACTTCGCCCGATACGCGACGCACGTGCGTATCCACGAGGAGCAGGCCTTCTTCGAGTGCGGCGAGGAGCGCCCGATCGACGGGATGCGCGTCATGTTCGTCCAGCCGGCTTCGGCAAACGACAGGTCGAGAATGCCACCGCGGCGAAGACTTGATCTTGCGAAACCACACACGAGTGACAATCGTTCACGTTCGATCGTCGTCAGCTTCGCGCACGATGGCTTCCGCCGTCATGGTTTCTCCAACCGACCACTTCAGCGCCGATAGCGCCGCAGCGGCTGCCAGCGCTACCTCCAAGTCCTGCACCGGGAGCGATATCCGTTTCGATACGAACGTGCACTCCATCGGTCACACCCGTGTGTGCGAGAGCGGCTTCGAGCAAGCGAAACGAAATGGCGTTCGACGGCGGATCGTTCGACGATCGCGTCATGCACTCTTGCACGACGGGCACTTCGAATCGCACCCACCCTCGATCGAATGGTTCGACGACGGCACGCACGCGCAAGTTGATGGCGCTTCCGACCACTCGACCCGGCACGCCTGGAACGAACGGTGGCAAGTCGCTACCGCCACCGGCGAACGAGATGCGCATCGGAGCGCTTGCGACGACACGTCGCTGCGGTGTCCGATCAGCGCGCGAGTGCGTTGTGAGAACCGCGCATGTGTTCATGGTGTCCGAGCAGCGTGTCGCTTTTTGCCTGGTGCTTCGATGCGGCGTCGTTCGAGTCGAGCTCGATCGTTTCGTGCTCAGGCAGTTCACGGCACACCGTGTTTCGATGCCGGAACTTACGTGCACGTTGCGCCGTGACCCGTTCGGCGCGCATGCCGCGCGGTGCAGCATGTATCGAGCCATCGAAGGGAGTTGGGGCGGTGAGCATGCACGACGCAATGGATCTGTCCGCGGAGCGATCACGGCCGTGGTTCGTTTAATTGGGCAGCGTGGGCGAGCTCGATTGGTCCGCATTTTGCGCGCGCGTTCGATGTCCAAAATCCGATCGATCAGCCTGAGGCCAGAGAGGAGCACGCGACGTTCTCCAACCTCGCCATCCGGCTCCGTATCGGCATAACCCATGCAGCGAAAGGGCATCCGATCGAACCGCGAAAGCTCGGCTTCGGAGTGCCACCACTGCGATGCGACTGGCCACGTCGATGACCAAGTCCCGATCTCTGGAGCAATCCATTTCTTGGCTGCGTGATCAGTAGCTGCGTGAGCTCCACGCGATACGTCGAGAGGGCAGCGCCCACAACGCTTGCCGATGCCGCAGCGATCGCGCAATGAGCTCGTGCAATCCGTCGCCTTCGTCTTCCCAGGGGCCATCCATCGTTCCGTACAAAGCATACATAGAAGCGACATGGCCGTGGGGTTCCTCGACGCATGAAACGAGCTCGACATTCACCGCGTCGATTCGACTGCGGGAGCACGCCCCGGGCACACCATGTACGAGCGCGCCGAACAACGCTCCGCCTTGCGTCGCCTTTGAGAATCAGTCAAGACGCACGACTCTCGACGCAACGCCTCATCCCAGGATCCATGCAGTCGGACGACTCGTTCAAGCGGGCGAGCGCAGTCGACTGTCGAGGCGTCGGCAACTCAAATCCCACTCCTCCGCGCTACGTACCCATCGTGACCGCCAAAACGTCGATCCCCACACCGAACCGCTACGTTCAGCAGTGAGTCTGGACAAACTTTCCATGCCGTCGAGTAATCCGGACGCTCAGGAAACCATCCCGCGCGAGGAAGAAGCGCTGCTCGAACGCGTGCGCGCACATCTCGCGACGATCGCCTGCGGCCCCCCGCCCATGACGGATTTCGAAGAGAGCTTTGTCGCTGCGCGATCATATCGCGTCCGCGCGCCTCGAAGACGTCCCCGCGCTCGTGCAGCAAATGGAGCGTGTTGCGGGCGTTGCGGCACGTCGTGCGGAAATCGTCACCGAGCCTGTGGATCCGCGCGCGCCGTACTTCGGTCATCTGCGCCTTCGTGAAACGGGAAAGCCCGATCGAGACGTGCTCATCGGGCGCACGACGCACATCGATGCGAAGGCGGGCGTATGCATCGTCGACTGGCGTCACGCACCCATCAGTCAGCTTTATTATCGCTACGAAGAAGGCGCGAGTACGAAGAGACGTTCGGTGAACGCGACGTCGAAGGCAAGTGCTCGTGCGTCGTACGGTGACGATCGACGACGGCAAGCTCTACCGAATTTCGTCGCCGCAAGGCGCTATTCGTACCGAGGTGAAACGGATTGGCGGACGCTGAGCAGCCGCGCGGTCGAATTGTCCGGCGGTCAAGGCACGGCGATGCGTCCTGAAGACATGCGCGGCTCGCCGGGTACGGGCGCGGCATTTGCGGCGAAAGAGGATCGGCATCTGCCCGAATCGCCGCGCTGCTCGACCCCGGCAGTTCGAGCTCATCTCGCGACCCGACGCGGGCATCGTCGTCATTCAAGGTGGAGCGGGCAGCGGCAAGACGACCATCGGCATTCACCGCATGGCGTTTCTCGCGTTCAACAATCGATCAGCGCTTCTCGGCCGACAAGATGGTCGTCATCGTCGGAAGCCCCGCGCTTCGGGCGTACATCAGCGAGATCTTGCCTGCGCTCGGCATTGGAAACGTCGTCGTGAAATGTTTGCCGAGTGGGCAAAAGCCGCGAGGACGCGAGCTTTCCCGTGGCTCGAAGTCCCCGTCGAAGAGAGCACGCCGAGTGTCGTCACGCGGTACAAGACGCATCCAGCGATGCTGCACTTGCTGGAGAAGCGGGCGCGCGCTTATCGCGACGATCCGAGCACGCGCAAAGATTCGCGCGGCATCCTCTACTTCTGGGCTGATCTGCTCACGGACAAAGAGCGCATCGAACGAACGTTCGCATTCAAGCCAACGATCCCGAGTTCGGGCTCGACAAGGCGCGCCAAGCGTGGCGCTGGTGGTGCAGAACGATGCCCCGCGGTGCTCGACCGAGATCCCGGTGATCGAACCGAGCGCAAGGCGGCGATGGCGGACGAGCCCATGGATGCGGACGTCGATGGAGATCGTTTTGAGTGCGGATGATCGCCCGGTCGATGACGACGAGCGCGCGATGCTCGATCCCGAAGATGACGCGCTTCTTTGAGGGCATACCAAATCATCAAGGGCGATCTGAAGAAGGGCAAAGCGCCGCTCGTGCACGAACATCTCTTCGTGGACGAAGCGCAGGACTTGGCGCCGATCGATCTTTCCGTGCTCTTGGGCGTCGTTTCCGAGCGCAAATCCGTGACGCTCGCGGGTGACACGGCGCAGCGTCTTTTCATGGATTCGGGCTTCCGCGATTGGAGCCTCGTGCTGAACGACTTGGTTTGTCCACGGTGAACATCGAACCGTTGCGCATTGCGTATCGTTCGACACGTGAAGTGCTGCATTTGCCCGCCACGTACTCGACCTCTTGCGGATCCCACGCCGCCGGTCGCGCCGCGTTCGGGTGCGCCGGTCGAGCATCATCCATTCCCGAGCCAAGGAGCGGCGGTAGCGTTTCTCGCCGAAGCACTTCGTCCGCTGTTTTCCGCGAGCCTCGCGCGACGGTTGCGATTGGCGCGGCATCCCGAGCAAGCGGATGCGTATTACGAGGCGCTCGCGATGGCCGAGATCCCGAACCTGAGGCGCATCCGTTCGTACGAGTTTGCGTTTCGACCGGGCGTCGAAGTGACCGAAATTCGGCAGGTGAAAGGCTTGAGTACGACTACGTGCTCGTGGACGTGAACGCGTCGACGTATCCCGAGGACGACGAGTCGCGCCACTTGCTGCACATTGGCGCAACCCGTGCGGCGCATCAGCTCTGGGTGGTTTCAACGGGCAAACCTTCGCCGCTTGTCCCGGCAAGCCTGCTTGGTGAATGAAACGCGGCGGAGCAGTGGAGGCTCGGCTCGGACAACCCGCGCTCGAGCCCCAAAAGCCCGAGAAATCCGCATCGGGCGAGGATTCGTCATCGGAGACGTAAGACGGTCTTGACTCTTGCGCGGTTGGGAGTAGCTTCCCGCTCGCCTTCGCCACTTCTGAAGCGAAACGTGACGCGGGGTGGAGCAGTCTGGTAGCTCGTCGGGCTCATAACCCGAAGGTCGTAGGTTCAAATCCTGCCCCCGCAACCAGCGGAGCGTGGAGACAGCCGTAGGCGCTGTCTCCACATTCTGCATTTTGTAGCCCGAAAATTGTCATGCCGCAGCAGGCGCGCTGACGTGGACAAACCCCGTCTTGCCCAATTCGGCATGAGCTCCCACGCGCCATGCGAGGTTCGTCGAACCGTGGCCGGTGGGAAGTCCGAACCATACGGGCACGCCGAGCGGTTCGAGTGCTTCGCGCAGAACGTCGTGCAGCGTGTAATCGGCGCCCGACGGAGGCTCGCACTTGACGAAATCGCCAAGCGCGATCGCGAGGGCACCATCGAGCGCGCCGCTCAGCCGAAGCTGCATGATCAGCCGATCGATACGATAGGGCGCTTCGGTCACGTCTTCGAGCACGACGATCGCGCCTTTGCCGTCGAGCGCCCAAGGCGTCCCCGCAAGGCTCGCGAGGACGCACAGATTTCCCGACGACCCTGCCATTCACCGAATATGCAGGCCCGGCGAAGTGCTCCGCAGGAATGCGCAAATTCGTTTCACCTGCAAGCATTTTGCGTAGGTGCGATCGCGTAGCGTCGTCCACACGCGTCGCGATGGTTTCGAGCATGGGGCCATGCACGAGCGGCCCGCCGCGGCGTTTGTCGAGGTACGTGAGCAGGGCGGTCGCATCCGAGCAGCCGATCACGGGACGAGCATCGGGAAGACGGGCTGGCAAATGCGGCAGGCATTGCATGCAGCCATATCCGCCTCGGGCGAGCCATACGGCATCGATGCTTTCGTCGGAAAGGGCCCAGACGAGATCGCTCGTGCGTGTTTCCGTCGTGCCCGCCGTGAAATGGTGTTTGTCCGCAATGTGCGGGGCTCGCGATACGCGGTAACCCCAGCTTTCGACGAGAACGATGCCGGCTTCGACACCTTCGAGGTTCGGGATACCGGCAGGAGCGACGACGGCGATATTCGCGTTTTGTTTCAACATGGGCGCAAGGACGCTCGAGTTCGGTGCGTCGAGTGGAGGCGTAGCACGAAGTGTGCGGGTCTTGCCGCGTCTCGCGATTCGAGGTGGAATCGGCGCGCATGGTCCCGAGCGGCGCGTGTCGGCGTGTTATCTGCATGGCGCTTCGTTCATGGAGCAAGCGCAAGCAAAGAGCCGACCGACCGGCATCGTGGTGGTAGCTATTTTGATGGGCTGGAGCGGGCTGCTCACGATTGCGTCGATCATTCCGCCGCTCGCACCGGTCGGCCTCCCGAGCTGGGCGATAGCGGTCGACGTTGCGCTTGGCATTGCAATGCTCGTCGTCGCCTGGGGCTTGTTCACGTTGCGCATGTGGGCCTACGTCGTGACGATTGGCATTCAGGCCGTGAATGGCCTTTTTGGCATCATTACGGTCATTGCGGCTCCTCGCGCGTGGCCGGCGTGGATTGCGGTTTTGATGGCAGCCGTCATCATCGGATATCTGACTCGTCCGCACGTGCGAGCTGCATTCGGCGTCATGCGGCCGGTGTGATTGAAACAGGTCGACGAAGATGGCCATCCCTTGCCAATGGATGGCCGTCGTATCAACCCGGCCCCACACCTTCTCCGGGCGCTTCGGTTGTCGCGCGTTTGGCCGCCTTTTTTCGTTTGGCAAGACCAAGCCGAATCAAATGGTCACGCCGCTTGATCACCGTGCGCGCCGTTTCCGACCAATCATCGTACCAGGCGCGAAGCGCCGCCAGATCTGCATGCCGAGCTTCCGCGGTCGGGTCCGGTGTGACTTCTGGCCCGAACCCTTTGGCGGTCTCGACCAATTTGCGCATCTTCTCGCGCTCTTCTTTCGTAATGCCGCGTTTCGACAGCGTTGCCAATGCTGCATGGTCGGCTTTGCGTGAAGATTTGCGCTCCGGCGAATTTTCCAGTGCATCCAGCCGCTCGAGGAACGTGCTCACCGAAATGACCGACGATGCGCCCGTTGCCGCTTCGAGGTCCTTGAATACGAACGCCGCTTGGTCAGGATGTAATCGTTCGAGCGCTGCCCGACACACTCGAAACGTCGGTTCGTCCCACGCATCGATCGCCGCAATCGCCTTTTGCGCATCATTGTCCATTGAAATGGTTTTTCCTTCGCCATATCCTGCGACCCGATGCAAACGCTCCCACCCCTCGGCGTGATCCTCCTGCGTATAACCTCGAGCTGCAAGTACGGTGCGAATGACGGCTGTCGTGCCGACTCCGCGAAGGAACGTGAGCACGCGAGCGGGGGTTTCTTCGAGCGTCTGACGGCTGAGCGACTGCGCGGCAATCATGCAGGTTCTCCTTTGGAAAGTAATGAGTCCAGGCAAAGAGTAGGCTCGCGTTGCCATGCACACAAGCCCTTTCATCGGATGACTGAAGCTTGCAGATGAGCGCGGATCGCTTGTCGACAAGCTGGCGAGGCTTGTCGATCGAGCGCGCAGCTTGTCGATCAGCGCGTGAAGCAAGCATCCGCACGCCGCAAGCTTCGCAGCGCGCTCGTCTAGGTGACGCACACCGCAACGAAGCTGGCGCGAACCGGCGACCGGGCCAATTGGGCAGCGTCGTAAGGCCGCCATGAGCAAGCTGGATACCCTTTCGTCGACGTGACGGGTGCCGCAGCTCGTCCGACGAGCCTTGCCCATGAGTCGACAAGCTTCGCAGGCGCTCGACGAGCCTTCGACCAGTTGACGGTCGCCTCCCTATCGTAAATCAGGTGGTGTTTCTTTTCTTCATCGTGCCGACGTCGTCATACGACTTGACTTCGCGCTCCATGCCCGTGATACCGTCGCCGGACGAGGGGACCCATGCTGAACTTCGATACGAAGCGCGAGGCGATCAAGAGGTTGGACCAGGCCGTCGCGGCGTACAACGCCATCTCGCCGCAAGTGCTCACGGATGCGCAGTCGCTTCATTGGCTCCGCCAATCGACCAGCCGGGAAATCATCGTCGCGGTGGAGTCCTACGTCAACGAGCTGGCGAACTCGCCGAAGGAATTCGAGAAAAGCGTCACGGAATACCGCGTTGCGCTCGAGCGCTTCGAGGTACTCGTGCATTCCGTGAAGACCGATGCAGTCCACATCGATGTGAAGAGTGGTGTGGGAGCGGGTGCCTCGGTTGGTTTGGTGGCGGCCGCTCCTGCTGCGGCAATGGGCATCGCCACCACCTTTGGAACTGCGTCTACCGGCACGGTCATTAGCGCTCTTTCGGGGGCAGCGAAAATGAATGCGGCGTATGCATGGCTCGGCGGCGGAGCGCTCACCGCCGGCGGCGGAGGAATGGCAGCCGGGCGCATGGTTCTTGCCGTGCTTGGCGGACCGATTGGATGGGGCGTCGGAGCGGTTGCGCTGGTTGGGACGGCGGCTTGGACCAACCACAAGAATGCCGAGGTTGCACAGCGAGCAGACCGCGAAGCCGAATCGATTTACGCCAAGACGCGAGCATTGGAGCATGCCAGGACAGAAATCCACCATCTGCATTATTTGACACAACAACATGCCGATGGTGCGCGAGCTCAATTGGCGTGGCTCAGAACCTACGCGCCGCGTGATTATGCCCAATTTACACCCGACGCCAAGAAGAGCCTTGGCGCTTTGGTCAACAACGTCCAATCGCTGGCGAAGCTCCTGAACACACAGGTCACGTGACGATGAGCAAGCGACCTGTCGTTTCAGAGCCGCACGTCGTTGCTCAAGTTGCTGGTGGATTCGTTGCTGCTGATTTTGCCGCTCGTGCAGCTTCGAAGGCGGCCGATTTGGCGCGCCAAGACGCGGCCATGGCTGCCGCAATGCGCGAGGTCGAGCGGATTCGCGAGACCATTGGATCGCCCGAGCATATTATTGGCAATCCCAGCACGAAACATGGCGAGATCGCGGAATACGTCGAGGTCGGCGTTCGCAATGCTCGACAGATTCTCGAAGGGTTGACGCCAACCGCAATGAAGGACGGGCTCCCTCGTAATGGCCCCGTCGATTACGTGATCGATGGCGTGGATGTCCAATCGAAATTCATCAATGGGGAGGCGAAGACTTTGGAGCATGTGCTCGATCACATGCGCAAGTATCCGAATTTTGGCCGAGACGGCTCCTACTATCACATCCCCAAGGATCATTTTGAAGTCATCGAAAAAGCCTTGAAGGGGGAACCTCACGCAGGTTACAGCGAAAAAGCGATGCGTGGCATTGTGGAGCGTGCGCGCGAGATCCATCGCCTCTCGGGTCAGGATGATTTCGGCACCGTCGTGCGATCAGGCATCTCAAAGTATGCCGATGTTCAGCAAGGCCGAGTGCACAGTACGCTCGATCATCACGAGAACGAACTCTCAAAGCAAAACAAAGCTTTGAAAAGCGAGATTCGCGCGCGTCATGCGCCCAGCTTGGCGGGTGCGGCACAAGCGGCAGGCGTAGGCGCAGCGGTTGGTGCCGGGGTTCGGCTTGCCGCTTCCGTTTGGAAGAAGCACGAGCAGGGAAAGCGCGTTTTCGCGGGCGACTACACCGCACAGGACTGGCAAGACGTCGGTGTCGATGTCGTGACAGGCGCAGCGCAAGGCGGAGTTTCGGCGGCCGCGATTTACGGGCTTACCAACTACGCTCGGCTTGTGGCACCGTTCGCGGGTGCTGTCGTTTCGAGCGCTGCAGCGGTCGGGGAGCTCGCGCGCCGCTACTATGCGGGGGAAATATCGTTTGATGAGTTGTGCGAGCTTGGAATGGTTTCCTGCATCGAAGGAGCGGTGGTCGGCCTGGCCGCTGCTGCCGGGCAAACGCTGATTCCCGTGCCGGTGCTTGGCGCGACGATTGGTGCAATCGCAGGCCGACTGCTGGCTTCCTCTTGCCGAAACATGCTCGAGAGGGATTCGAGGGCGGTTGCCGCTCGCCTGCAAGCACAGCACGACGAGACGCTTGCCAAAGTCGACCAAGTGGGACGGCAATTCATTGAAAGCATGACGGCTTGGTTTGATCGTCTCGGAGACTTGACGGCTGCGGCATTCGACGTGCAGGCCAATGTGGATCTGCGCCTCATGGCGAGCGTTCAGCTCGCGCGCTTCCACGGTGTGGACGAAAAAAACATTCTCGAAACGGTTTATGATGTGGATCGGTTTTTCCTGACGTGAGGGGTGAACATTATGCGTGCAATCGCTGCGCACATAGATGAATTCGAGCCGGACCTGTACATTCAAGCGCTGGTTGCCGTTGCATCGTGCGACGGCATGACGAACGACGAGTTGGACTTCATCAAAGGGCAGGCGCAGATGCTTGGCGTGGATCCGGCCGCGGCGCTGGCGGCTCCTGTGATGGTGCACGATGTATCACGCGCAATGACCCAGATTACCCGGAAGCTTGTCTATCGGGACTGCTATGTGCTCGCGAGCATCGATGGAGCTCCGAACGCACGAGAGCGCGGTATTCTCGATCAGTTGCAAACCGTGCTGGGTTTGACGCCTGAAGTGTGTGGGAAAATCGAAGATTGGATGAATCGCTATTCCGCGTTGTTGGAAGAGGGAGAAACGTTGCTGGCGGATGCCTGAGCCGAGAATGGCGGCGACGCGTTGCAGACAATCTCGTTCGTTCGCAACCGCTACCCGTCACCCCCGGAACACAACCTCCATTGTTCCCGCCGTCGCGAGCCGTTTCCGATGGCGTGTACGTGTGCTACACTGTGGCCATGCAACACGCCGTCGCCAACAAACAGAAGATCCTAGATGCTCTAGAAAGTCTTGCTGACGACGCAAGCGTCGAGGAAGCAATTGAGCGATTGTACTTTCTTGCCAAGGTAGAGCGGGGTGTCGCACAACTCGAGAGGGGCGAGGGCATCGACCATGAGGACATCAAGCGACGAGTTGGCCTGTGACGGCAATTCGTTGGTCGCCGCAAGCCGCTGACGACCTGGAGGCTATTCGCGACTATATCGCGCGAGACTCATCGCAGTACGCAACGCTTGTGGTGCAACGAATTGTCGGAGCGATCGACCTCCTTGCCACCTCCCCACAAATGGGACGTGTCGTGCCTGAATTGCGCAATCCCGAAGTCCGTGAGCTGCTCGTCGGAGCATATCGTGTCGTGTACCGCCATCATCGGGCTATCGTCGAAATAGTGACGATTTTTCACGGCTCGCGATTGTTCCGCGAGAACGACGTCTGAGCGACGAAACTTGTGCATTCGCACGGAATGACCTAACTTTCGACCGTGCATTCGTTCACGACCACGTATACCTGCGCCGCGTGCGGCAAGTCCTCCAGCGTAATCGTCACGGGACTTGGCGACCCGGAAGATTACGTCACGGAGCGCTCGCGCGAAGCTCTGCGGCGCGTTCGCACCACCGAAAATCAGCTTGGTGCGGCGAAAGAGGGCGATCCGGTGGACGAGCTTGCCGAAAGGCTGCTCGAACAGGAGGCGCGGTTGGAATTGCGGTACGCGACGTGTCCTGCGTGTGCCACGAAAAACCCCAAGGGCGTAGCAGCGGAAAAGGCGGATCACCGCCACACGATCATTTTTGGTTTGGTGTTTTTCGGCATCATGGCAGCGTTCGCATGGTTTGTCCCGCGGGTAGCGCTGATTTTGCCGATCATGGATCTGTTGATCTTCCGACCGGTGATGGTCGTTCAAGTGCGCAGGAGCAACAAACCATTTCCAACATTGCCGTTTGTCGCGGGCATTCTGCTCGATGCCGCGCTGATTGCTCTCATCGTGTATTGGCCGCGCGCCGCGCCGTTCGTGCCGATTGCGGGAATCGTGCAATCGATCGTGCGTCGTCCCCAGCAAAGTGAATGGAAATGGGAGGAGGCGGGGAGAAAGTTGCGGTTCGAGACAGGTGATGCGGCACCGACCCAAACACTTACGTAGGCGCTTTACGCCCGCCTCGTTCGTCGTGTACACTGCGTGTCATGCCACCCGTCACCATCGAGCAGTACTTGGCCAACGTGCCCCAAGACCGCCGCGAAGCCCTCGAAGCCGTGAGGAAAGTCATCCTGGACAACCTCGATAAGGACTACGAGGAGGGCATTCAATACGGCATGATCGGGTACTACGTACCGCACCGAGTCTTCCGCCCGGGTATCACTGTGATCCGAAACAGCCGCTGCCGTTTGCGAGCATCGCATCGCAGAAAAACCACATGGCCGTGTATTTGATGTGCACCTACGGTTCGCCCGAAGAGGACAAGTGGTTTCGCGAGGCGTGGGCCAAAACGGGGAAAAAACTCGATATGGGCAAGTCTTGCGTGCGCTTCAAAAAACTCGGCGACGTCGCGCTCGAAGTCATTGGCGAAGCAATCAGACGCGTCCCAGCCAAACGCTACATCGAAACGTACCAAGCCATGCTCGCCAACACGAAGAGCGCAAAGCGTGCGACGAAGACTGCGTCCGCTGCGAGCACAACGAAATCCACCGCGAAGAAGAAGAGCACAAGAAAACCGCGGCAAAGAAAACTGCCAAGTAACGCGCGTCCGGAAAAACCAATCGAGGGGTGAACATCATGCGAATGGCGAAGCGCAATGTCCTTGCAATGGTGATTGCCCCGCTGCTTGCAGGTTGTGGACCTGAAGTGCCGCAAGTGGTCGAAACGGTCGCTGCGGTACCGCAAGCATTGACGAGCGATACGACGTGGATGCAAGCAGCGTCCATGCTTTCGGTGCGTAAAACCCACGCGACATTGGCGCTCGCGGACGGTCGAGTGCTCATCATCGGTGGGACGAACAAACCCGAGGACGCGGCAGAAGTATTCGAGATCGTCACCGATTCCGCGGCCATGACAAAAACCGAAAAATGGACGCGCATCGCTGTGCCAGACTCGTTTGCGGCCAATTGCCGCCCCGGCTTGGCGCAACTCAGCAATGGCACGGTCCTCGTCTTTGGCATGAATTCGATGACGGGCGACGGTACCGTATGGTCGTTTCATCCCGATTCACCGAATGACCCATGGAGCGAAATCGACACACTCTCCATCGCCGGGGGAGCATGTGATGCCACCATCGTGTCGCTCGATGAAGACCGTGCATTGCTTCTTTCTACGGACAGCTCCAGCGGACAGAGTTTTTCTTTCTTATACCATTCGGGTAAGGTCGACGCGACGCCTACCATGCCCGTTCCCAGCGCTGGCAATTGGGTCGGCGCTGCCGCCATACGCTTGCGCGATGGCATTGTACTGATCAGCGGCGGTGGCGGCAGCATGCCAAAGAATCGCGAATCCATCATTTATGATCCCGGCGATCCCGGCGCATGGATTCCAAGCAACAACGAGATGACGTTCCCGCGCTCGAATCACGTGGCGGCGCTTTTGCCCAGTGGCAACGTGATCGTGGCAGGCGGCTTCGTGGAGAGTCCTCATGACGGGGATTGGAGCGATACGGCGGAAGTTTTCGACTTCGCAACAATGACGTGGGCACCCACCGCGCCGATGTTGAATCCGAGGCGTGATCACACGGCAACATCGCTATCGACAGGCAGCGTCTTGGTCGTGGGTGGCTCTGATTCGTCGACTGCCGAGGTCTTCGACCCTTTGACCAAAGCAATGGTCATCGCTCGAAAGCACCAAGGATGCTCGATATTTCCAGCATGGCGCTACGTTGCTTCAGGATGGTCGCGTGCTCGTGACAGGCGGCTTGCTTCAGGGTGCGACGAATCAAGTGGCCATATGCGACGCGCTCGCGCTTGCGTGGGAACCACTCGCAGCGCTCACCGCATTGCAAGACGTCGGTTTTCATTCGGCCACGAAGCTCGATAGCGGCGAATTGCTCGTCGTTGGCGGCGCGACCGTCGACATGGGCCTGTTTAACGGCTTTCCACATGCAGCGTCCGAATACGACGAGGAAACCAATGTATGGACGCCGCTCGACGCACCCACCCATTCCTATGCATTGCACACGGCGACGAAATTACGCGATGGTCGAGTCCTCGTTGCTGGCGGATTGCTTGGTTCCATGGCCGAGCTCTTCGATCCGGTTGCGAAAACATGGCAAGCCACAGATCCTTTGCCAAGGGCGATCATGTCCGCTACGGCGACGCTGCTGAACGATGGACGCGTGCTACACGTCGGCGGCGTCTATTCGACGGGCACTGCATTCACGGCGCACGAGGTTCTGCTTTACGACGTGGAGCAAGGCACGTGGGAAACGCTTCCCGATGTCGGCCAGGACCTTCCAAAATCCAGATTTGGCCACACGGCAACATTGCTCGACGATGACAAGGATGACGAAGAGGACGACAACGAGGCCGATGACAACGTATTCGTCGTCGGCGGCGCAGAAATCACTGGCAGCAATCTCCTCATCGACGCTCCCACGAAAAGCGCAGCTCTTTTTGATCCCGTCGACGAGACTTGGACCGCCGTCACACCGATGAACATTGCCAGGGCATTTCATACTGCAACGCGGCTCTCGGACGGGCGCATCTTGGTCGCTGGCGGAGGTGTACCAAAGAAACTAGGGCCCGAAGGTTCTAGCGTCATTGGCATTGTTACTTGGGGCAACGTTTATTCGAGCGCCGAGATTTATGACCCCGTAACGAATACGTGGACGCTCGCGGGAAATATGAACGAACCGCGGGCGGAGCATCAAGCCGTGCTCCTCGAGAATGGTCGCGTACTGGTTGCCGGCGGCAAACGTGATAGCTCCGGTCGAATGCTCGCATCCGCGGAAATCTTCGATCCCGTCAAGATGACGTGGACGACGACCTCCCATATGCAAACTCCTCGGTTTGGCCATTCCCTCGCGCTGCTCGACCGCGGCGTCGTTGCAACGGGAGGCATTCTGGCATTTTCGGGAATCAATCGCCCGCCGGAAAGATATCCACAAGCACCGGACGGTACATTTTGCACGTTCGATGATCAATGCAAATCCACCCATTGCGTCGACGGTGTCTGTTGTGACAGTGCATGCAGTAGCCCGTGTCTCGCCTGCAAGAAGACGGAAAAGAACAACAAGGCCCTCGATGACGGCATATGCGAGGATGTTTCGGGGTGCACGCCCTTTGCGTGCAATGTCGACAACGGGCTTTGCGGCACGTCGTGCGCGACGATTGAAGAATGCGCCTCGGGACACGTTTGCGATCCGACCGGCACCTGCATCCGACCACTCGAAAATGCATCGATCATCGACGATTCGTCCTGTGCAGCATCCTTGCCGCAATCGAATGCTCCGCCCTGGCCGGGTCTCACCGTCGTCGCGTGCCTATTTGCATGGCGCAGGCAACGCAGCGCGCGCAAGGATCAGCGGAAATCGTAACGCGCTGCAATGCTCGGCATTACCAGGACAAACGACGAGCCGACGAGCGAGCTTCCAGGAAAGTACCCATAACCATCGTTTCCCGCCGTGAATGCTTGCGCAGGATTCCACGCCGGCGTCGTGAGGGGCACAAGCACCGGGAGCTCCAAGCCTGCGGTGATCTCGATGCGATCACGCAATCGATAACCAATGCGCAACTCGGGCGTCGCGTGAAGCATGACCAAATCCTGGTATTGTTCCAGCGGTCCCACGGCATACGGCGTCCCATCACTCGATTGAAACGAGCCCGTTCGTATGTCCCCAAACTGTCCCACCAAAAGCCCCGCACCAAGCCGCATTCGTACGAGCAGCTTTTCGCCGAATGAATAGCCGGCCCAAGCTCCCATCGTGGCGCCTCGAAATTGCAATGCATCATCCGCCGTGCCAATGTTGGGGTCTTTGCCGACGACCTGCACGATGGCTGTACGATCATCGAGTGTTTGGATGAATTGCAAAAACCCCACCGACGCGCCAAAAGAGATCCCCGAACCAAGCTCGTAGCCAGCCCGGATCATCGGATTGATACCAAATCCAGGAAGCTCGGAACAATTTCCCGTGCATGCGCCCGCCACATCGCCGCCTATCGTCGTCACGAACGGGATGCCCAACGCGACTTCGGCAAGCCAATGCGGAGGAGGTTCGGGCTTGCGCCAAAATGGGGATTTGGGGTCGCGCTTCAAAACGATCGAAACGGTGCGCTTGCCGTCGCGCGCCACGGCAATCTCTTGCTTTTCCGACAAGAACCCTTCTGCGGCGACTTCGATGGTGTGCGTACCCGGACGAACCCGCCCATTCCACGACCCTTTTCCCAATGTAATCGAATCGACGGCCACGAGCGCATCGAACGGCGTGAGCGTCAACTGCAATTCTGCTTCGAGCGGCTCGGCCTCCACGCGTAGCGGCGCATCATTGTCTCCGCGTACGGTCACGCGCGCGGGCAAACTTCCGAGTTTGTCGTCGCCGCGCAGAAAAACCACGTGATCCCCCGGCGCAATGCGCAGCGTCAATGGGGTTTTTCCGACGACGATGCCGTCGACGACCACATCGAGCGTCCGGTCTTGTTGCTCGATGACGCGCAACGTGCCCGTCGTATCGAGCTTTCGTAATTGCGCCGAAACTTTGGCCGTCGTCGCCCCGGCGACGTCGACCTGCGTCTCGAATGGCTCGTATCCTTCGGCGAACACCCGCACCAAATGGCTGCCCGCGGAAACCCGCAATGGCGCGAGCAGCGGATAATCACCGCGCGCCTTTCGATCGACGAAGACCGCGGCTCCCGGCACGGCATTTTCGATTTCGATGGTGCCCACGAGGCGCCGCATGCTCTCGACTTCCTGAAGCGCCTTTCGTTTTGCGTCCGCAGGCAGTTTGTCGCCGTAATCGTTCACGAGCGCCGCGTACATATCGAACGCTTCGTCGAACCGCGCCAAGTTTTTCAGGCATTGCGCCGACCACGACGTGGCGGACCATGTGGGATAAAGCTTTCGCGCTTCCAAAAATTCGGCGAGCGCAGCAGCCCATGCTTGATTCGCATAAAGCTCCCGGCCGCGGTCAAAACGAGCCCTCGCGCGCTCCTTGAGCTCGGCAGCGGAAACTTCAGGGGCGACTGGCTCCAGCGGTAGCGGATCCGACGGCTCCTGGGCACACGTGACGGGCGGCCGAGCCACGAAAGCAGCCACAAAGGAAGCAGCTTGCAGGGCAGCCAATGCGCGACGGTGACGATGCATGAACGCGTCGATGAGAGCGCATGGCGGGGGAGAAAACAAGTGGGAAGATGCGCGACGGAAGAATTAGCAGCGCGGCATGTTCACTGCGTTCGACCGAACGCAATGCAAACTTGGCGTTTGCATTGGTTAGGCATTTCGGTGATCAATTTCCGGCCATGCATCCCAGCAATTTCGATATTTTTGAAAGCTTTGGTTTTTGCACATCACATCGGCAGGTGAAAACGAAAAATAGAGGGTGAGGACGTCTTCACCATGCCGGCTCTTCTGCACGGACCCAACTCCAGTGGCCCTTCGCAATTCGTACAGTTCTTGCCGCGGCACGACGATGAAATCCGCCCATCGATGTTGAAACCGCACCACGAATACGTATGTAATGTCCGGCTGCCTTGGATCCTTGAGTTGCTTGAGTGGAACAGAAATGACTGCGCCGAAATGCCCTGCTGCTTTGCGTGGTTTGCTGGTCGCTGTTTTGACTTGCACGCGGCTGAGGTCACCATCCGAATCACGAACGACGAATACATCATCGCCGACATCGATTTCGGGAATTGCAACATTGTAACCGCGAACGACGAATTCAGCCATGACGGCAAATTGTCCACCACGGCCAGTATACGCCGACTGTTTCGACATTCACGCCACCTTGGCAATTTCTCGCTCGGCAACGGGATCGTAAATCTGAGCTCCGCCCATGAGTTGTATCTGCCTCCAGGTGAGTCCTGTAAGCATAATTGCAACTTGCTTCCACAAGCGACCCTGCAACTCCTCGAACTCGGCTTTCGTTTTGTACCCTAGGTGCACGAAGGGAACCGCTCGTGCAGTGGGGTATTTGGCGCGAATGTCCCTCCGACTGAGCGGATCCAATTCGTACACACATCCGTCGGATTGTCTCCCAATGTTGATCATGATGGCCACAGACTCTTCCTCCTCGTTCGCCCAGTTTTTCTCCACGCACTGCGAGTATACGCTCGCGTGAACGACAACTCAAGCACGACACGAGTGTGGACCCGCCCCGCGACCCCACCCTTGCGTAGCTCGACCGCAACGACGTTTGTCCTAGCCTCTCATGACGCCTCAATCTATTCAGTCGGCTCGGCTTTCACACCCTCCGCATTCCCCGCATTCCCCGCAGCCTCCGCCTTCTTCCGCTCCTCTTCTTCCGCCTTCTTGCGTTTCGCTTCCTCGCGCGCCGCCCTTCGCTCCACCGCATCGTGCGCGCTTCGAATGGCCGCCAGCGCTGCCCGCGCCTTATTTCGAGTTTCCTCCGCTTCTCGCTCCGGCTCGCTGCCAATCACGACGCCCGCACCCGCCGTCACCTCGAATTCGCCTTGCCGTGCAACCACCGTGCGAATCGCAATCGCCAAGTCCACCGTACCATCCGGCGCGATATATCCCAATCCGCCGCCATACACGCCGCGCGAGCCCGCCTCCAATTGCCGAATGATCTGCATGGCCCGCACCTTCGGCGCCCCCGAAAGCGTTCCCGCAGGAAATGCCGCACCGAGCGCATCGATCGGCGAGTTTGTCTCGGCAAGCTCCCCTTCCACTTCGCTCACGATGTGCATCACATGCGAAAACTTCTCCACCACCATATCCTTCACGACGCGCACCGAACCCGGCTTTGCAACGCGCCCAATATCGTTGCGCGCCAAGTCCACCAGCATCACGTGCTCCGCCCGCTCCTTCGGATCCGCAAGCAGCTCCTGCGCCAGCGCCTCGTCCTCCGCCTCCGTTGCGCCTCGCTTTCGAGTGCCCGCAATCGGCCGAATGGTCACCTTGCGACCGCTCACCCGCACCAGCGTCTCCGGCGATGCGCTCGCAATCTGAAAGCCTTCCGCAAAGGGCGTTTCCGCAAAGTCGAAAAAACACAAGTACGGCGACGGCGAAAGCACCCGAAGCGCCCGGTACACATCGAACGCATCGGCGTCCTTCATCGGCACCGTGAACGTTCGAGCCAAAACGATTTGCAAACAATCACCGTCGGCAATGTACCCCTTCGCCCGCTGCACCTTCATCCCATACGCGTCGTCGTTCAAGTTCGTCTCGACAGACTCCGGCAAAGCGCTCGCATCGGGCGCGGGCAGCGCATCGAGCTCCGGGCCGTGCGTCATTTCCCACGCGCACCGTTCGACCGCGCCCTTCGATCGACCCGCGATCGTCACCGTTTGCGTCAAGTGATCGAAAACCGCCACCGTCGAGTCGCACATGAGCCGCGCTCGTAAGCCTTCCGTCGGCCAAGGCTTGATCGAGTTCGCTGCGTGCGCCGCGTCGTACGCGATGTACCCGACGAGCGACTGAGACAACCGTGCCGCAAGCTCTTCGGCGTTCTCGAGCGTCGCGACATCATCGGCGAGCATCGACAACGCATGTGAGCCTGGCGGATACGCATGCTCGCTACGCGCGCGATAACCGATGATCGAGTACCTTCCCCAGCGTTCTCCCGGCAGAGCGGATTCCAGCAGGAAAGACGAGCGTCCAGGCGACTGTGCGCGAAGCGCTGCGTATGCTCGGACGGGAGTGACGTGATCGGCGGCGAATGTTCGAGTAAGGATTTGGCTCACGCGCCAAGGGTACACCGACCGCGCGGATTGTGCCGCGATTCGATTCGTCAATCCGCTTGCTCTCGGGCGTTCGGAGCGGCATCGTACGCCGCGACATGCCCCGTACGTTGCTGCACTTCGCGATGGTCGCGCTCGTCGCGTTTCTGACCGGTTGCGGTTCGCGCATTCCGTCGGATGCCCGCAAAACCGTCGTGTCACTCGACAAAATCGACTGCAGCGACTGCGGTGATGAAATCGTCGCCGACATGCGCGCTCGTCCAGGCGTCTACGAAGCTCGATTCGACCGCAAACGAGCGGAGGTCATCATTACGGCTTCTCCAACAATCGACGTCTTCACGGAAGTCCGCAAGCTCGCCGCCGAAGACGGATTCGAGGCGATTTTGGGCGCGGGCAAAGGTCGCTATCTGGAACGAATTCCATTTCCCGAAGGATCGGACGTGGTGACGATCGTCAAGGATGGAACTGACATTCCCGATATCGCACCTCACTTGGCAAAAGGAAAAGTGACGGTCGTCGACTTTTCGGCTTCGTGGTGCGGGCCATGCCGCAAAGTAGACGAGCACATGGTCGAGGTTTTTGCCGATCGCAAGGATCTTGCTTATCGACGTTTGGAAATTGGGGATTGGGACTCGCCGCTCGCGAAGCATTACTTGGCGAACGTTCCGCAGCTCCCGTACGTCATCGTATACGATAAAAATGGTCAGCCAATCGATCGCATCACGGGGCTCGATTTGGCGCGACTCGATAAGGCAATTGCCACGGCTGCCAAAACACCATGAGGTTTGTCGCGGTGAAGCGAAGGGAAATGGGACAATGGAGACGCGAATCGAAACACGGATGATCGATGCGAATGGATTGACGTTCGAGGTGGACGAATGCGGTTCGGGGCCGAAGTTTGCCTTGCTGCTGCATGGTTTTCCCGAATCAAAATATTCTTGGCGGTATCAAATCCCCCTCCTCGAAAAATTAGGTTATCGTGTTTGGGCGCCGAATTTGCGCGGATACGGAAAAACATCGAAACCCGAGGGCGTCATGGCATACCACATCGATCGATTGGTGGACGACGTGGCAGCGCTCATCGATGCTGCGGGCGCGAAAGAAACGCTCCTCGTTGGACACGATTGGGGCGCAGTCATTGCGTGGGAAGTGGCGATTCGCCGCACGCGGCCGCTCGAACGGTTGATCATCATGAATGTGCCTCATCCGGCGTGCTTTTTGCGTGAAATTCGCACGTGGGACCAATTGCGACGTTCCTGGTACATGTTTGCATTTCAATTGCCATTCTTGCCCGAGCGAGCTCTTTTGGCGAACGATGCCGAAGCCGTGGCTCGAGCATTCGTGGGCATGGCGGTGGACCGGAGTCGATTTCCCAAGGAAGTCACGGATGAATATCGACGTTCGGCCCAGGAGCCAGGCGCCGCAACGGCAATGGTCAATTATTATCGCGCATTGATGCGTGCGGCGCCGTCCGTTGTGAAACGGGATTTTGGCATCGTGGACGTCCCAACGCTGATGATATGGGGCGCGAGCGACAAGGCGCTCAGCAATGCCACGACAAACGGCACCGATCGTTACGTGAAAGACTTGACATTGCGGCTTTTGCCGAACGTATCGCATTGGGTGCAGCAAGAAGCACCGGAAAAGGTCAATGCGATGGTGGAAGCTTGGCTTTCGGGGAACGAAGTTCCCCGGTCGTAGCATTCAATATTGGCCGAACAAGTCCTGGATACGGGACTCGAGCGCCACGGCGATCTTGTAGAGCGACGAAATCGATGCGCTCGATTCGGCTCGCTCGATCTGCGACAAGAGCGAAACGCTGAGGCCCGTACGGCGCGCCATTTGCTTCAGCGTGAGGTCCTTGTCTTTGCGCAAATTCCGGATCGTGTCGCCAATCACCCGATGGAGCTGCTCCTCGGGCGTACGCGCCAAACCCTTCTTGCGCATCACACGCGCCAATACCTCGCGGAACTCATCGACGTTGAACGGCTTCTTGATGTAATCGACCGCGTCGAGCTTCATCGAGGCGACGGCGCTCTCGAGGTTCGGGTAACCCGTGAAAATGACCACCGCAATGTCCGTGTCGACCTTGCGAATGCGCTTCAGCACCTCGATCCCGTCGAGCTTCGGCATCATCAAGTCCAAGATGATCAGATGATAGCCACCGCCGCGGATCTCATCCTCGACAGCCGACGGATCCACCAGCGTCTTGACGCGGTAGCCGTCGCGTTCGAGCAAAGTCTGCATGTAGTCGCAGATGGCTCGATCGTCGTCGACGATGAGGATATTCACTGTGGGAAGTTCGATTGCCACCTTACTCCTCCTTCTCGCGGCAGTTGGACCGGGCCCCCCCGGAGACGCCGCATGTCCGCCCTGGGTCCCCCCCAAGGTCTCGATTCCAGTGGCACTTTAACACGAGTTCGCCCGTTCCAGGAGTATCTTTTTGCTTGTGTTCTACAAATATTCCGCACTTTCAGCCGTCCGGGACGCTAAAGCGCTCCTTTTTGTCGCCCGTCGAGCTTGCTCACGTGAGTACTTGACAGAACGACCCGCGGCGTTCATCGTGCGCGCCCACGTCGATGGTGATGAGCCCGCGGCGTACTCGGGGCGTAGCGCAGCCTGGTAGCGCACTCGGTTCGGGACCGAGGAGTCGGAGGTTCAAATCCTCTCGCCCCGACTAGATTTTCCGAAGAATCAGAACTCTCGCCCGAGAGCTCCACATCGATCGACTCCGCGTGTGAACGTCGTTTCTTGACGGTTCTCGTAGGCCGGACACAACTGCGAACGGTAGCCTTTCGCCTCTCCATCATGGCCGACGACAAGCCCAAGGATAAACCGCCTACCTCGCGCCTTGGCAGGATCGCGCGTCTCGCCGGACTCGGAACGCGCTCGATCCCGCTTGCTCTCGAAGGCGCCAAACGCGCCATCTCGCGTCCTCGCACGGAAGAAGACGAAGCTGCGCAAAAGGCGAAGATGGCGGCCGAGGTCAAAAAGACCGCGGAAGCCATGCTCAAGACGCTTGGCGAGATGAAGGGTTTGCCGCTGAAGCTCGGGCAAATGGCCAGCTACATCGACGGGCTCGCGCCACCTGGGCACGAAGAGAAGTTTCAGGCAGTGCTGAAACAGCTCCAGGACAAGGCCCCGCCGCTGTCCGCGGAATCAGCGGCGCACATGATCAAGGGCGAGCTTGGCGGCGCGCCCGAAGACGTGTTCGTCGAATGGGAACGCGAACCGTTTGCTGCTGCAAGCATCGGACAGGTGCATCGAGCGGTCACGAAAGCCGGCGCGAAGGTCGCGGTGAAGGTCCAATACCCGGGGATCGACAAGGCGATCGAAAACGATCTGAAGAGCATCTCGATGCTCGAGACGATGATCGCTCCTTTGTCGCGCAAAGTGAACGCCAAGCAGACGCTGGACGAGATCCGTAAGGTTTTTCTGGACGAGCTCGACTACGGCCGCGAAGCCGAAATGGCGGATCTTTTTCGCCGTATCAACGCGGAAGATCCGGACGTGATGATCCCCGAAGTGCATCACTCGCTCACGACCAGGCGCGTGCTGACGACGGACTTTTGCGAAGGCGCGAGTTACGCGGACTTCTGCAAGAACGGCAGCCAAGAGGCGCGCAACCGTGCGGGTGAAACCATCTGGCGATTCACGTTCCGATCGATGCTTCGCTACGGAATGCTCTACGCGGATCCTCATCCGGGCAACTACCGCTTCATGCCCGACGGGCGCGTGCACTTCCTGGATTTCGGTTGCGTGAAGAGGCTACCGCCCGAGCTCGTGGGAGACATGAAGCGCTACATGCGCGCGGCGCTCGACGGAGACTGGCACGAGTTCGACCGAGCGTGCGTCGAAGTGCTCGGCTACGACCCCAACGACGAGAGCTGGGATCTTTACCGCAGCTACACGATGGAGCTGATGATGCCGCTCTATACGAAGGAGATCTGGGTGTGCTCGCGAGAAAGAGCGCGAGAGACCGTCCAGTTCCTCGCGCGGGGCATCAAGACGTTGTCGTTCAAGGACGGCGAAGCGATCCCGAACATCCCGCA
This sequence comes from Polyangiaceae bacterium, assembly GCA_016715885.1. Taxonomy (NCBI): domain Bacteria; kingdom Pseudomonadati; phylum Myxococcota; order Polyangiales; family Polyangiaceae; species Polyangiaceae bacterium. The sequence continues at coordinate 187,713 of JADJXL010000015.1, forward strand.
CGTGCCGAAGATGCCGCAGGACTTCACGTTCGTGAATCGGCTGCAATGGGGCTTGGCTTCCGTCATGGCGGGGCTCGGTACGGAAGCGAGTTTCAGGCGCATCACCGAAGGGTGGATTCGCGACGGCGTCTACCCTATTCCGGACTGACAAACCCGCCACAAGGAACGTTTGGTCATGACCGTCAGGCTCACGCAAGTCGCCAAGCGCGCTGGATGCGCGGCGAAACAACCTCCGGGCTATTTGTTCCCACTCTTGCGGAACTTGCCTCCGCTTGCAGATCCGAACGTGATCATCGGGGCGAACACGGCTGACGATGCTGCTGTCTACCGTTTGTCCGACGATACGGCGCTCGTCTTGACCACCGACTTTTTCACGCCCGTCGTCGACGATCCGTACGAATTCGGTGCCGTCGCCGCAGCCAACGCCTTGAGCGACGTCTACGCGATGGGCGGCAAACCCATCACGGCGTTGAACCTGGTTGGCTTCCCCGACGATTCGCTCGATGCGGAGATCCTTGCCGAGATCCTCCGTGGTGGTGCCGAGAAAGCGCGTGAAGCAGGCATCGATCTCGTTGGTGGTCATACGATCAAGACGGACGAACCCATCTATGGCCTTGCCGTGACGGGCATCGTCCATCCGCAGCGTGTGGTGTCGAATGCAGGCGGCAAACCGGGGGATCTCTTGGTGCTGACGAAGCCTCTTGGGATCGGAATTCTCACGACCGCTGCCAAGCAAAACAAGGACACGAGGGGCGCGATCCGCACGGCGGTCGAGCTCATGTCGACGCTGAATCGCGCCGCGTGCGATGCGATGCTTGCGGTGGGCGTGCATGCAGCCACCGACGTGACGGGATTTGGGCTGCTTGGACATTTGCGCAACGTGGTGAGTGCAAGTGGCTGCGGAGCCACGGTGTGGATGGACCAAGTGCCCGTCGTGGAAGCTGCGTGGGCGTACGTGCGTGAAGGGATTGCTCCAGGCGGCACGCATGCGAACCATCGCTTCTTGAATGATCACGTCACGTACGAAGATGGCTTCGACAAACCATCGCAACTCGTCCTGTGCGATGCGCAGACGTCGGGTGGGTTGCTCATCGCGGTCGCGCCCGATCGTGCGGATGCGCTCGTGGACAAGCTTCGCGAGCTTGGCACGCCGGCGCATGCGGTGATTGGAAAGCTCGACGAAGGGCCCGTGGGGCGGATGCGCGTGATGAGTCGTCGCGCGTGATCAGTGCGTGAGCGACAAGAGGAATGCGTCTTCGAGGCCGGCGGATGCGATGGGTAGGACGTCGACGCCAAGCTCCATCGTGCCGTTGTTCATGCCCGCGAGAATGACGCGGTCTTCGTGCTCGCTATCGCTCTTGTCCTTCCAGAGCACGGCGCCACCGGCGACTTGATAATACTTGTCGCCAAATGCACGACCCCATAATGGATTGCCGTCGGCGCCGAACTTCGCCGCGAACACATCGGTGGACACGTTGATGTCGGGGTTGACGAGTGCGTTGTTTCCGAAGAGCTCGAGCACGCCGGCAAACGAGCCGACGACGACGGCTTGGCCCTTTTCATCGAACGCGCAGAAGGTGCCAACCTGCTTGCCAACGTTGCCGTAGCCATGGGCCCAAGCGAGTGCGCCGTCCGCCTCGAGCTTGGCGACGAGCAAGTCGTCGGTGTTCTCGAAGGACTTCAACGTTTCGTTGGCGAACGTCACTTCGCCGGCAAACGATCCCGTCAGGAGCGCTTCGCCCATCGGGCCAAAAGCCACACGCGATACGCGTTGTTCACGTCCCTTCGCGCCGAACGGTTGTCGCCAATCGCATTTGCCTTGCGGGTCGAGCTTGACGATGAAGCCATCGCGCGCGCCGGCGGCAGTGAACTGAAATGGCGGGACGTCGACCGTGCCACCGGTCATGCCGCCGACGAGGATCGAGCCATCGACGCGGGAAACGGCGACGGTTGCGGTGGGATCCTGCCAAGCGCTCGATCCGGCGAGACCAACTCGCTGCGCCCAGACAGCTGTGCCATCCGGTTCGAACTTGGCGATGAAAATATCGGCGTCCGTGTTCTTGGGCGCGACGACGCCGGGTCCGAATGTGGTGGCATTGCCGCTCGCCAGGCCCACGACGACGATGTTGCCCTTGTCATCGGAGCCGATGCCCGTGACGAACTGCGCGGTGTGATCGCCAAACGTACGTACCCAAAGGGGTTCGCCGTTTGGATCGAACTTTGCGATGTAGGCGTCGTAGGACCCGACCGTCGCCGCAGGCGCGAGGGCGCCGATGGTGAGCGTACCGTTGAAACCGCCGGCGACGATGATGTTGCCTTGCGTGTCGACGTCGACGACGCTGCGAACAATCTCGGATGGGCTGTTGATTGGAGCGGCCCACGACGCCTCACCACTTTCAGCCGCATGCCGCACGACGAGAATGTTGCGCGATCCGCCGCTCTTGAACGGAATGCCTCCCGCGACGCCCGGAATGAGCAGCTCGCCGAAGAAGCCCATCGTCGTGACGACCGTGTTGTTGGTCGAGGAATCGAGCGCGATGTCGAAGGCATGTTGATCGCTTCCGACGACGCCGAAGCCCTTGCCCCACTTGGGTAATCCTTCGGCGGGCACTGGCTCGACGTCAGGACCGGCGTCCGAATCCGCATCGGAGCCCGCGTCGGAGCCTGAGTCGGGAAGAGGATCCGGATCCGTCTTTTCGGCAGATGGAACTGCATCCGGCGCAGCGCACGACGCAGCGAATAGCAGCGCGAGCGCGGCGATCACGATGCGCGGTTGTTCTGAACGCGTTTTCCCGATCATCAGAATCGACCTCCTACTCCCGCCCCCAAGCTCGTAGGTCCGATCCAAGGCGTCACAATCGCCGAGTGCGTGGGTTTCTTTTTGGCCGGTTGTCCCATGACAAACCCTGCGATGGCTACCCCAAGTCCGATGACACCGACCGTGCCGAGGCCAATGAACAGGCCGCTGTCGAGGTTCTTGCGGCGGTTGTCTTCCATCGGATCGTAAACGGATTTGGGAGGACACTGCTTTTCGACGTCACCCCGGCAAATGCCATCCTGGCGTCCTTCGACGAACGCTTGATCGACCCGGAACGCAGCAGCCCCCGTCAGTAGCAAGACGCCTGCTCCACCGCTGATCCAAGCCCATGTAGGTACGCTCTTCGTCGGCGGTGGTGTCACTTCGATCGGCACGCGCTTTTGGAGCGCAAGCGTGATCACCTCGAGCTTGCCTTCGACAACCGTCACACTTTTTCGAAACGGTTCGAATCCAGGAGCTTCGGCGACCACCGATTGTTGCCCGGGATCGACGGGAATCACGGTTCCGAGCAGCGCGACCGGAATGTCTTTGCCGTTTTGCGTGACGCGCAGCCCCGCAGGCGCGCTGCCGCTGATCAGGATCTTCAGGCGCGGCAGTCGCGGCTCGATGTCGGCAAGGCCCTGCTTCGCGACATCGTCGAGCGCCTTCTTGCGCTCTTCACCTTGCGTCTCGCGGTTGATGATGAGCGCGCGCTGATACGCCGACCACGCGAGGGTCAACTTGCCATCGTGTTCGTAACACCGCGCGAGGTTGAGCAGCGTGCTCGCAGCCGCGTACAGCGCCATGCTCGCCTCGAACTTCGCGCACCCTTCTTTCCACTCGCCTTGTTCGACGAGCTCGCGGCCCGCTTGAAAAAGTGCAGCAGCCGTCGGGTCGGGCACGGACGTGCTGCCCCCCTGGGCTCGCGCCGAGTTTGTCAAGACCAACGTTGCCACGAGCGCGCAAAGGACGGGCCATCGTGATGCAACACCTCCGGCAGCTCGACCAGCAAGCGCACCTCGGTTGCACACGCTCACGCTCGGGTAGCGTCGCTCAAAGCTCCTTGAGTGGGTCATAGCCGGGTTGCTTCGTGGTCGTCTTCGTCGGTGCCGGCCCTGGGGTCTTCCTCTTGGCCGATTGCACTGTTTTGCCGATCGAAGGCGTCGGCGGCAAGATCGTTGCGGCACTTGGCGCCGAGCTTGCCGAAATCGCCACGACTTGCGGCGCACTTTCCGTCGCATCGGCTACGGATGCGTCGGGTGCACCTGCATCGACGACTGCAACGGGAACGGGCGGCGGCACGCTCGCCGCTGCCGAAGGGGCCGCATCACCACTTGCGAGATGCGTGTTTGCGTCTTTGTCCGATCCAAACATACCCGTCGCGACGAAGACACCCACGAAGCCAAGCACGAGGGCGAGTGCCAAAAGCGCCAGGATTCCTCGACGATTCGGTTTCGCACGATCTGCGAGCACATCGACCTGTGCTTCGAGCGGCGGGGGATGGGTCGATAGCACCGGCGGCTGTGGCGGAATGGAAGCCACCGGCGCAGGCGTGGGCGTCGCAGTTGGCGCGACAAACCCTCCGTACGCCGGCACGCCCACGGCCACGGCAGGCGGCACCGAAGGCGTCGGTGCTGGCAGTTGCGCTGCAGGCGGCATGGACACGAGACGATGAACGCCCGACTGCGAGAGCATGACCGACTCGAGATCCAAATCGGGATGCGATGCCGATGGGGGTCGATGTTGGAGCGGTACGTTGAGCACTTGCGAAAGCGCGAGCACGAGCTCCGACGCGCGGTTGAAACGATCGGCCGGGTTTTTCGCGGTCGCTCGGAGAAACCATTCATCGAACGCGGGCGGAAGCGTCATTCCGTACCGCTGCGCGCGCACCGTCGGCGGCTCTTTCACGCCGTCGACCATGCGCAAAAGCAGCCGGTAGAGCGTGTCTCCGTTGCGGCTCTCCTCGAGCCAATAAGGTTCACCTACGAGCAGCGCGTAGGCGATGTGCGCGATGGCGTAGAGGTCCGCGCGATGATCGATCGTCGCATCTCCGAGGATCTGCTCGGGCGACATGTACGGCGGTGTTCCAAGGTTGATCGTTTGCTGCTTCTTCTGCGTTCCTTCACTCGCCGCGACCACTTTGGCGATGCCGAAGTCCAGAATCTTGACGCGTATCGAGCCGTCGTCGCGACGCGTGATGAAAAGGTTTTCCGGCTTCAGATCGCGGTGAACGATCCCTGCAGCGTGGGTCTTGTCGAGCGCCCTGGCAGCCTGCGCCAAGATGAGCACGACTTCCGGAGGGTTCAGCCGCGTGCGCTCGGTGAGCACGTCCGCGAGGTCCTGGCCTCGCAAAAGTTCCATCACGAGAAACGGCGCACCCGTTTCAGCATCGACGTCCGCGTCGAACGTCTCGACGATGTGCTCGCTTTCGATGTGCGCGGTCACCGTCGCTTCGAGCTTGAAGCGCTCGCGCATGTCCTCGTCCGTGACGAGGCTCGGCAGCATCAACTTCAGCGCCCGGTGCCGATGGGTCTTTACGTCGATGACCTCATAAATGGCACCCATCGCGCCCGTGCTGAGGCAACGCACGACCTCGTAATGGCCGTGGAATAGCTTGCCCGGGGGCAGTTGCCCCCCAATCGGTGCCGACAATGGATCTCTTTTCTATGCTTCCGGACGCCTGCTTTCAATAGCTCGTCGCGATCTCTGACGAGATTCGTCATGCCGCAAGCTCGAACGCCCGCTTCCTGTTCCCTCGATCGCACGAACTCGACTGCGTAGCCGCCGTAGCGTTTGACTCGCGGGCGCGCTAGACACGCGCGCCACCGAGGTTTCTGATGCTCGAAGACAAACTCCGCGAATGCCTGACCTTCGACGATGTGCTGCTCGTTCCAGCCTACAGCGAGGTGCTGCCGAATCAGGTCGACGTCAAAGGAAGGCTCAGCCGCCGCATCGCGCTCAACATCCCGCTCGTCAGTGCGGCGATGGATTCGGTGACCGAAGGGCGCACGGCCATCGCGATGGCTCGCGCAGGAGGCCTCGGGATCATCCACAAGAATCTGCCGATCGCCGAGCAAGCTCGCGAAGTGGAGCGAGTGAAGCGTGCCGAAAGCGGCATGATCATGTCGCCCGTGACCGTGAAGCCCGATCAATCGCTTCGCGAAGCGCTCGCGGTCATGAACGAGCACGACATCAGCGGCGTGCCGGTGGTCGAGGGGGACAAACCCGTCGGCATCCTGACGGCTCGAGACATCCGCTTCGAGAAGAACCTCGATCAACCCGTTCGAGCGCTCATGACGAGCGAGCTCGTCACCGTCACGCCGGGCGTGTCGAACGATCGAGCCAAGGAGCTCCTTCACAAACATCGCATCGAAAAACTTCTCGTCGTCGATGGTGGCCGGCTCGTCGGTCTCATCACCATCAAGGACCTTCTGCAGGCTGATCGCAATCCGGACGCGCTCAAGGACGAGAGCGGAAGGCTGCGCGTCGGTGCGGCGCTTGGTCCGAGTGCCGATGCGGATGCGCGCGCCGAAGCGCTCATTGCAGCAGGCGTCGACGTACTCGTCGTCGACACGGCGCATGGTCATTCGCGTGGTGTTCTCGACGTCGTTTCACGCTTGAAGCGAAGGTTTTCGCAGATCGACATCATCGGTGGAAACGTTGCAACGGCAGATGCCGTCGAAGCGCTCGTCGATGCTGGTGCCGATGGTGTGAAGGTCGGCATTGGTCCCGGCAGCATTTGCACGACGCGTGTCGTGGCTGGTGTCGGAGTCCCTCAGGTCACGGCCATCGCGGATTGCGCTCGCGTGGGTGATCGTCATGGCGTTCCGATCATTGCCGACGGTGGCATCAAGTTTTCGGGGGACGTCACCAAGGCGCTCGCTGCGGGAGCATGGTGCGTCATGGTGGGGTCGCTTTTCGCGGGTACGGACGAAGCACCGGGCGATCTCGTGCTGTACCAAGGTCGCTCGTACAAGGTGTACCGCGGCATGGGTTCGCTTGGCGCGATGAAGCGCGGCTCGAAGGATCGTTACGGTCAAGGAGGCGCTGCGGACGAGAAGCTCGTGCCCGAGGGGATCGAGGGTCGCGTGCCTCATCGCGGCTCGCTGGGTTCGATCCTGCATCAGCTCGTGGGAGGATTGCGATCGGGGATGGGGTACACGGGATGCGCGACGGTGGCCGAGTTGCGACAGAAAGCGCAGTTCGTCCGCATCACGTCACAAGGTTTGCGCGAGAGTCACGTGCACGACGTGATCATCACCGAAGAAGCGCCGAACTACCGCACGTAGTTGGTCTTCAAACAGTCGCACCTCAAATAATTTCACCACAAACGGTTACGGCCGAGCGGGTTTCGTCGGAGTTGCTTTGCGACTCTCGGACATGTCGAAGCGGTAGGTGAGTCCCACGCGGAAGAGGAATGTCGCGGTCGAGCCTGCACCTGGGGCGCAGAACTGGATGATGTCGCTCGACAATCGGTACGCGTCGAACGATGCATCCGTGATGAACGAGACGTTCGATCCGAGAGGAAATTCCGCTCCGCCGCCTGCACGCAGGGCGAGGTTCACGCTGTCGCTCGCGGTGCATCCGAACGTGGCCGAACCGCTGGCTCCTCTATTGAGAAGCACGACGCCGCTCATTTTTGCATCTTGCCACGTAGCGCCGATGCCGACGCCGAAGTACGGGGTTACCCAAGTTGGTCCGGAAAAACGCACCTTCAGCGAGGCCATGACGGTGTCGAGCGAGCGATCGATGTGAACGAATCCGAAGGGTCCGACGCCGCTGTCTTCACGGCCGAGTCCGGTGTACTCGTAGGACAAACCGATCGAAATAGGCTCGATTTGATAGGCGAAACCGATGCCGAAGTTTCCACCCATGCGCCGCGTGATGTTGAAGAGGGGCGCGTCGTCGATGCGCACGGCGCCGCCCACGACGAAGAACGGATCGAAGCTCGTTTTGCGCGGTGAACGAGCGCTCGAGGGTTCCTTCGACGGAGCGGGGCTTTGCGCTGCGGATGTTCCTTCGAGCGAACCTACGAGGAGCGCAGCGGCAACGAAGACCCTGGTCCAACGAAAAATTCTCGCGACTTTCTGCATGGCCAAGCCTTACGCCGCAGCTTTCTTCACTGGCAAGAGCTGGAGCGCTTGACCGGCACGGAACCTTTTGCCATCTTCGCGCGCGGAGGGATGACCGAGAGGCCGAAGGTGCCTGATTCGAAATCAGGTGTACCCTCACGGGTACCGCGGGTTCGAATCCCGCTTCCTCCGCAAAGTCCAGTGCGCCGAAGTGATCACCGGGAAAAAACCTTCCCGGTGATCCTTTGTGGACCCATCGATGGACGACGTCATGTCGCACCACCGACGAGCGCCTGGAGAGGTGACCGAGTGGTCGAAGGTGCACGACTGGAAATCGTGTGTACGGAAACGTACCGCGGGTTCGAATCCCGCCCTCTCCGCAGACGTTCTCTTTCGAGTGGCCTTGCGCATGTCGCGGGTTCTGGAGAGGGAATTTCAGGGCTGATCCGCAATAGTCCGTCTATAGGGTTCTCCCGAGAAGGACGGGCACAAGGGTGGATCAAGCCTGATCCAAGTCGACAACATGTCTGTTGATCCTTGACAGACGGGGGTGTTGCCTGTAGAAGTGGCGCCCCTTTTTCAAGTAGCCGGTGTTCCCGCGGAGTTCCGAGCGATGAATCCTGTTCCCAAATCGTTCAGCGCCAAACCTGCCCAGGCGCAAGCAGATCAAAAGTGGTGGGTGATCGATGCCGAAGGAAAGCCCCTCGGCCGTATTGCTTCGAAGATCGCGACGATCCTGCGCGGAAAGAACAAGCCCACGTTCACGCCTCACGTCGACACGGGTGACTTCGTGATCGTCGTGAACGCGAAGAAGGTCTTGCTCACGGGACGTAAGTTGGAGCAGAAACAATACGTCCGACACAGCGGCGAGCCGGGTGGTTTCCGCAGCGAGTCCTACGCTGACCTGCTCGAGCGCAAGCCCGAGCTGCCCATCCAAAAGGCCGTCAAAGGCATGCTCCCCAAGAACATCCTTGGACGGGAACTGCTCACCAAGCTCAAGGTTTACCCTGGTCCTGATCACCCCCACGCGGCTCAAAAGCCGCAACCCCTTGCGTGAGGCCTAGGCAAGTCATGCCCGAGACGAACAATCGCATCTACGCCACTGGGAAACGCAAGACCGCTGTCGCGCGCGTCTGGCTCAAGCCGGGCTCCGGCCAAATCTCCGTCAACGGTCGCAACTCGGATGATTACTTCGTCCGCGAGACGAACCGGATGATCATGCGTCAGTCGCTCGAGCTCCTCGAGCTCGTCGATCAGTATGACGTCCAAGCAACCGTCGTCGGCGGTGGTCACAGCGCGCAAGCCGAAGCGATGCGACATGGCATTGCTCGTGCGCTCTGCGAATCCGACCCCGAGCGCCGTCCTTCGTTGAAGCGCGCTGGCTTCTTGACGCGTGACGCGCGCAAGAAGGAGCGCAAGAAGTACGGTCAGCCGGGCGCTCGCAAGCGTTTCCAGTACTCCAAGCGCTGATCCTCTCAGCACTTCCAACCACAGAGCCCTCCGACTCGTTCGGGGGGCTTTGTCGTTTGTCGGGCTTGAACACCTAACCACAGCTTCAGGGGCAGGGTTCCAGTTTGAACCTGGGGGGTTTGGGGGCCGAGGCTCGCCCAACGTGAACCAAAACCTCGCGTAGCGCGCGTCCCACGCGCGCGAAGCGAGCGTGCAACTCAAGGCCCGGCCGTCAGTGCGCCTGCGACTCTTCCTCTGGATCGTCTTCGGGCGGTTCGGCGCCTTCTGGAGCCTCTGGTGCCGCTGCAGGAGCCGACTTTGGACTCGGCGCCCCATTCGACATCGGTGTCGCTGACGAAACGCCCATCGGGAGCGATCCCAAGAGCGGCGCAGGAATCGGGATGCCGCTTTCGTCATCGTCTTCGGCGTACACCTCCACCGGCGCGGCTTCCGGTTGCGGTGCCGCGGGGCCTTTCGCATGCGCCGCTGCAGAAGACGCTCCAGCCACTGCACTTGCCGACGTTGCAGGAGTCGCAACCGTGCGCGGCGGTTCACGCGGCGGCTCCGGAAGCGGAATCGCATCGAGTCGCTTGTCGAGCTCTGCCTTCACTTCGGCGAATGCAGCTCGATCGACCGGGGGCATGACGCGCTCGCCGCCGAACTTGAGTGTTTCGGCGTCGAAGAATTTTCCATCCTTCTTCGCACTGAAATGCAGATGCGGCCCCGTCGATCGCCCCGTCGATCCGACATACCCGACGAGCTGATGCGCACCCACCTTCATGCCCATCTTGAGGCCCGGGGCAAACTTCGACAGGTGTGCATAACCGGTTTGAACGCCGTTCGGATGCATCACCGTCACGAGATTGCCGCTCGGTCCAGCAGGGCCCACCCAATCCACGACGCCACGAAACGCCGAGTACACGGGCGTGCCCGACGGAGCGCCGAGGTCCGTGCCGTTGTGCGGCATGACCTTCTTCAGCACGGGATGGCGTCGCTTTGGATTGAACCGCGACGTCACGGGCGCTCCTGGAAGCGGCGATTGCCACCCTCCTGAGTAGGGCTGTTTGCCCCTGTCATCCCAATACCCACGCGCCTCTTGTCCGTGAAATGCGTAGATGCGAATGGGTTTGCCCGCGGGATCCGCAGGTCGGTACTCGAGCGCCACGACGCGCTTGTAGCGAGAGAAAAGCCCGAGAGCCGTCTCTTCGACCGCGATGAGACGTATCGTCGAGCCTTCTTCGAAACTCTCGCTCGAAAGCCGCCCTTCGAGCGCATCGTCGATGAGCGCGATGACGCCATCTTCGAAGCCGCCGAATTCGTACGAAGCCGTAAGATTCTTGGACACGTAAAACGCGCCCGTGAATTCTTCTTCGGCAACTTTCATGTCGAGCTTTTTGCCGACCAAGATGCCGCCTTGATCCTCGGCAGCTTGAATGATGTCCGTCGCACTGACTTCGTACTCGAAAGCTTTTACGCGCTTCGTCGCTCGCTCCATCGCAACGTAGAAGCGATCCTTTTTGCCGCACTTGTCGAACTTCCGCATGTCGGCAAACGCCTTCATGATGCGGTAAACCTGCGCCTTCGGAACGTTCTTGTCGGAGAGCGCAGTGATGAACGACTTCGGCCCGATCGTGCCAGAGACGATCTCGACTGAAGGATCCTTGCTGAGCTCCGACAGACGCCACGGGCCGGGAATTGCAACTCGCTGGCGCTTCTTCGACTGCGGGTCGGATGATGCTTCGGGGTCTGCCGAGGAAGCTCCAACGCGATGTGCAAGCCCTGCGCTTGCCACGACGGCACGTTCATCACGCGGCGGAACGACTTGGATGAGCAGCGCGATGATCGACGTCATCGTCGCCAAACCAAAAAGCCCGCCGAAAATTGCCGTCATGCGTGGCGATAAAACGACACCCGTGTGCACGCGCGGCATGGTTCGGACGGACGTACTTCCAAGGCCCGAACCGAGCTGTCCAGGCGCATTCGCGCCGTTCGACAGGCCCGAAAGCGGACCGCGTGGTGCTGCTGGTGGTCCTTCCACTTCACGCCTGCGCGGCGGAACGACAAGGCGCGGAGGCTTCGTCGGGGCCGCGGGCTCGAGCGAATCTTTGCCCATCGGCGCTTGAAGGTTCGACGCGTCGTCCATGTCCTCCGCACGCAAGCCCGTGCGATCTGCGAAAGGAATCACCGGTTCCCGTGCGTCTGCCACACGTGGGGCGTACCGCGCCAAGGCGCGGACGGCAAGTAACGCGCAACCACATCGAACACGCGCGCCCTGGTCGAAGCTCCGCAAGACGAGCCACTTTTTGCGCCGCTAATTCGCCGATCCCGAGCGCTCGACGTAAGCTCGACCCATGCAAGAACGCCTTGAGGACCTGCTTCGAGTTGCACGAGACAGTTACGGACGCCGCGATTTCGCTTCTGCTGAACCGGCGCTACGCGAAGTGCTCGACCATCGAGGCGACTACCCCGATGTCCACAACATGCTCGGCGTGATCCTCCACGGGCGCAGCGATCTCGAGGGTGCAGTGAAGCACTTTGAACGCGCGGCCGAATTGAACCCGCGTTACACCGAAGCGCTCTTGAATCTTGCCGTCGCCCTCGCCGACCAGGGCGACTACGAAGGCGCCCGCGCCGCGTACGACAAGCTGCGCGCAGGGCACACCGGTACAACGGCCGATCCTTTCGTACGCGGCAAAATTGCCAACCAACACGCAGACCTCGCCAAGTCGTATCTCGACGCCGGATGTCCACACGAGGCGATTGCCGAGCTCCAGCGAGCCATCGACCTCTGCCCGGACTTTCCCGACCTGCACACGAAGCTCGCATCGCTCTACCGAGACCAGGGCAACCACGCGCTCGCCCGCGAGCACCTCGCGTGTGCCATTTCGACAAACCCGCGCTACGCACCCGCACACGTGCTCTTCGGCCTCACCATGCTCGCACTTGGAGCACCCGATCGCGCCATCGCGTCGCTACGCACGGCGCTCACGGTTGACCCGGGCAACAAGGCGGCCAAGATGCATCTTCGACGCATCGAAGAAGAACGCAACGCTCGCTCGTCACGCCGCTTCAACGCGATGCCGGATGACGTCACGAGCCTCTGATCACGACCTGCCTTGGCGACATTTTCTTTCTGGCGCGAGGAGTGCAAACGCGCCTTCCGCGATCTCAAAGGTGAAGACCTCACACCAGCGCGTCTCGGCCTGGCCGTCGCGGTCGGTCTCTTCATTGGATCGCTGCCCGTCTTCGGCCTGCATCTTCTGCTCGTGCTCTTCGTGTGCCTGAAGCTTCGGCTTCATGCGGTGCTCTCGTACGTCGCCGCCAACATCTCGAACCCGTTCTTCGCACCCGCGCTTCTCACGGCCGAAGTCCAAGTTGGAGGGCGCCTACGCACGGGGCAATGGCCACGCCTCGATCGCGAAATCCAAGCGGGCTACGGCGCGCTCGTCGACTTCGCCGGATACTTGCTCGTGGGCTCTCCCATCGTCGGCGTCGGACTTGCCGCAGCAGGTTTTGCCTTCACGTGGTCGTTTGTCTCTGTCAAACGCCTCGTGCGACCTGCAGCGAGCGACCTGCCGCCCTATCGATTGCCGCCCGAAGCACCCCTCTGGCTTCACGCCACCGAACGTGTTGCATCGCGTTACGCCTCTCCCGACAGCACGTCTGCTGCCGACAAGAGCCAGTTTCACTACGTGCGTATCAAGCTCGCCGTCGATCCCATCGCGCGTCTCATCGCGGACGTCGAAGGCCAGCGGCAGCACGCGCTCGGTGAAGTGCTCGACATCGGCACCGGCCGCGGACAACTTCCGATCCTGCTGCTCGAGCTCGGACGCGCATCGCATGCGCATGGCATCGACTGGGATCGCACGAAGATCATGCATGCTCGGCGCGCTGCTGAAGCGACGCCCGATGGAGCTGCGCCAGCGCTCGCCACGTTCGAAGCGGAAGACGCGCGATCATTTACGGCCAAACCGGCCGACACCGTCCTGCTCATCGATCTCTTGCACTACTTCACCATCGACGAACAAAACGCGATCCTCGACCACGCAGCGGATCATGTGAAGCCGGGTGGACGCCTCTTGGTACGCGAAGCGGACACCGAACGCGGCATTCGTAGTTGGGCCACGCTGCTCGAAGAAAAAATCTTCACGGCCGTACGATTCAATCGCGGCGAGCGCGTTCGATTTCGACCCGCTCGCGAGATCGCCTCACGTCTCGAAGCCCGCGGTTTTGCTTGTGAAGTCATTCCCGCCTGGGGATCGACACCCTTCTCCAACGTCCTCGTCGTGGCGCGTGCGCCTCTTCGGCCCAGGGAAAACCCCGCCGCTTCGTAATTCCGCTCATTGCCGCTTCACGAGCCCAACCTCGTTGCGTCCGGGTGTGCTAGCGTCCTCGGCGATGCCCGCTCCTTCCTCTTGCCGGCACTTCGTCGTGCCCCTGTTTGCGGCTCTTTCGGCGTGTGCTTCGAGCCAACCGGCCGCATCGCCTTCGACACCCAAATCCGCAGCGCCCGAACCCGTAGCGGAGCTTTTTCCGTGGGATCGAGCGAATGCTCCGGATTGGCAAGAATCGCCGCTCCCTTCGGCGATTCCACCGATTCTCATTCGCAACGCCACGCTGATGCTCGCCACGGGAAAAACCATTCCGCGCGGCAGCATGTTGCTGACGAACGGTAAAATTGCAGCGATTTCGGAAAACGAGATACCGGCGCCCGAGGGAGTGCAAGTCATTGATGGTACTGGAAAATTCGTGACGCCGGGCATCATCGACACGCATTCTCATATTGGCGTGTATCCGATGCCCGGCGCGGTAGCTCATAGCGATGGCAATGAGGCAACTTCGCCCGTCACGCCCGACGTGCACACGGCCGATGCATTCTGGCCGCAGGATCCGGCCATTGAACGAGCGGTCGCGGCGGGCGTGACGACGTTTCAAATTTTGCCCGGCTCGGCAAACCTCGTGGGTGGTCGCGCCATTACATTGAAATTGCGTCCGGCGCTCTCCGGAAAATTCATGCATTTCCCCGGCGCACCCGATGGCCTCAAAATGGCTTGTGGCGAAAACCCGAAGCGAGTTTACGGCAACGAAAGGCATTCCGCGCCCGGCACGCGCATGGGCAATCTGGCCATGCAGCGCAAAGCATTTCTCGACGCCCAAAAGCTCGAAGAAGAATGGAATCGTCATCGAGCGACGGAAGCGAAGCGCATTGCCGAAGACAACAAAGCAGCGACCGCTTACGCTGCCGAAGTCGAGAATCGGAAAAAGCAGCAAGCCGAATGCAAATCCGATCCGTTCCTTCCCGCGTGTGTACACTGGCAAGAAACCTGGGACAAACCACTCGCGCCTCCCGTGCCAAGCCCACCAAGCGCTCCACCACCGCGCGATCCAGCCAAAGAAACGCTCATTGGCGCCATGCACGGCAAAATCATGGTCCATATCCACTGTTATCGGGCCGATGACATGCTCGCCATGCTTTCGCTCGCCGACGAAGTGGGTTTTACCATTCGCAGCTTCCACCACGCGCTGGAAGCCTACAAGATTCGAGACGTCTTGGCGAAGCGCAACATTTCCGTCTCCACCTGGGCCGATTGGTGGGGATTCAAAATGGAAGCGTACGACGGCATTCCGGAAAACCTCGCCCTCATCCAGGAATCGGGCGGCGTGCCCATTCTGCATACCGACTCGCCCGAAGGCATCCAGCGCATGAATCAAGAAGCCGCAAAGGCGCTCGCGAGTGGACGGCACGCGGGCATTGCCGTCACCGAGGAAGACGCGATTCGTTGGATCACCGCCAATCCAGCTTGGGCTCTCGGCATCGAGCAGCGCACCGGAACGCTCGAAGTGGGCAAAGACGCCGACGTCGTCCTTTGGGATCGCAATCCTTTTTCAGTTTATGCGTCGGCCGAACGCGTGTGGATCGATGGACTGACCGTGCACCAAAAAGGTAAAAAGCGGCCGCCATGGAGCGACTTCGAGCTGGGACAAGACGCGGGCCGCGAAACCACGCTCCTCCCGGGAGGTACGCCGTGATCAAGAGCCGATCGTTTGCCGCGGGCTGCATTTCACTCCTTTGTGCCGCCGCATGTCTCGGTGCGGTCGATGCCAAAGCGCAACCTGCGCCTGGCCCTGCCAAACCCGCCGAAACCACTCCCATTGCGGAATCGCCCATTGCCATCGTCGGTGGACGTGTGGATGTCGGCACCGGCGAAGTCCTCGAAGAAGCGACCCTTTTGATTGACAAAGGTCTCATTCAAAAAGTCGGAAAAGGGCTCGCTGCGCCCGCCGGAAGCACCACCATCGACGCCAAAGGGGCCATCGTCACGCCGGGTTTCGTCGATGCCTTGACGTCCATTGGCCTCGTGGAAATATCGCTCGAAGACCATACGCACGCTGACGATAGGGGCGGAAGTGACCCCATTCGTGCTGCATTTCGTGCGGCCGATGGCTACAACCCCGCCTCCGTCGTCATTGGTATCGCTCGAGCCCATGGGATTACGTCGGCCGGCATCGTTCCTGGTGGCGGCCTTTTTTCCGGACAATCCGCTTGGGCGGACCTCGATGGCCCAACGCGCCAAGAAACGCTCGCCCAAAACAATCTCGCGCTGCACGTCCACCTCGATTCTAGCTTCGACGGCAAACATGGTGGAGCAGCAGGCGCCCTTCTTCGCGCCCGCGAGGCATTCGATGATGCGCGTACGTTCGCGAAGAACAAGGCTGCCTGGGAACGCAACCAGAGCCGCGCGTTTGCCGCAAGCCGCCTCGACCTCGAAGCCATTACGAATGCGCTCGGCGGAAAACTCCCCGTCGTATTTCACGTCGAGCGAGCATCCGACATTCTCGCCGCGGTGGAGCTCGCCAAAGAATTCAACCTTCGCCCCATCATCGCGGGCGGCGCTGAAGCCTGGAAGGTCGCCCGCCAGCTCGCGAGCGCCAAAGTTCCGGTATTGATCAACCCGATCGCTCCCGGCCCCACATCATTCGATACGCTAGGCACACGCGACGACAACGCGGCATTATTGCATGCTGCCGGCGTGCCCCTCGTCATTACGACCGGCGATACGCACAACGCCCGCAAGCTGCGGCAAATTGCAGGCAATGCCGTGCGTGCTGGTTTGCCTCACGAGGCGGCCATTGCTGCCATTACGCGAGCACCTGCCGAAGCGTTTGGCATGGCCGCTCGATATGGCACGCTCGCCGCGGGCAAAGTCGCCAACGTCGTCGTATGGTCGGGAGATCCGCTCGAAAATGACTCCCATCCCACCGCCGTCATCATTCGTGGTCGCAAAGTCGATTTGGCCAATCGGCAAACCGCGCTCTTCCATCGATACCGCAAATTGCCCGCGCAAAGGTGATTTTCGTGGAAGCGGCGCCCAAGTTCAGTTACGCCGTCTTCATTGCGCGATTCATGGCGGGCCACATTTTCGCGTACCCGCTGGCGTTTGTCTGGGCCGTCGCTTCCATGCCCCTCGTGACCCACCTGAACTTCGGCCAGCTCGAAGCCATTGCAAGCAACGACAAGGCCATTGGCGACTTCGTTTTGCACAAGGTTGCCTGGCCTGCGGGAATCGTTTTCGTGCTCTTGCACATTGCAGCGATCACATCCGGACTTGCGCAGCGCCACCCCAAATCGCAATATTTGTTTTTTGGCGGGTTTGGCGTGCTGCTCGCAAGTGGTGTTTTGTTTGGCGCGGCGAGCTGGATTTGGCTATTGACGCTCTAAATCACTCGCACTTCACGAGCGGCGTCAGCGGCGCGAAGTCCCACTGCGTAATATCCAGCGCGTCGTAGGCTTCGAGCTCCGTCGTGAGCGTCGTCGTAATTTCGGCCCACGTCTGCTTCAGTTTGTCCGTTGCCGTGCCCGTCGCTTCCGCCACGCAGGCAAACTTCGGTGTGCCGCAAATATCGAGCGCTTCGCAACCTGGAAGCTTTGGCCCAACTTCCACGAGCGCTGCATCGCCATAAAGCGCAATGCCATTGACCACGACGAGCGACACGTCGTTTGGCCTTGCTGCCACGATGGCGTCGTAAGGCTGCGTCACGTCACCCGAAATGACTGTCACATCGGCTTTTTTGCCCACTTCGAGCGATCCGAGAATATCCTGGAGGCCCAGCGCCTTGGCCGCATTGATGGTGACCATTTGCACCAGCATTTCGGACGACAAAAGTTCGTCCTTCCAGCGGTTTTTGTCGACTTCGTCCGCGAAACGCATTTCGTCGAGCAGATTCTGGCTGCCTCCGAGCGACCAATCCGGCGCCAGCGCAACGTTGATTCCAAGTCCGAGCGCCATTTCGACGTCCGTCGTTTTCGTGTAATCGGTCCCGGCACCATAAAGAAATACGTTCGACCTTGGCGACCACACGAGGCTCATGCCTTTGTCGGCCATGATCTTGAATTCCGCCTCGCCAAACGCGGTCCCATGCACGATCGTCGTCTCGGGCGCATAGAGACAACCGGGCTGGTCCGTGCTGAGCTCCCCGAGCTTGTCGAATTCGGCACGCGAATATTCGTCGACACCCTCGCCTCGATGAATGACGTAAGCGTCCGTCACGTCATCGGCAAACTTCATACAGACCGAATTGGCCGTCTCCGACGATGGCGTCAACGTCGCCACCTGAATCTTGTCTTCCGGCAGATCATTCGGCTTCTGATCGATGGTTCGCGCCAGCGAACCATAACAGATTTTATCGAGCGGATTGGCTGCGCCAACGACGCTCGTCGTGCCCGCCACGAGCGCCTTCATTTCCCCATACTTGTTCATTTCACAGCCGCGAGCCTCGGGGATTTTCGCCCCGCCATGCTCGGGCGGCAATGCCACTTCATTGTTCAAATACTGCTTCGCATCGACCATGGCTCCATATCGTGCTTCTTGGGGCCATTGATCGTGATTGCTGTACGGTTTCGACGGAGACCAATCGTCTTCATCGAAAATATCGAAAAGAATATGATTGTGCGTATCGATCATGCCCGGCATGATGACGCCGTGCGTCTCGATCACCGTCGCATCGAACGCATCCGCGTCTTTCGTACAGGACGCACCCACACACTGAATCGTATCGCTCTTGATGAAAACCGAGCCCTGAACCGGTCCCTCCGGAGTCACGACACATCCGATTAGCATCATTTTTCCGGGCACACCTACCTTGACGACTTCCGGCGCCCCCGGATTGGGCATACAAGCGCCCCCGAATGCTCCCGTGCCGCCTGCACCCGCACCCGCACCACCCGAACCACCCGCACCCCCATTCCCACCAGGTTTTTGCTCGTCATCGGTGCCAAGCACCGGCAGCGGATTGCTTGGCGTGGCAACCCACTCCTGCGTACAGCCCACGGCGACGATCGACCCTAAAACAAGGTGAATGGGAAAGCGCAAAGTAGCCACGACGCATACGATACATCCTTTCAGTCGCCGCGTCCGCAACTATTTTGCGCTTTCCCAAAGAAACCCATTACAATGAAGTCCCGCGGACTACATCGAGCGGCCCACGAAACCACTCCCCGACGAACAGTTCGTCCAAAAATGCATTCACGACCACGTCACCGTCCTTTTCCAGCACGATGGCACGAACGCCCCGGTCCGTCGCAACGAACGCACGGTCCTGCGTGACGAGCAGATCCCGCGAGAAAAACAAGTCGGAAACGCGGACGTCACCATTCAGCCATAACCCCGACATCAGCTCGACACCTGATTCGTCCGCCTCGACAATCCATAACGCGTCCGTCCCCAGCACCAACGTCGACGCGCCCACCGCAAGCGCCGCCTCCACCCGCGAAACCTGAATCCCCACATCGATCACCCGGGGCAGACCAATCTCTCCGCCCGTGACGCGACGAACCGTCAGCGTACCGCCCGCTGCGTCAAAAAGAAGCCCCGCGTCATGCGATAAACGAGCATATCGCGCCGTCGGTGGATACCCTGCTGGCGTACCCCAATCGAATTGCTCCACGATAGTGGGCCCCGCTCCACCGAATATCGCCCCAACCTTGACGAGCTGGTCACCGTAAAACCCATACGATAACGCTTCGACCCGCTCGCCCTCCATCCATACCGATGCTGGACGCGGCGCGCTCACGCTCGGAGTTATCGTGCCCGTTCCAAGCACCTTCCACCGAGCGCCACCAATGCCGTCCTCGAAAACCCACAATCCTTCCCGCGCCGGCAGAAGCGCCGCAACTCCATCGACCCACGCAGTATGCTCGCACGAATGCAACACCCCCCGTCCGCCATTCGCTTCGCCAAACGTATTCTCGAGCTTGCAAAATCGTATCTCGCCTCCCGACGCATCCTCGTTTTCTTCGTACACCCACACGCCCTCACGCCACGGATCCACCGCCACATCGCGCGGCGTCCCGCCTCCTCCTTCCACCGAGCTCTTTATTTCACCCGTTTGTCCATCAAAAACAGCCACGTCACCCGCTTTCGTAAATCCCACGATGGACGTCGTGGTTTCCTCGACGAAAACCGGATTTTCTTCGCCATATTCCGCTTTCTCGAGCACCTCGCGCTCGATCGACGCATGACGACAACCCAACATTTCGATAGCCACGACGAAGAGCAGCAATGTTCGCTTCATGTTCGAACATCGACACGAGCAACATGCCAGTTGCGTACGATCCCGTAACGAGCACGATTCCAACGGACGCAACCACGACGATCCAGCCACTTCGATCCCCCCGATCGCATCCGTTGCGCCTACCGCTGCGCCACTTCTGACCCCTCCCCGCGCCGATACTGCCGAAACCGTTCCCATCGCATCGACGAATGCGTCCGTAACGAATGTCGAGGTAACGCGTTCGCGTATTCTCGCCCGTGCGCTCGCAGCCGATGAAGCTGGCGATCATGAGCGTGCGCAGCAATGGCTTGCCACGCTCGCCACGCTCGGTTCTCCCGCCACGAATGCGCCATCCACTGCGCGCATGGCTGCGCCCTCGAACGTGATCCCGATGCGACGAAAGGGGGCGGCACGATGAAAAAACATTCACGCATTCCGCGCCCTCTTTATCGTGGCGGACTGTTCGAGCTACAGCGTGACAATCTGCGCGTATTGCTTCGCCAGCTCCGTCGTAAGCACGGAACATGGATCGCGTTGACGAATACGCTGCGCGTTCGTCGCTCGATCGTCGGCGCATTCATGACTGGGAAGAACCCCGGCAACATGACGCTTGCGCAACGTGTCGCCATTGCAAGTGGACTCGATCTGGACGTCGCGCTCGCTGGTCAATTCGTCATTACGGCAAACGGCGTCAAGCCGAGCAAGGGGGCGCGATGAAGTTTTCCGTCAACCTTGCGGGCAACCGTGTCGTGCATGCGACGCCTGAAGAAACACACGCCTTGCGCCCGTGCGTATGCGCAGCGCTGCGCCGATATGGCTGTCCTGAGCGCGAGATCGACGATATTGCGCAGCACGTCGAGATCGTCACGTGGCAAGCCATTCACGACGGGCGCGTCCAAGGGTTCGAGCTAATCGACCCCGAAGATGCCTTGATTCAATACATGTTCGTCGTGGCTCAACACGCGTTCATGAACTACAGGCGCAAGGCATCGACGCGGTATGAGGCATTTCTACAGGAGCCGATCGACTACCCGTCGCGCTCGCCCGTAGCTCGTTTGGAGGCGCGGGATCTGCTCCGACGCATCGAAGATCGGCCCCTTGTCGCTCGCTTCCTTCTGAACGTCGCGACGGAAGTGCCGTACGTCGAGCGCTACCACGACGCGCAGATGGGAGACGGTACATACAACGCGCGGCTTGCGCGCAGCCGCAAGTGGTTGCGAAGCGTCGTCACGTCGGGACGCTGGCGCGAACCGCCGCAGCCGAGTCCGCCCACTCCGTGGCATCGGAAAAAGAAGCGGTAACTTGGCCCGCTCCTATGCGATGCGGTTACGATCGCACAAGGCCAGTGAATAGCAGTTGCACGGGCTACCACGATCACAAACCGCGTCGCATAGGAGAATTCACGAATGGCTGTCTATTTGATAGTGTACGAAACCACTCGCCCAAGCCAAAACCTTCGCGACTACGTCGAAAAGTATCCGGATTCGACCCGCGTTACCGAAACGTCGATTGCAATAAAGTGCGACAAGACGTCGCGCCAACTGTCGGTAGAGTTGTCGCAGGTGTTTGGCGACGAATCGTCATACTACGTTTTTACGATACCGGTATCGCCTCCAGGTACCACGTCGTCACCCGTTGCAAAGTGGTTCGACGATCGTCTCCCGCGTTAGTCGCGAGCCGTCGCAGCCGACTCCGCCAACGCCGTGGCATCGAAGAAAAAACGAGAACGAAGGCGCCTCTCACTCGGACGCCAGCTTCACGCAGCCGCGACGCATTCGAGCGATTCCACCCACAGCGTTTTCCAGTCGGCCACCAAGAAAAAATTTTTTTGGGGTTGCACGATGTTCGTTTTGTGCATCGACGCGCTGTGGGCTTCAGTTTGTCCGAACAAACTTTGGCGAATTGTCCTTCGTTTTCAGTGGTTTGAAAAAAGATGTTGACCGTTCTTTGTCATCCGTGCTAGGCTGGAGTGACAACGCCTGGACGTGCGCATCTTTGCCTGTCAGTGTAGTGCATGAGCCTTGCTGACCTCCGTTCGCTTCCTACGACACCGGCCATCTCGATCGCGCTGCCCGCGGGTGCGGTCACGGTTGTCGCTCCACTTCCTGCCTTTGTTTCGCAGAAAACGTCCATGGCTGTCCTCGGAATTCCGCCCGATCGGTTTCTGGCGATGGTTCGAGCACCAGGATTCCCGCTGCGCGTCGCATCCGTTGGAAAGCTTCGCATCGTCAAAACGGAAGACGTAATCGCGTACCTGGACCGAATTGGCGAGACGCCATCGGCGCTGGGCAATAAAGAAGCCACCTCGAACGATAACGCGGAGCCGCCGATCGAGAATGAAGACGACGCTGCGCGCAAACTCGGTTCGGCGCTCGGTTTCACGTTCAGCGACGATCCGCCCGCTTCGGGCCGTAGGCGGAAGGGGTAGGCGTCGTGAGCGTCAATCCGCTTCACTTGCTTCGGGTTCTTGCGAAAGGAACGAATCCGATCGCAATGCCCGATGGCGGCGAAAGCGACAAGAAAACAATGCGGTTGGTGCTTCTCGCGATCGTGGCATCGATTGACAATGACACTCACCAGATCCCTGACGAGTGGCTCGTTCGGATCGGGGACCTTGCGGCGGACGTTGGTCATCAAGCTGCGGCACGCGCATTGAATGCGCTGGAGGCAGCCGAATACCTTGTTATTGATCGACCGCGTGGCCACGGAGCTCGAATCCGTATCCGTCTTGGTCCGAAGCTCGCGGATCCTCAGCAATGGGTCTATAAGAAAAAACAAGCTGGTCACGGTGAACAGGCAAAACCTTCTCGCCGAAAAAAAGAGCCTAGTCGCTATGACCAGACACAAGCTGGTCACGGTGAACAGGCAAAACCTTCTCGCCGAAAAAAAGAGCCTGGTCGTAATGACCAGACACAAGCTGGTCGCGGCGAACAGGCGCCTAGTCGCCATGACCAGACACAAGCTGGTCACGGTGAACAGGCCTCTCCTTATGTATCTACCCTGATGTCTACACAATCGGAGCAGAGACAATTAGGGAAGGACGATAGTGAAGATCCGTATGCGCAGTACGAGAGCGCAGGTTCTTGGGAAGATCATGGATCCGTAAATGAAGATCCCGTTGCAGCAATACGCCGCAGCTTGAACCACGATCCCGAGGTCGAATCCGAGGTGCGAGCACTGAAGGATGCGATCCACGAATACTATCAGAAGCGCCGATCGGATGCGGCGGGCGCCGAGGAGCGTCTTGTGCAAGTGCTTCTAGTTTCTCGAACCGATTCGATTGCCAAGCTGTCACCCGTCGACGTGGCGAGCATTCCGGATCGTGTATGGGAACTGGCGCGACAACCGAAACCGTCGATTGCAAAACCGAAAGCGGCATAGGCGGCGAAGCGTCATGGAGCTGGACCTCGCCGCAGTCGACGCCGAGTTCGCGGAGCTGACGGAAGCCATTGACCTCGCCGCAGTCGACGCCGAGTTCGCGGAGCTGACGGAAGCCATTCACCTCGCCGCAGTCGACGCCGAGTTCGCTGCAAAGGGCATCAGGACGCGTCCGGAGCGTCGGGGACGTCCTGGCAAGCGACTCGACTGCCGAAACGAGCTTGGCGGTGTCGTCTCGTGTCAAGTCGCGAGATCCAAAGAATCCTAATAATTGGTGACAAAAATCGCACAGTCGTTCGCACACAAAACATGTGGTTACTAAAATTACATGTAGATTTCTGTCATGACATTGAACTTTTGCTTACATCCGCTCGAACACCCGTGACTTGCCGCTCGGACACCGCGCAATGTCACACCGGACAGTCTATGTCCGATCGGAAAAATGAGGACTTGCAGGACCGCGCGGACAGATCGATCATGAGTATCGCAGTACCAAGAAAAACGGCGCCTCTCCCCGTTGCAAGCGAGAAGAGGCGCCTACCAACCACCCGACGTTGACTCGGGATGGAGGCGAAACGTGAGTAGCATCAAGACACGCGACGGGACAAATTCCCGGAGCGGACGACCGATCATCGGCGAAGCGTCGTTCCGGGCAAACGGTTACGAGATCCGGATCACGCTCGCGGGCAAGCGAACGACAATCCGTCTGCCAGCACTCGGACGAACCGAGACGCCTGATGCGACTGCGCGCGCCGAACGATACCGCGACGCAGTTGCAACGTTCGCACGTGAAGGACGAACCCTGCCACGCGCAGCACTCGAACCGATCGCGCGCAGCATCGCCAGCTTGCCGGAGACGAGACTCGATGCCGCACGTGAAGCATTCCAGATCATGCTTGCCGCTGGACGTCCCGCTGGCGAACTTGCCGCGATTCTGTCCGGCATCATCGCTGCGCCGAACGACGACGCCGCACGCGCAGCCGTCAAGCTTTCCAAACTTGCCGCCGATGGTCGCGCATCCCTACCCGCGGACGAACGACTGTCGTATGACTGGATTCCGCCGGGACTTGCGCCCGAACGCGCGGCACTGCTCGCGCCAAGCTCAGGGACCTTGCCCGGAACGTTCGGACACTTGGCGGAGCTTTTTCTTTCCGGTCGTCTCGCTGATGCGTTCCCCGGTCGAATTCACAAGCGAGCAAATTACGACTCCGATCGTTCTGGACTTCGCCACGTCCTGCCAGCACTGGCGAACGTTCCGTGTCGTGGATTGACGCTGGACCATGGCGAGCAAGCGCTTTCCGCCATTCCTGAGCGCCTTGGTCCGAAGTACGTGCAATCGATTGCGTCGAACATCCGCCATCTTTTGAATTTGGCGGTTTATCCGTTGCGTTGGACTGAGACAAACCCATTGCCTGCAAAGTGGGTGCCGCGCTCCGACGTCAAGCTCGAACGGCAGATTCTCATGCCCGCGGAAGAACACACGTTCCTTGCGTGCACGACAATTCCACTTTTCATGCGCGTATTCGTCGCCTGGCAATCGAGACAAGGAACGCGCTACATCGACGCCGCGCGATTGACCGTTTCGTCAATCACGTTTCAAGGTGAACGCGCGACGGTTCGTCTTGCCAAAACGAAGGATAACGATCCTCGATCGTGGGCACTCGATCCAGATGACACGATGATGATCCGCACGTGGTTGGAATGGCGAAAAAAACAAGGTGAGAAGCTCGATCCATCGAGTCCACTATTTCCCGGTCAAAGTGGCGGAGTCATTGAACCGTCATACCTTGCGCTGCGCATTCGTATGGGATTGTGGGAAGCTGGGGTTTCTCGCGCCGCACTCTTCACGCGTTCGCAGCATTCGTGGCCGCATGAAGAGCACGACCTTCGCGCCCTCTTCTGTACGTATTCGCTCGCCAAGGGGCGGCCAGCGTCATGGGTTTCCGATCGCACGGGACATTCCCTGGCATCGATGGAGACGTATCGGCGTCCAGCCCGTCGATGGTCGGAAGTGGAGCTTGGCGACCTCGCGCCCAGCATCCGAGCGATTCCGGAACTCGCCGCGCTCGCAGGACTCGAACCTTTGCCACCAACACCACTGCCCGCCCAGCCTGGCGATCTAACGGTGCGCCCGGACACCGCCAAGTTGCCTCATGAGCGGGTTTCGGCGCAAGTTTCGGCGCACGGACGTGATCGTCGTGGCCAGGAACGAGCAAAAAAAAGCGCTGAATTCAGCGGTAAAGTCGAAAGTTTCGCACCTGCGTTGACCCCGTGCATCAGTTCTATACGATCGCAAAAAAAGTTTGTCTGGTAATTTATTTTACACAGCCACCTGGAGCGCCGGCGCATGCCCGCCTTCGAGCTGCCGTTCGACGAGCTTCCGATAGAGGCCGCCTTCTTGCATCAGCGACGCATGATCGCCACTTTGCACGATGACGCCGTCTTGAAGCACCACCACGCGATCCGCTCCCATCACCGTGGACAAACGGTGCGCAATGATGAGCGTCGTGCGACCTTTCATCAATCGTTCGAGCGCTTCTTTGACGAGGTGTTCACTTTCGGCATCGAGCGCGCTCGTGGCTTCGTCCAATACCAAAATGCGCGGGTTTTTCAGGACCGCTCGCGCAATGGCCACGCGCTGCTTTTGCCCCCC
Organism: Polyangiaceae bacterium; assembly: GCA_016715885.1. Classification (NCBI taxonomy): domain Bacteria; kingdom Pseudomonadati; phylum Myxococcota; order Polyangiales; family Polyangiaceae; species Polyangiaceae bacterium. Next base: position 213,613 of record JADJXL010000015.1, read on the forward strand.
GGATAGTTTTACCCCGCGTTCACCCACGAGCGTTTCGTATCCTTCGGGGAATTTCGTGATGAATTCGTGCGCATTGGCCATTCTCGCCGCGGCAATGACTCTTCCTCCGTCGCGTCCGTCTTGCCATACCGAATGTTTTCCGCCACGCTACAGGAAAACCAAAGCGGCTCTTGCGCCACGATACCCACCTGCTGGCGAAGCCATTCCGGCGACAAGTCGCGCAATTCACCACCATCGAGCATCACGCTACCCTGCGCCGGATCATAAAGACGCAGCAAAAGCCCGGCAATCGTCGATTTGCCCGACCCCGAAGGACCCACCAGCGCCACGACTTCACCAGGCAACAGCGATAGACTCACGTCCCGCAATACCGGTACGTCTTTGCGCGATGGATACGCAAAATGCACACGACGAAACTCCACGTGACCCTTCACGTCTCCAGGTCGATTGCCTTCCACGAGCGGAATCTTCGCCGATCGATCGAGCAATTCGAACACGCGTTCGGCCGCCCCGGATGCGCGCATCAAATCGGCCCAAAGCTCGCTGATGCCGCCCAGGGAAAACGCCACGGTGAGCGTATAAATCAAAAATGACGTCAGCTCACCCGCCGTCATTTTACCTTGCTCGACCAGGCTCCCGCCATACCACAAAACAATGGCCAGCGCAGAAAATGCCGCAAAGCTCGATACACTCATGAACGTGGCGCTCGTCAAAATGCGCCGCCACACGACCGCAAACGCATCCCACACGGCCTTCGTATATCGTTTACCTTCGGCACGTTCCGCGGCAAACGCCCGCACCGTGCGAATTCCGGCCAGCGTTTCTTCCGCGACTTCGTTTGCCCGCGCCAATGCATCTTGCGCCTCGCGGGCCAATTTTCTTACGCGCCGGCCATACGCCACGGCCCCAAGCGCCACCGGCGGCCCGACCCCAGCATCACGGCGGTGAGCTGCGGCGACGTGTACACCAAAAATCCAATGGCACCCAGCGATTGCGCAAAGAAGCGAAGCCCCATTGAAATGTTCACGCTCACGGCGTTTTGCACGAGCGTCGTGTCCGCCGATAGTCGGCTCGTCAATTCACCCGTCTTGTGCTCGTCGAAAAATGCAGTCTCCTGCCCCAGCAAATGCTCGAACAAATCCCGGCGCAGTCGCGTCACCACGCGTTCGCCTGCGCTCGTGAACAAGGCAAAACGTATCGCCGTCGCAACAGCTTGCACGGCCGCCAATCCCACGAGCGCCAAGGCCGCGCGGTCGATCGTCCAATGGCTAGCACCCTGCCCCACCGCTCGGTCGAGGATCACGCGGAACAGTTGCGGTACGAGCAGCCCCGTCAATGCGCCGATGATGAGAAATAAGGTGCCAAGCGCGAGCCGCGACGTTTCCGGACGTGCGAGCCCCAAAAGACGCCCGAGTGACGCCGTTCGTAACGTTTTGGTTTTTCCAGCCTGGGCTTCGTCGTCCGCCATCGTCGGGCCTCTTTACCATGAAAGCCCGAACGTGTGCTCTGTCTTTATCCTGCTTTTCGCTCTCGCTCTTTCGCCGCTCGCCGCGGCGCTGCCTTTTTCAATCCCGGACCAGCCTCCGCCGCTGCGGGCTCTTCGACGCGCGGCTCCTCGGGCGGCGCGGCCGGCTTCGCCTCCTTGGCCAAACTCTGGCGCAATGCATCGAATAGATCGATGACCTTTGCTTGTGGCAGCTCGGGCGCTTCCCGAATTTCTTGCCCTGCGGCTTTGCGCTCAATCGCTTCGAGGAGCCGCTCTTGATATTCGTCGTGATATTTTTTCCGGGTGAAACGCATCCGAAGAAAGCTGGCCAATCAGCCTATCCGCTAGTTCTGCTTCTTCGGGGCGGAAATCCGTTTTCATCGCGGGCACGACCTCGTCGAACGACCGCACCTCGTCCGCATAATGCACTTGATGCATCACCAGCCCCCGCGATAAGGCCGCAAGAGCACGAGCTGATCCTTTCCGCGCGCTCCATATCGAGCCACCCCGATGCGTTGCATACGCTCCATCGAATTGGACAGCAGCTTGTACGCTCGCGCGCCAGTTTTTTCCGGCCCGAGGTAGCTCGTTTTCTCGATATACAAAAAGTCTACCGTTTCTGCGGGCACGAATTCCAGCAGATCGATACGATCGGTTCGTTCGGCACGAACGGCATCCAATTCTTCGTCCGTTATTTCGATGTATTGCTCTTTCGCATACTCGAAGCCCCGCGTCGACTCCGATCGCTCGACCACTTCATTGTCGTAAGGACAAAAGTATTGCATTTTGAGCCGAGTTCCGCACTTCTTGTGCAGCATGTTGAACCCGATGCCATGCGACGTCGTGGCGGAATACATCTTGACGGGAATCGTCACCAAGCCGAACGAAATAGTACCCGTACCCGAGGATCGTGCTGCCATGAGCTTCATCCTTGCAAGTGCCGTGAAACGACACGTCGCTGCACACTGCGAGCATGTAATTCATGAAAACCGCCGAAGTTACGAATAGTGCGTTGACCGCGAACGAACCCAGCCGCACGGAAGCGGACTTGGAATCCGAGGCTGCTCGACTGGGTGCGGTGCAAAAGCGCATCGAAATGGGTTTTGCGCCGATGCGAGCCGTGCCGACGCCTGCGAAAGCGCCGGGCAAAGAATTTTCGTACGAGCTGAAGCTCGATGGAATTCGGTGCGTTGCCATGAAAAACGGCCGGCACGTACTTTTGTACAATCGGCACGGGCGGGAAATTACCCGCGTTTACCCGGAGGTCGTGCAGGAATTGGCCGAGCTCGCCGCGCCGCGTATCATCGTCGACGGCGAAGTCGTGGCGCTCGACGAAAAGGGTCGCCCGAATTTCCAGCGCATTGCCGAGCGCGCTCATCTTTATCGTCACATGGACATCCGGCGCGTTTCTCGACAGATACCTGCTCATTACGTCGTTTTCGATCTCTTGTCGATCGGTGATTACGACATTCGCCTTTTGCCGCTGTCAGCTCGTCGAAAGCTGCTCCGAGGCGCCTTGCCGGAGACGAATCGAATTCGCATCATCGACGTATTCGAGGGCGATCCCGCCCCTCTTTTGGCTTTTTGCCGCGAGCACAGCCTGGAAGGCATCGTCGCCAAACGCACGGAGAGTCCTTATCGATCGGGGCCTTCTCGATCCGACGATTGGGTCAAGCTCAAAATCGAGCGTGACGACGATTTTGTCATTGTGGGTTATACGTTGGGTGAAGGTTCGCGTGCCCGCATGGGCGCCATCGACGTGGCATCATTCGAAGGCGGAAAACTCGTTTATCGAAGCAAAGTGGGCAGTGGGCTCGATGATGCGGCCATCGATGTGCTTCTCGAGCGGCTAGCGCCGCTGCATACCGATCGGCCTACGGCGGTGGGCGAGTATCATCTTGCGCCGCGTGGTCGTGTGCACGTGCGGCCGGAAGTCGTGGTATCGGTGAAGTATGCCGGGTTTTCCGATGGGGATGGTTTGCGGTTTCCGGTGTATCGAGGCATCCGTGAAGATGTTTTGCCAGAGGAATGCACGGCGGCGCCGAATGTGGACCAGGATTGACGCGCCCGATTATTTTCCAGGCCGCTCCGCTGTTGCCCGCATCCCCCTTGCCTGGTCCTGAAGATGCCCACTCGCACCCACCCAGCACCGCGAACGCTGCATACGCCGCAACCGCCACCGTCCCCTGAACCCGCTTCGCCAAGCGGATTCGCTTACATTATCCGTGGGCCTCCATCAGCGTAAGTCACCACGCGCCGCGCTCGTCATGCTAAAAAGCTCCGCCAATCCTTCACAAGGAGCCTCCATATGCCCCGTTTCCTTACGTCAGTCCTCGTCGCATCCCTCTTTGCGCTCGTCGCCTGCGGCGGCTATTCCCAAGAGGAAGCCAAAACCAAGTGCGATCTCGCACGTCAAGCCAATAGCGCGTGCTTCACCGACGCAACCTACGACCAATGCTTGAGCTGCTACGAAACTTGTGGCACGGATTGTGCCATCGCGGAATCGTGCCCGCCGCAATACATTTGCGCCGAATAATTGCCGCACGTTGAACAAGTCCGCCCCCCGGTTCGTCTCTTTAGACCCCGCCAATCCAAACCCTCCCCCGCTGCGGCACTTCGCGGAGCGCCTTACGCAGCATCCGTTTTACCGGGCGGGGTAGGCCATGACGCACCCCGCTGCGCGGGCGAACCAACGCGGCCCCCCCGTCGTTCATTTTCCTCGCGTTCCCGAAGAACTCTTGCTTGATTTCTTCGTAAAACCGCGGCACGACTCATGTACGAGGCAAACTGGCAGTTCCCCTGCCACGATCGTTTTCCAGTTTGCCCTGCGGAACGAGGCGAACGAGCATGAGCATCGAACCTTTCTTCCGTGACGAACCGTTACTTCGCGACGAACCACCCGACACGCGAAAAGACGTCGTGACTCACCGCCCCGACGACGATCTCTACGCGGTGGATACTCCGCCAACCTATGCGATGGGGCTGGCCGAACGCCTCGCCGCACTGCAGCCCGACGGGCCATCGAGCTCCGTCGAGATCATGCTTCAACCCGAGGGCCTCGAAGCGCCGTTCGGTCTGACCACCATCACGCTCGATGATTTGCATCTCGACGAGCCCCTCGAAGATTTCGACGCCGAAGCTCAGTTCGACCGCAAGACGCTTCCTTCGGCGCCGTATCCTCCGGCCATTTTGGACGATGGCGCCGCAGGTTTGTCGTGGGACGTCCTTCCGCCGCCTTTGCCCACGTTTGCCGATTCGAGCGACATTCCGATCGATCCACCATCGGATGCAGCTCCCTCCGAAGAACCACGTTCGCCCATTTCCTCGTCGCTCTGGGGCAAACTTCAAAGGTTTGTCACGGGCATCAGCCGACCCTCGCAGCCAGCCGCCCGTATCGTCGGCATCGTCTCGAAGGCTTTCGCAACGCACGATCTTCGAGCTCGTCTGGACACTCGACAACGCCGCGCTCGACGCTCTTTCATCGCATATCGAGCACATCGTCGCTGTGCGGCGTCTCGGAGCGGAAGCTTATGCGGAATCGCGCGTCGTCGATTTGCTGGATACGATGTTTGGCGCCGAGCGCGTCGGGCCGGAGGGTGTTTATATTTCGACGATGAGGGCTCGCATTCCCGAAGTGACACGGCCCATGTTCGATTACGCGCTCTTGCGTCTGGAAAACCGCGGCATCTTGACGCTCGTTCCGGATGATCCGGGCCATGACGGAATCATGGATCCGGTCCGAGGCCATTTGAATCGATGCATTCTGCTTCAGCCGGCAAGCTGAACCTGCCGATTGATTACAATTTCGCCGCTTCTTGTTCGAGCTTCACGAACATATCAGGGAGAGCCTTCTTTTGCGCAGCTTCGATGATGGCATTGGGGAGCGAAATATTTGGCTCGACGTGCAGCGTATAGGTGACCTCGCTCTTTTTGCCCCCGTCCACTGGTTTGATTTCCCAGCTCCCAGTATTGCGCTTGTAATCGCCTTTTACGAGCTTCCAGCGGCGGGTCAATTTTTCCTCCGCGGATTCTTCGTGCGTCGCTTCCGTTACCGCCGTCAAATTCGAGAACGGAAACGGCATTTCGACCGTCACTTCGCACGTATGCTTGTTGCCTTCTTTTTTCACGAGCCGCGCGGAAACGACGCGAGCCATTCGCCCCTTGTACTTCGCGCAATCGGACACGACCTTCCACACTTTCTCGGGCGGTTGCGAGAGCACCGCTTTCGCCGTGATTCGCGGCATGTCACTCCCCTTCACTGCCGTCGTGCGCACCTGAACCGCGCTCGGATCGACAGCCACCGCTTGCGGCGCCACGAGCATCGTCGTCGCAACCAGTGCACCGAGCAACAAAGGGCGTACGGCAAAAGCGGAATATTTCATCGATCGAAGTCCTCCTCGCCAAGGATATCAGTCATTTTCCATATTTACAAGAGTCGAGTGAATCGTTCGATCGCCACCAATGAGCTCCCACGTTCGCTGGCGTGGGCTTTGCGACGGCGCTCGGCATGTCGTTGCGCGATGTGGGGCGCAAATTCATCCGGGACGCCGCGATCCGTTGCTTTCGCGGCATTGGGCCCGCAGAGAACGTGAAAAACGGAGTGCTCGTACGGTTCGAGCTGCCGGGGCTTTATGGCGATGAAGAGCGCGCCGAAAAAATTACGCAATGCCTGCGCGAGATCGACGGCGTTCTGGACGTTCGCCCCAATCCGCTGACGGGCCGCGTGCTCGTGCGCGTGCGCTCGAACGACGACGCGCTGATGGACGCAATCGAGTCGCGACTTTGCGAGGAAAGCGATCGTTTTGCGGACCGAGCGCCATCCATTTCCTTCCTTGTCGAGCATGTGCGTAAAACCATCGATCACCATGCTTCTCTTTTAAAAGTGTGGCGAAATCGAACGGAGCGTGGTGCGCCTGCGGCAGCGCCGAGCCATCGTCCGGCATGGCATGCAATGACCGTCGACGATGTTCTCGGGCATTTTCGGATTTCTCCGGCCGAGGGTCTCGATGATGTCAGGGTCGAGCAATTTCGGGCCGAGTTTGGTCGGAACATACTCGCGGGCATCGAATCGCGTTCGCGTATTGATATTTTAGCGGATCAACTTTTTACCTTCCCATGTGCGTTACTTTTCGGGGCGGCCGGTTTGTCGCTCATGCTTGGAGACGTCATCGAGGCTGGAGCCATCGTTTTGGTCATAGGATCCAACATTGTGGTGGGCTATTTTTCCGAATCACGCGCAGAGGAGTTGCTGCACGCTTGGGGCGAGCTTCGAGCAGAATGGGCCACTGTGGTGCGTCATGGGCGCGAGGTGCGCATTCCCGCCGCGGATGTCGTTCCTGGCGATGTGCTCGTCGTGCGCGCGGGAGACGCAATACCTGCCGATGCGCGCATTGTGGAAGCGCACGCGCTATCCGTCGACGAGAGTATGCTCACGGGCGAAAGCGAACCTTCAGAAAAAACCACGATTGCCGGGTCTTCGAATGCGCCGCTTGCCGAAAGGCGCGCGATGCTTTACGCGGCCACGATTGTCGCTGCAGGCGAAGGCCGGGCCATCGTCGTTGCGACCGGACAGAATACCGAGCTTGGTGAAATTGAACGCGCGCTGAGCCGCGCGGAAGAGCGCGCAGCGCCCATTGAACGACAGCTCGACATCCTGGGCAAACGCGTGGCCATGTTGGCGGTCGCAAGCTCCGTCGGCATCATGGGTTTTGGTCTTTTACGCGGACAGCCCATTTCCGTTTTGCTTCGAAGCGCCGTGGCGCTCGGAGTTGCTGCGATTCCCGAGGGTTTTCCGGCCGTAGGCACGACGGCCCTTGCGCTCGCGAGCCATCGACTCGAACGAGAAGGAATCGTCATTCGCCGCCTCGCAGCGGCCGAAACGCTTGGCGCCGTGAGCGTCGTATGCGCTGACAAGACCGGCACATTGACGGAAAACCGCATGCGCGTCCAGGCCGTGTATCTCCCATCCCGAGGGACATTGCGTATCGAATGGGATCGATCGTCCGAAGCGAATACGCACGCGCGGCTCGTCGATATGGATGGGAAGTCGGTTTCGCCTTCGGAATTGCGTGACCTCACGAGGATCACGGCGCTCAATGCGGACGTCACGTTCGACGAATCCGGGCAGATTTCGACGGGCAGCGGTACCGAACGAGCGTTGGTCGAATTTGCAATGGCGTTGGGATATCCGGTGAGTGGGCGCCGTAAAACCATGAAACGCCTCCGAGAACAGCGGCGCACGCCCGAGAAGGCTTTCATGCTGACGGTGCACGATCATCCCGAGCTCGGCCGAATCGAATTGATCAAGGGCGCACCCGAGCAGGTCATTGCATTGTCCGCGGGCCTTTCCGACGGCGAACGTCGGAATGCACTCGCGCAAAACGATGCTCTCGCGTCACGTGCTTTGCGCGTGCTCGCATTTGGCTGGCGCCGAGTCGATGACGACGCGAACGATGCAATCGGATATTCCTTCGTTGGCCTCGTGGGACTCGAAGATCCGCCCCGTCCGGGCGTGCGTGAAGCCATGGCCATTCTTGCTCGAGCAGGCATTACCACGCGAATGCTCACGGGCGATCAGCAGAAAACCGCGCTTACCACCGGACGCGCGCTCGGCATTCCAGAAGACAGCATTCACAGCCGCGTGACCCCCGTGGAAAAGCTCGAAGTTGTCGAGAAGTTGCAAGCAGCGGGATGCCTCGTCGCGATGACGGGTGATGGAGTCAACGATGGCCCAGCCCTCAAAGCCGCAGATGTGGGCATTGCAATGGGCAAGCGAGGAACGGACATTGCGCGGGCAGTCGCGGACGTCGTGCTTGCTCAGGACGACCTTCCATCGCTCGTCAATGCAATTGCCGAGGGCCGTCGCCTGCACGACAACGTGCGTCGTGCCATTCATTATTTGGCCGCGACGAACACCAGCGAAGTCATGACCATGCTCCTCGGCGCAACCGTGGGCATCACGCCTCTGGGGCCACTTCAACTTTTATGGGTGAACATATTGACGGACATCGCTCCCGCATTGGCATTGGCCGTCGAACCGCCGGAGGCCGACCTGATGCAGCGTCCTCCGCGGGATCCAAATGCTCCGCTTTTTACGACGAATGATCTGCATAACCTCGTCCGGCACGCGGCGCTCATGGCCGTTGGCTCATTATCGTCGTATGGCCTGGGCGCCGCGTTCGGACTGGGCCCTGGGGGCGCTCGAACGATGGCGTTTCTCTCGCTCGTCACGTCGCAAATTCTTTATACGCAAACGTGTAGTGCCAATTCCACGCAATCCGATCCGGCTTTGCGCTGGGCGGTCGTGGGAAGTTTTGGGCTGCAAGCAGCGGCCCTCGGAATACCCGGGCTACGCACGATTTTGGGCATCGAGCTCGTCAACCCCGTTGCGCTCGGCACGAGCCTGCTCATCGGGGCAATGCCAACATGGCTCACCCGCCCGAATTGCCGCGTGCACACCGCCCCCTCGAATGACTCGATCATTACGATCGTACGACGAGAAGTGTCCGATCCGGAAATCGAGGAGCATTGCCTGTGAAAGTCCATGGCCCGTCCGTTGCTATCGGTTTTGCAAGCGCCCTTGTGGTTGCCGTCGTCACGCGACGGCTCAGGCCCGTGGCCGTCGAGATGGCCGCCCTTGCAATGGACGTTGCGAACGTGGCGCGTGCAGCCATTGAAGTTCAGCGCGAAAAGGTGGAAGACTTTTGGTGCGACGTGCAGCACCGCTCGACGCAGAAAGCGCAACAGCGACGCAAAGAACGAATGCGACGCAGCGAAACGGAACGACCTGCAACAGCGAGCGAGCCATGACGAAAGCGGCAGCGCGCCCCATTGCGCCCGAGGAGCTGGCATACGTCGCGCATGTGCTCCCGCACCGAGTGCGTCTTTGTGCGCCGCTCGTCGCGTCGCGTGCCGATGTTTGTCGCCGCATTGCGGAACGAATCATTCAATCGGCCGGCGCTGCGGACAAAGTCACGGTACGCGTCACGACCGGCTCGATCATCGTCGAGGCAAAAGCCGGGAACATTGATGCCGACGCGCTGCTCGCGCGTTTGCGTGAATGCGTGAGCGCCGAGGCAATGCATCTCCCATGCGCCGCGACGGGTCCAACCAAAATTGCGCAATCCGTTGCCCGCGCATTCGCTGCGCTCAATGCCGACGTCCGCGGAGGTCTTCACCATCGCGCCGACCTCGCAGCGCTCATGCCAGTCCTTTTCGTCACCTTTGCATTCGTCCAAATCGTCACGACGGGCAGACTGACCGGGCCGCAATGGTTCAATTGGTGCTGGTGGTCATTCCGATCCTTTTTGACGTTCAACAAAGAGGCTGCGGACGATGATCCAACGCAAGACGACGAGCCTGCCGCCGTAAACACGAACAAACCGCCTGCTCCTTGACCAAGGGCGAATTACGTTCGAGCGTCGACCGCTCCTGCCCCCGTAATAATCCGTACGACGTCTCGAGGCGCATCGGAAAAGTCCAAATCACCGAGATGTCGCCATTCTTCCTCCATGGTGTAATCGCATCCAGGTGGTTCATGTTTCTGAAACCAGGGTTTTTCGTCGGGCGATAGGGTACGAAACGAGGCTTTTGGCAGATATTTGACCGGATGAACGTTCCGTTTGGCAAGCCAATCGCGATCGAAGACGACGCCAAAGCTTTCGAAGTCCCAACGAATCAGGTGCGGGCGATATCGATACAATTCACCGATACGTTCGGGAGAAACCGCCGTGAACGACACCACCGGATAGCGCCCTCGAATCAGTCGCGAGCTTGCTCTCAATGTCGATGATTGCAAAATACGCCACAATGCCGCAGCTCCGTCGCGTCGAGCACGCGGACCCCCGTGCCAAAGATCTTCGAGATACTCCCAGCGGAATTGTCCTGGCCAAGATCCATCGGCACTGCGCGTGAAATGGGCGAGCGTTGGCCGAGCTAACGGAGACGTCCTCCATTCCGGAAAGAACGACCCCCAATCGAGTGTGTGGTCCTCGCTTGGTCGCGAATCCAGGTATTCTCGAGCGACATGCAAAAGATGTTCGTCGACGGGAGGCGCGCCGAGCTCCAAAAGCTTTCGATTACCACGAAAATGCGGCCCGTCATCACACGGAAAAACCACTTCGATGCGTCGTCCTGCTTCGAGGCGAGCGCGAAGAAGTGATTCCATATGTCCGCCTGAGCGTACGGACACGGCAATCACGACGTCCGCTGCATCCATGATTGCGCGATCTCGCTCTACTTCGGCATTTGCTGCTCCCTCCGGCAGGATTCGTACGGAGACGACGTTTGCCGATGCCTTCCGCGGCAAACAGTCGGCCACGTCCTGCTCGGTACCCTTCGTGACGAACGCCTCGAATTTACCGTCACCCATCGCTGCGCCAAACAGCGCGGATTCATAACCAATGGTTCCGACGGACGCACACAAAGTATGCCCGCATCGAGCAATTGCATGGCCAAGCGCCATCGTCCACCGCAGCCATGGTTCGTCGGGGCGAAAGCGCCGCGGTTTTCGTGAATTGACCAGTGCGATCTTCATACGACGACGTTTGTCTCGGCACACCGACGGTAAGGCGCAATGCCGCCCATGTCAACTTCATCCTGCGGCAAGTAACCATCAATCACACGAGGAGTCCAGTGGGATATGTGTGATTTAAACATGTTCTGATTAACATTTGGGCTCCGCGGATTTCTACCCCGCCGGCTCGTACAACGCGAAGCTTTGGGATCTGCTTGATTTCTCGGCGCTGCGGCGGGGGCCCCGTTGTTTGAGCCGCCGAAGGCGGCGAGTTCGGGGTGCCGCACGTGCCGAGAAATCAAGCAGATCCTAAAGCGACACCAACGCAGTTGCGGCGCAGTGTTGGAAGAGCCGACACGATGCATCGTTCGAGCGCCTTCGGCTTGCCGCCCCAAACACATCCAATGTGCCCGCCCGACGCTCGGTCGAAATATGACCTATCCACCATTGTCTTTTTCTTGCCTCGCACCTTTTTCTGATCGATCGCGCACCGCCCCGAACCAGCATTGCATGCGTGGCCACGTTTTCCCATTGCCCTCTCACGAAAGCCGCAATTCGAGCGCAATAATCGCATCGGACAAAGAATGTCCCACCCTCGCGATCATTCCATTGCAAATCGATTTCCGATCCCCTATTTCTGTACTTGCCGGAGCTGAACGTCCGCGGCTCTCGGCAAAAATTCAATGTAGTACCTGCGGGACGGGAACGACCGCCCCGATTGCGCCTCCTTCCGAGGCGCCCGCCTGATTGGCGGGCATGTTACGAATGCAGCATTCGCGGACGATTGCAGAAAGGCTTTCCCCATGCGCGCGACCGCGCTGAAAGGCTTTGCGCCCCAAAGAGCCATGGCCTCGCCCTATCTCTGCGACGAATACCTCACGGCGCCCCACGCTCCTCCGCGTGGACCGCTGGAACCCTGGTGCGCCACCGTTTCGGATCACTTGCAGCAAGCCATAACCGACCGTCACGCACATATCGACGAGATTGCGGACGGTTTCGAACAAGCCGCAGAAATCGCATTGCTCCTCGGCCGCCTCGGAGAAGCCAAAAAACTGCGTCACACCGCCATTGCTTTTTTCGCCAGCGAAGCCGAACGAGGTGCCGGCACTTTTGCCACCATGCCCGCGCTTTGGATGCTCCTTGGTCTTGCTCGAATCGAACGAGCCCTCGGTCATTATGACGACGCCCTCTTCCTTTTCGAACGAATTGCGTCGCTCGGACTTGGCGGATCGCTCGACGACGGACCTCTCTTCCTCACGACGGCGCAATTTGCAGACATCGAATCCTGTTTCCCCGAATCTTCGGCTCGACTTCGGTCGGTTGCCATCGCCGAAGCGCTCGAAACGCTCGTGTTTGCTCGGCGTTACGACACCGCCCTCGTCGCTGCACGCGCACGTCGCGCGGATGATCCCAAATGGCTTGGCGCTTTGCGCTTCGAGACCATTGCCACGGCACTCGGACGAATGGGCCTCTTGCGTGAAGTCCAGGTTTATCTCGCTTCGGTCATCGCGCAGCATCCCGAACATCCGCGCCTCGTGTTCGAACAAAAACGTGCGGAAGCATTTGCCGCCGCAGGGCGATTCGACGATGCGGCAGAGCGCGTTGCATTCATCACGCAAACCCTTGAAATGCAATGGGAAATCGCGCCTGCTGCCTTGAGCGACGTGCTGCTCGCAGCGCGCACCTCTCACCTCTCGGCGCTTCTCGGTCGTGCTTCGGAAAGCGCACGTCTCGCAGCGCGAGCGCGCGCGCATGCGGCTCTTTTGGGCGATGTGCCGCTCGAAGCCGAGCTTGCGCTCCGCGTGATCGAAAGTGATGCGCCCAGTGATGTTCGCGCCGATGCGGCGGATGCCCTCACACGCATCGTGCTTGCCACCGGTTATGCAATCACCCTTCCGCATGGCGGCGTGCGGCTTTTCGAGGCCGCAATGCCGCCTGCGAACGAGCCTCGCGCACCGACGTATCCCCTGCTACGTGATCGCCTGTACGCGATCGCCGCATGACAAAAGCCACGCCTACCCTTCGCACTTGACGGACCTGCCGCGTCGCGCAATCTTCCGCTTTGCGCTGGCTCATCGCCCTTGCGCGCGCAGGTCCTTCATGCCCCATCGAAAGCTCACGCATCTCAAGGCGCTCGAGGCCGAGAGCATTCACATCATTCGAGAAGTCGTCGCGTGTTTCGAGCGGCCGGTGATGCTTTACTCGATCGGCAAAGACAGCACCGTTCTGCTCCATCTCGCGCGCAAGGCGTTTCACCCGGGCAAACTTCCCTTCCCATTGCTCCACGTCGATACGACCTGGAAATTTCGCGACATGTACACATATCGCGACGGGTACGTGCGCGAAGAGCTCGGGCTCGATCTCATCGTCTATGCCAATCCCGAAGGATTGCGCGCTGGAATCAATCCAATCACGCATGGAAGCAAGGTTCACACCGACGTGATGAAGACGCAAGCGCTGAAACAAGCGCTCAGTCATCATGGATTCGACGCGGCATTCGGTGGAGCGCGCCGTGACGAAGAAAAGTCGCGAGCCAAAGAACGCGTCTTTTCATTCCGCGATGCCAATCATCGTTGGGACCCGAAAAACCAGCGCCCCGAGCTTTGGAACATTTACAATACGGAAGTACACAAGGGCGAAAGTATTCGCGTTTTTCCGTTGTCGAATTGGACCGAGCTCGACGTATGGCAATACATTTACAAGGAAAACCTGCCCATCGTTCCGCTGTACCTTGCCAAACCCAGACCTGTCGTCGAACGCGATGGGACGCTCATCATGGTGGACGATGAAAGGTTGCCGCTTCGGCCTGGGGAAACACCCATCATGAAAACGGTACGTTTCCGGACGCTCGGCTGTTATCCTCTTTCGGGCGCCATTGAAAGCGAAGCCGTAACGCTGCCGGAAATCATTCAAGAAATGCTCATTGCGCGCCAGAGCGAACGTCAGGGTCGGCTCATCGATTTCGATCAATCCGGCAGTATGGAAGAAAAGAAGCGCGAAGGATACTTTTGAGTTTTCCCATGATCGACGAATTGGATCTCGCAGCGCAGGACATCGAGGCGTATCTTTCGCAAAACGAGCACAAGGAGCTCTTGCGGCTGCTCACGTGCGGCAACGTCGACGACGGCAAGAGCACGTTGATTGGACGGCTTTTGCACGACACGAAGGGCATTTACGAGGATCAGCTCGCCGCCGTTGCAAAGGATAGCAAGGTTTTCGGCACGCAAGGAGGCGCCATCGACTTGGCCCTGCTCGTCGATGGCCTGAAGAGCGAACGCGAGCAAGGCATTACGATCGACGTTGCGTATCGCTACTTTTCGACCTCGCGGCGCAAATACATCATCGCCGACACACCCGGGCACGAGCAATACACGCGCAACATGGCCACCGGCGCGAGCACCGCAGAATTGGCGATCATCCTCGTCGACGCAAAAAAAGGAGTGACGACCCAAACGAGGCGCCATGCTTTCATCACGAGCCTCCTCGGCATTCGCAAAGTCGTCGTTGCCATAAACAAAATGGATCTCGTCGGGTTTTCCCAAGAAACGTTCGACGCCATTCGGCGAGAATTTCTCGACTTTGCGGCGCGTTTGCCCGATCGCCATCATTGGTTTGTCCCGCTGTCGGCGCTCGGTGGCGACAATGTCGTCGAAAAAAGCGCGGCCATGCCTTGGTACGAAGGCGAGCCGCTGCTCGCATTGCTCGACACGATGCCGCTCGACGAAGCCGACAACACGGTGGACATGCGTTTTCCCGTGCAATGGGTCAATCGTCCAACGCCGGATTTTCGTGGCTTTTGCGGAACCATCGCGTCGGGCTCGCTTCGCAAAGGTGATGCCATCGTCGCATTGCCTTCGGGCCGATCGAGCCGCATTGCGCGCATCGTCACTTGGGAAGGGGATCTCGACGAAGCAGCGGCTCCGATGTCCATTACGGTCACATTGGAAGACGAAATTGACGTCAGCCGAGGTGATGTCCTTTGCCATTCGGACAATCGGCCTTCCATTTCCAGCCGCGTTTCCGCAACGCTCGTATGGATGGACGAAAAGGCCATGGTGCCTGGGCGAGAATACTGGATCAAACACGGTGTTCACCGTACGCCGGGCAGCGTGACGCGCATCGTGCATCGCGTGGACGTCAATACACTGGAAAAGCACGACACGCAGTCGCTTGGATTGAATGAAATTGGGATCGTGGAAATTCGCACGAGCCGCCCGTTGATATTCGATGCGTACGTGAAAAACCGCAACATGGGCGCGTTCATCGTCATCGATCGCTTGACGAACGGCACCGTGGGCGCAGGCCTGATCACCGGCAGTGGATCGGCGCATTGGGATGCTCCAACGCTCGGTCGACCACGAGCAGCCTTGAGTGACCTTACGATCGAAGAACGCGAAAAGCGTTATGGGCAAAAGCCTACGACCATCTTGATCACGGGTTTGTCCGGGTCTGGCAAAACGGCGGTTGCGAGCGAAGTCGAGCGGCGTTTATTCGAACAGGGCCGAGCGGTCTTTGCGATCGACGGGCTTTCGATGCGTCGTGGCATGTGTCGGGACCTTGGTTTTTCCGCGGCAGATCGTTCGGAGAACCTGCGTCGATCCATGGAAGTGGCAAAACTATTCAATGATGCGGGGCTCATTTGCATTGCTTCCATGGTTGCCCCCGAAGACATCGTACGCAAACGCGCACGGGATGTCGTTGGAGCGGATAAGTTTTTCTTGGTACATTTGTCGGCGCCCATCGAATGGTGCCGCCGTGCCGACGAGAGCGGCCTTTATCGCGATGCAGATGCAGGTAAAATGTCCAACATTCCGGGCGTGGATTTTCCTTACGACCCCCCGACCGATGCCGACTTGACGCTCCCGAGCCACGAATTGAGTGTCGCGGAATGCGCGGATAGAATCATTCGGGAATTGGAGCGCAGGGGGAGGATTGGGTAAATCCTTTACGCTTTCCGTTTTTCCTTCAACAACTCGTCAATCCGCACTCCATCGATCGTCAACCCCTCGATCGAACATCCCTCTATCTTCAACCCTTCCAAATTGCCATTTTTGATGACCGCATTCACGAAGGTCACGTCATCCAATCTCGCATCCTCGAATGACGCATTCTTGATGTTCGCCTTCTCGAACGTCACATCATCAAGCTCGGCCCCTTTGAACGACGCATTCTTGATTTTCGCCTTCCCAAGCTCCACGTCGTCTAGCTCGGATCCCTCGAACGTCGCGTTGTGAATCACCGCCTGCGCCAGGCTCACGTCGTCGAGCCGCGCTCCCTCGAACGTCGCATTGTGGATCTTCGCCTTCGCCAGACTCACATCATCCAGCTCGATCCCCTCGAGCGACACGTTCACCAGCTTCTTCGGCAGCGCCGTGGGCGACTTCGCTTTCATGCAGCCATGCTACTCCGTCCCTGAACCTCCTGGAGCATCGACATGCAAGCCCCCACGTTTCTCCCCTTCCACGCAATCGTCACCGCACCGGACTCGAGCCCCACGCGCTACATGTTCGTTCTCCACGGCATCTTCGGCTCCGGGGGAAACTTTCGCACCTTCATCCGACGTGTTGCCGAAGCTTGTCCGAATTGGGGGTTTGTCCTCGTTGACCTGCGCGGACACGGTCAGTCGCTCGGTGCGCCGGCGCCGCACTCCATCGAAAGCGCAGCTCAAGATCTCGTTCACCTGGGCGAGCACCTTGGCATCGATGTTCGCGGCGTCATGGGCCACTCGTTCGGCGGCAAGGTCGCGCTCGCATACGCCGCGCTGCGCGAGCGCGAGCTCGATGAAGTGTGGGTGCTCGACTCGACCCCCAGCACGCGCGCAGACGGCATGAAAACGGTCGGCGCAGCCCATGTCCTCGATACGCTCGACAAGCTGCCTCCCGCGTTTCCATCGCGCGACTTTTTCGTCGAGCACATGACGTCGAGCGGCATGGGTCGCGCGCAGATCGACTGGCTCGCGATGAACGTCAGGCGCGATGGCGACGTGTTCCGTTTTCGTCTCGATTTGCAGGCGATTCGTGCGCTGCTCGAAGACTACTTCGCCCGCGATCTGTGGTTTGTCGTGGAACGTAGCGATGGCCGCCGGCGCCTCGGCTTCGTCATCGGCGGCCGTTCGATCACCGTCAGTCCTGCCGATCGCGATCGTCTCTCCAAACTTGCCGAAACCAACCCCAAGCTCGAAGTCCACGTCCTCGAACGCGCAGATCACTGGGTGCACGTCGACGATCCGGATGGGCTTTTCGAGATCGTTCGCCAGGCGCTTTCGTGAGCGCTCTTTTCTCGAGCACGTTTCAGGGTTAGGGAAGGACCAACATGCGTATCGCTTCTTGGAACGTGAACTCGATTCGCGCGCGGCTCGAACACCTCACCGACTGGCTTCGTCGCGCTTCTCCCGATGTCGTTTGCATGCAGGAGACCAAGGTCGAAGACGAAAAGTTTCCGATCGAGGCTCTTGGCGATGCGGGATACGCCGTCGTGCACGCAGGACAAAAGTCCTACAACGGCGTGGCGATCGCAGCGCGGTTTGGCCTGACAATCGATGACGTGAAGAAGGGCCTCGATGGGGATGATGGAGACATCGCCGCGAGGCTCATCGCTGCGACGATCGAAGGCGTGCGCATCGTCAACGTGTACGTGCCGAATGGCCAAGCGGTTGGAACGAAACCGTTTGCGTACAAACTGATGTGGCTCGATCGGTTGAAGCTCGAGCTTGCTGCGCGCTATTCACCGGACGGCCAGCTTCTCGTGTGCGGTGACTTCAACGTCGCGCCGAGTGACATCGACGTGCATGCGCCAAAGAAGTGGGAGGGGCAGGTGCTTTGTCATCCGGATGAACGAGCTGCGCTGCGCCGTCTGCTCGACTGGGGACTCGTCGATGCGTTGAGAGAGCGTCGCCCCGACGAGCACGTTTACAGTTGGTGGGACTATCGCATGGGTGCGTTCAAGAAAAACCACGGACTGCGCATCGACTTGGTGCTCGTGACGCCGCCGCTTCTCGCGCGCACGAAGGACGTGTGGGTGGACAAGAGCACGCGTGAGCTCGAGCGGCCGAGCGACCATGCGCCCGTGATGATCGACATCGAGTGAAGTCAAGGCCATCGGTCGGACAGATATTGTCCGATCGGACCAAGTACGACCTACGTATGGTCGGACCAACTATGTCCGATCGGCCCGAAAACGACGCAGCGCGCCGCGCTTTCAGTTGTTACCTTTTCCGGCGTGATGCGACTCGATCTCGATGGTTTTTCGCTCGATCTGCCCCCGTGCTGGTCGGGCTTGGAAGACGTGACCTACTCTGATCCGACCACGCTCCCGCCGGTCGCGTTTGCGGCCGACGGTGGCACGGGACGGCTCATGGTTGCCGAGATGCTCTTCGAAGATGACGAAGAGCCCGGCACGGAACCGAGTGCAATCAAGGCGCTCGCGATTGCTTGGGGCAAACGTCGTCGAGTGCAGCCGCTGGAGCTCGGCACCGTCGATTGTCCCGAGGGAGCAGCAGCGACGGCGACCTATTTCGTGCGTGGTTGCTTCGTGCAGGTGTGGTTCTTGTCGAACGGAGAACGTGTCGTGCAAGCGAGCTACGTTTGTCCGTGGGACAAGCGCACTGCGGAGCAAAACGAACGCGAATCGATCGTGCGATCGCTACGTTGGTCCTGACAAACTAGTCCGAGGCGTCCGATCCCTCTGCGGGCGCCTCGTCCGTCTCCGCTTCCTTGGCTTCCTTCACCGGCTTCGCCGCTTCCTCTTTCGCTTCTTTTGCTCGAGCGGCTGCGGTCGCGTCCGGCTGTTTCGGCGTCGACGCCGAGGCCGTGCCCTTTCGCGCCGTCAGGTACGAATCCTCGATGCACGAAGGGCGCATCTTTTCCGGGCACGCGATGCGAACGTGGAAGTGATCGTCGTGCACGTCGACATCCGCGGGGCTCATGAGTGCTGCAGCAGCTCGCGTGTAGATGTCCTTCGACACCTTCTTTTTCTGCGCGGCGTACGTGAGCAGGCGTTTGCGCAGTCCCATCGACACGAACACGTAGCGAACTTCGACTTTGGGATCGGTGATGAGTGCCTCGACAAACGCCCAATTTCGTTCGTCGTCAAAACGAACGATCGCGCCGTCGCGCGCTCGACCATCGCCGCCGAACGGGATGAACCGATGCGGGTTCACGTGTTTGCCGTCGGCGTGCTCCATGTAGAAGCCGACGTCTGCATCGCGACCGGATTGATGCGAGTTGTGTCCGAAGAGAGGCCCGCCGCGTTTGGCCGACAGGTCGCCGACGAACAGCACGGATCCCTTGTGCTTCTTGCGCACTTTGAACGCGGCGCGTTTGAGCACCTGCACGAGCTCGGGAGTGCCGTACGCGTGCCCTCCGCCTCGCACTTCGATCGATCTGTTCGACGTGAGTTTTTCGCCCTTGATGAGCTTGCCGCCGTTCGGCGCTCCGACGGAAAGTGGTCCTTTTGGCGCCTTTTCGGCGGGTTTTTTGGCAGTTTTGTCCCGACGAACCTTGGCCGACGCAGCAGGTTTTGCTTTGGGTGGTGCCGCGAGCGCTGGACCGCCGGGCGCCGCGAAGCTCACGAGGGCGATTGTGAGTGCGGCGATTCCTGCGATTCGAGCGGCCAGACGCATGATGGAGGGACGTTAGCGCGCCTTTGCGCAGGCGCGCTCTAGAACCGAACGAGCGCGGATCGAATCTTTGATCAACAAGGAGCTTGACATGGGCGAAAGTGCCGAGTAGAAGCCTTGCCGCGTCGCCTTCCGAGGCGAAGCAACATGCGCCCGTAGCTCAGCTGGATAGAGCATCGGACTTCGAATCCGAGGGTCGTCCGTTCGAATCGGTCCGGGCGTGCCGAGTGTTCGAGCCGCCTCTATCGGAGGAGCATCGGACGCGCGAACAGATTGACAATCGATGCAGCATCTGGGCCATTAGCTCAATTGGTAGAGCAGTGGACTCTTAATCCATTGGCTGAAGGTTCAAGTCCTTCATGGCCCACCCAGTGTGACCCTTCGTAAGCGTGGCTCGAACCAACCCTGGTTCGAGCCATCGCTTTTCAAGCCGACGCTTCCGCAATCTCCTTCTCGAGCGCTTCCCACTCTTCCATGAGCGTCAGGACGCGTTCGTCGAGCTCTTTCTGCTCGCGCTCGAACGCTGCGAGATCCGCCTTGCTGGTTTTCTCGAAAAACCCATCGCTGCAATAAAGCGCCTCGATTTCTTTCTTCCGCGCTTCGGCCGCATCGATCGACGCCATCACCTTGTCGCGCCGCGCAGGAAGGTCCTTGATCCGATTGCGCTTTTTCTTCTGCTCCTCCCACGCCGAACCTTGCGCTGCAATCGCAGGCCCTGCGGAACCTTGTTTCGCTTCTTTCGCCTTGCGAGCGACAGCATCGGCATCCAAGTGATCGTCGCCGCAACGCTCGAGGTATTCGTCGTAGGTGCCCGGAAAATCGTTTGGCCCGGCAGGCGTCACTTCGAGAACGCGCAATGCCACTTTCGACACGAACCAGCGATCGTGCGACACGAACAAAACCGTGCCTTCGTAATCATTGAGCGCCGAAGCCAATGCCTCGATGGCTTCCACGTCGAGGTGGTTCGTCGGTTCGTCCAAAAGCAGCACATTGGGCTCGCGAGCCAATATGGCGCAAAACAAAAGACGCGCCGCTTCGCCTCCCGATAGCATACCCACTTTCTTGTAGACATCATCGCCATTGAACAGAAGTCGCCCGAGCCGCCCGCGCACGGCGGAATCAGGTTCGGTCGGACAAATGGCCTGCATGATGCCAATGGGCGTGGCATCCGGATCGTCGAGCACTTCACGGTGATCCTGCGCAAAATATCCCACATGCGTTTCATGCCCCCAGCGCACCGTCCCCGCATCCGCTTCGAGCACCCCCGCAAGAATTTTCAACAATGTCGACTTGCCAATGCCGTTCGGACCAATCACGGCCACACGTTCGCCCCGACGAACTCGTAACGACACGTCCTCGAGGACTCGTTTGTCGCCGTAGGATTTGGAGATATGCTCCACGTCGAGAACGTCGCGTCCACTTTGCCTGACGATCGACAATTTGAAGGAGGGCGTACGCCGCGAGCTGTCTTCGAGCTCGGGGATATCTATTTTTTCAATTTGTTTCAGCTTGCTTTGCGCCTGCTTCGCTTTCGATGCTTTGTATCGAAAACGATCCACGTACGCTTGCTTGTGCGCAACTTCGGCTTCGATTCGCGTGATTTCCGCGATCTTCCGTTCCCGATCGGCCTGTTTTTCTTTGACGAACGCCGAATAATTCCCGTGGTACAGCGTGATCGTGCCGTAATCGATGTCCAAAATGTGCGTCGCGACGTTGTCGAGAAAGCGCTGGTCGTGTGAAATCACGAGCACGACACCTTCATGCGCGCACAAGAACTTTTCGAGCCACCGGATCGTCAAAATGTCCAAGTGGTTCGTCGGTTCGTCGAGCAAGAGCACATCGGGACCACCCACGAGCACCTGGGCCAAAAGCACTCGCAACTTGAACCCACCCGACAAGGTCGCGAGGGGTTTGTCATGAACGTCCGCGGGAATTCCGAGGCCCACGAGGATCGCTGTCGCTCGAGCGCGCAGCGTGTACCCATCGTGCGTGCGGATCACATCGGAGAGCTCCGCGAGCCGATGCGCGTCTCCTGCGCCATCGTCCACGATGCGCTTTTCTTCTTCGAGCGCGGCCCACACGACGGCGTCACCCATCATCGCGAGGTCCATGATGCGCTGATCGTCTTCGAGAAAGCGGTCTTGCCTGAGCACGCCCATGCGAGCGCCGCGCGTGCGCGTGATGGTGCCTTCGGTGGGCTGATCGTCGCCTGCGAGTATCTCGAGCAGCGTCGTTTTGCCCGAGCCGTTGGCGCCCACGAGGCCGTACCGCGAGCCTCGACTCAGCTCGAGCGTTGCGCTCTCGAAGAGCACGCGCTCGCCGTATGACTTTCCCAAGTTCGACGTGACGATCATTGCGACTTGGGTGTGGTATAGCCGAAGGTCGAAGATTTGGGGACGCTTGTGTAACCTGCTTTCGCGCCCCGAGGAGAGCACGTGCGCCTTCGAGATTTGATCAACGATCCGAGCACCACCATCGATGCGATCGGCCGCTACCTCGACGGCCTTGGAGCGGACGAGCGACTCGCCGAGACGCGCACGTTGTCGCGCAACGATCAGCGCACGCTGTACGAAAAGGCTTCGAGCGCCGAGTCGATCACGCTCGAACACTTTGTGCCCGAAGGAATTGCGCCTCGCATCGCGGTGCATCACGACGGGCGCAACACGCTCCCGCTACCGGCGAGCATGAAGCTATTTCAGAAGCGTTTTTGCCGTCCCGAGGATGGTTCGTCGCGGCTGTTCGGGTACAACCAGTCGCCGTTCTTGTCCACGGTTGGGCCAGGCTGCTTCGTCGCGATTTACACGAAGGGCAATGCCGATTGGGAAAAACGCGGAGCCGTGGTGATCGATTACTTCCAGGTACCGGATGGTCCGGTCGCCGATGGTTGGCCGAAGGTGATTCCGAATTCGAAGGGATTACAGTATTTCGTTTACAACGGGACGCGCGACTTCATGCGTCTCGTGTCGAAGCACGTATCCATTGGCGCGGCATACAAGGGCGAAAAGGCGCTGGACCATTATTTTATCCTTTGTAGGGATCGCTGACACACCGTCACCTCCTCGCCATCTCCGCGATATCCCCCAATACCGGCAGAGACAACTTCGCTTTCATGCGCACCTGGCTTCCGCCATGTTGCGCTACCTCCGACACGATTTGCCACGGAATGATTCCTTCGCCGCGCGCAGGCAACGTGGCCAATGACTCGATTTCCTGGGCAGCCTTTTCGAGCGCCGCGTCGTGATCGTCGTCCAAAAACCATAACGTCACGCCCGCAATGGATGCAAATCCCGCCGCTACCGATCCTTGTGACGCCGCATTTACCAAATCGGGAACGCCTGCAATCGTCTGCTCGGTAATGCCTTCACGCGCAGCACGGAGCCGCACGAGCATCGGCGCTTCGTCCTCGCCCAATCCAATCCACGTGCGACTCCCATCGGGCACGACATAAAGATGCGTCGTGTGCGCAGGTGCAGCATCCTTTGTCAATGGACGCGATTTGATCTCGATATGCAAACTCCCCTTCGGCAATGCGGCCGGGAGAGCAGCCACGTTCATCGTCGTCGACCAGCGATCGGCGGTCGTGACAGAAGCCGCTCCGCCAAGCCGCTTGCGATCGAGCTCGTTACCAACGCGTACGATTTCCTCAATGCCCCGCGTCCACCGCTCCGTCGGCTCTTCGATGGCAAACATGGCCCACCCTCGAAGCGCCCGAAATGCGGCTGCTCGATTGGCCGGTTTCTTGTTGTCTTTCTTGTACGCAGCGAGCGCCTTTTCGGCCGCCGCGCGATCGATGCCATACGCAAATGCGTACGAACCACCCGTGAAAAAGAGCGACGACACATTCGCATTGAATGTGTCGAGAAGCGCGGAATCGTACCCGTCTTCGACCATTTCCCCACGGAATGTTTTCAAAAATTCGTCACGCAGCGGGGCGAGCGCCTGCGCATTGGCGGCATGCCCATGCATCGCCACGGCCGAATCCTTGGGCAAACGCGCAAATGAAGCGACCGATTCCGATTGAAGCGGAACGCGCGCGGATATCGCCCGAGAGAGAACGGACGGGTCTTGCCGAAAACCGAGCACCGCTTCGGCTTCGATGTCCGTTTTTCCCCACGAACCCACGAGCGACAAACGCTCGATGTCCCGGAAAAACGACATCGCCCACTGTTCGCCCGCCGCTTCGGCCCAGTCATTCGTATTGCCGTCCGACGCTTCGTCGGCAATTTGTGCAAAAAGCTGCCCGCTCTGCAATTCGAGGCGCACGTCGCCGTCGAGCGCTTCACGCGTGACCGTGCGTCCGAGGTATAGGCCCGCCGCTTCGAGCAATTCGTCGTCGCTTGCGCACACCACGCGCGCCCGAGCGTCGTCTTCGATACCGACGAAAGCGCATGCGCCGAGCGAAGTGGAATCCGAATCTTCATCGCCTGGCGTGCCGGTGATACGCAAGAGGCCGCGCTGGGGGTGCAATGTGAACATTTGGCCGAGCCGCGGCACCATTTCGGGGGCCACGGGAATCGATACGGCCAATCGCTCGAAGTCTGTCCCGAAAAACGCTAGATCGACTTGTCCGGTAAGGTCGACGACCGAAGCGACCGACGGGCCGAGCATGCCCATTGCGAGAATGTCCGGCGAAAGGCCGGGAGAACCGACGCCAATCACGCGCAGGAGTCGCTCGGCATTCTTCCACGACATCTCGAGGTTTTCCGCGTGAAGCCGCGCGATCATGTCCGTGGGCGCCTCGCCATTGAGCGAGACGACCGGCGGCGTAGCGGCGACTTCCAAACGCGAGGGCGCCACTTCGACGGGCATGGGAGGCACCGCGGGACGCGGCGAAGCGCAGGCGGAAAGGCCGAGGGCGAAAAGGATGGGGAGAGTGTGGGGAATCTTGTTCATGACAAATGACGCCCTCACCTCGCCCCACCCAATCGCGAAAGCAGCACCGATTGCACCGATTTCTTCACGATGCCCGAATTCTTTTCAATCTCCGCCGGCATCCAAAAATAAAGCACGCGCCCGGATGCTTCGGCACTCGAACGCACGAACGACATCCCATTCGCATCCACGCGCTCCGTGCTTTGCGGGTAACACTCTTTGCACAAACACGGAAGCAGCGCCTTGTCCTCGTGTTTCGTCACGTTCACCGGCGGCGCAATGCCCGAGCTCCATGCGGCTCCATCGAGCAATGCCGCAGAAGCCACATCGAGCGCCCGCGGAGTTTGGAGAGACATACCCAGCGTCCCCGGCGCCGCATTGATGCCTTTGCCATTGGCAAACCGAATCCGCGGCACGTGCGACGTGATGTCCGTAATCGGCACACGATTGCGCCCAGACTTCCAACCTTTACCGCTTCGCTGCGGACTCTCCAACACCGCAACGAGCCACAAACTGTCCGCCGGCGGCCTCACCGTCACCAGAAACAAACGCCCACCAGCAGATAACGAATCGAGCGCCTTGTTCGAGCTGGCATAGGTATCGATCGGCCAGATCTTCCCCGGCTTGCGCCCGCCCGCTTCTTTTTCGAATACCGCTTTGCTCACGATGGCCAGGATGTCCGCCATGTCCACGACTGTATCAGAACGATAAAGTGACCACCATGAATGGCATCACGCCCGCCATCACGCGCCTGTGCGACGAAAACGTCGCCGTGCGTCGAGCTGCCGTCGACGAGCTCGATCTTGGTCCCGTGCCGCATCGTTTTGCACTCCGGCACGTGCTCGTCACCGATGACGATGCCGAAGTGCGAGCGAAAGCAGCTCACAAGCTCGGCGAAGCGCGCATACGCCGCGCTATCCCGGCGCTCGTCGAAGCAGCAAGCGACCCGATGCCGTCGGTGCGTGATCATGCGCTGCGAGCACTCGGAAGACTCGGTGCTCCCGAAGTCTTGACGATCGCGAAGGAAGCCGTGCGGTACGAACCTGTTTGGTGGGTGCGTCGCGCAGCGATCCGGGCAGCGGCCGCGGCAAGCCGAAAGGACGCCCTCGCGGTGCTCATCGATGCGCTGTCGGACCCGTTTTGGCGCGTGCGTCATGCGGCCGTGCAAGCGCTCGCAACACTCGGCGAAGATGATCTCGATGTGCGCGAACAGGTTCGTCATGCCGAACATTTGGAACGCCAACGAATTGTGGACGATGCGCCCTCCGCAAGCCCCCTCGCGTTTGCGGCGAGGTATCTCGATGCGGTCTGGAATGGCAAACCCACGGACGATGCCGCGATTGTCGGTGCTTCTTCGTCGCCGGTCCCGTTCGTCCCGCAAGCGTTTGCCGATGAAGATCCTGCCGTCGTCACAGCGCGTCTCGAAAAAGCGAACGATGCCGATGTTCCATCGCGAGCGCTCGTGGCTTGGCTCGGCAATCCTCACGCAGCGCTGCGAACACTGGCGCGACGAAAACTTCGAGACCGTAACGATTTCGATGCGCTGCTCGATGCTCTTCGCTGGTTCGACGAACCTCGTGTGCCGCATGCTGCCGCGGAAGTTCGAGCGATCTGCGATCGCCTCGGTGCGGACGACATCACGCTTGCTCGACGCGTGCTCATGCAGCGCGTTTCGCCGGGCGCCGTTGCGTGGGCAGCGGAAGTCGCCTCGCTTCGCGGATGCACCGAATCGATCGACCGCGTGCGTACGCTCGCGCGTGAAGGCTCAGCCGAGATCCGACGAGCAGCCATTCGAGGGCTCGTTCGCGATGAACGATCGCTGGAGATCGTGCTCGCGGCGTTGAACGACGAGGATCCGCTCGTTCGATCGGCCGCTCTCACGGCATGGGAGAATCGTCCCCGTTCAGGTCGTGTGATCGATGCGTGGATCGAAGCGCTGCTCGCGTTTGCGCCTCGAGCGTCGACCCTTCGTGAGCGTCGCGCCGTCGCGGAAGCGGCTGCGATCAGCGGTGACGAAGCGCTCTTGCAGCGTGCACTGGACGATGCAGATGCTTCCGTCGTCGCGACGGCCATCTCGGCGCTCGCAGCGATGGGCGCACTTGGTTCGTCCGAGCGAACCCGCGCTTTGTCGAGCGAAGATCCATGGATTCGTGGAGCAGCGCTCGACTTGCATGCTGCTCTACGCACGGCGATGAGAGATCCGGATCCCTGGGTTTGTCGTGCTGCAACGGACTTGGTCGTCCGTGATCGTACGAAGGTTTCACCAAATGAACTTCGCGCGTTCGCGCTCGCGGGAGCGCTTCATGCAGATGCGTGGGTGCGCGCGCGCGTGGCGGAACTGCTCGATCCACGGCATCGGGAGGAGCTTCGTGCGCTGCTGCGTTTGTCCGGAGATACCGCACCGATGGTGCGTGCAGCCGCCGCGTCGGTGCTCGAAGCGATGCCATCGCTCGAAGAGCATGTCTCGGCGCTGCTCGATGCTGGCGAAGCGGATAAAACGGTGCGCAAATCGGCGTTCACGTGGCTCGTGCGTCGCGGAGACGACGCGGCGTTTCAGCACTTGATCGAAGCGCTCGAACGTGACTCCGAAGAGCAAGTGGTGACGCAGCATCTCGAGGCATTGTCGTTGGTTTTTCCGGAACGGTCATTCGAACGAGCGCCGCATTTGCAAGACCGGCGGCCAATTGCAGCAATCACTGGCGACGCGCCCATTCGGCGGCAACACGAAAGTCGTTCGGCGCGCTCGTTGCGGCCGCTCGGTAAAACCGGCCTTCATGTATCGCCGCTCGTGCTCTCCGGGGCGCATGGCCTTCCGGCGTCCGCGTGCGCAGAAGCGTTCGATGCCGGCGTGCGGGCGTTTTTTTGGGAGCCGCGATATCAGGAATTGACGCGATTTTTACGCTCGCGGCGCGTGGCGCGTGACGCGCTCGTGGTCACTGCCGGCACGTATTTCGCAGGCCCGGACGCCATTCGATTGGACGTCGAACGAATGCTGAAGCGGCTTCGATTCGATTATTTCGACGTGTTCTTGCTCTTTTGGGTTCGTTCTTCCGAACGTTTGTCCGAAGAAGATTATGCAGCGCTCGATCGGCTTCGAACCGAAGGCAAACTGCGCACGTTCGGGTTTTCCTCGCACGATCGCACGATCTGCGTCGATGCAATGATGCGCGCTCCATGGCCCGTCGTGATGACGCGGCATAGCGCCGCGCATCCGGGTGCAGAGGAGCGGGTTTTTCCAAAGGCACTCGAACGAGGCACCGGCGTGCTCACGTTTACGGCGACATGTTATGGGCGATTGCTGCGCCCCACGGCTGCGCCGAGCGACGTAGCCATGAACAAGCTCCCCACAGCGCCCGATTGTTATCGATATTCTTTGTCACAACCTGGCGTATCCGCATGTCTGACGGCGCCGCGCGATCGGCAGGAGCTATTCGAGAACCTCGAAGTGCTCGATTCTCCGGAGCTCGACGGCGACGCCGCGGAATTTCTTCGATCGCACGGGGCTGCGGTGCGTGCGGAAAATCGACGATTCGATGCGCTCGTGCGCCGAGCGCCTGGTGGTCCTCACGATCGCCTTCGCGAGCTGCTCGACGAGGGCTGACAGAATTTGCTTCCATTTTGCATGAAGGCGTGATTGACTGGTTTTGCGCTCCTGGAGGCGCTGCAGCCAGCTATCTGTCCGCGATGTCACGTCGCGGCTGACCCCGACGACCATTGGAGAACGAAGCGCACGAGGACCGCCCTGCGGGGCTTTTCGTCCTAGTTCGCCTCTGCCGTGCAGGTGGCGATTCCTCCAGGAGCGCAGCTTTTTCGACGTAATGGTTGGCGTTTCTGCTTAACGCCGCCGCTCGACCTTTGCTAACCTCGCTGCATGAGCCTGGTCGGCCTGTTATTCGAGCTGAAACCGTTGCTCGAAGACCGCGAGCGCAACTTCGATCGTATCGTCGAGCTGCTTGAAAAACACCGCAACCTTGCCGAGTACGAGGTGGCGCGGTTTTACGTCAGCCGCAATTGGCTCGACCCCATCTCCAAACGGCTCGCGAGCATCGATCCACGTGAACGATTGCGGGGCGTTCGGTTGATCCCACTATTGTTTGCGCGAGCAACGGCAGCTCAACACTTGCGTCGCATGGTCAAAGATGCGGACATGGCCGTTGCAAGCGCAGCGCGAGCAGCCGTTCACTCGCTTGGTATTGCCGACGTTGCGCCGCCCGATCGGCGTGCGCCACCTCCGCGGTATCCGGGCCCTTCGGCGCTCGGAGGTTGGAATCCAAGCGGTTGGACATTTGGGCTGCACCGGGATCATTGGGCATTTCGAGCGAACAGGGCCAAGGCAAAGACGCCTCCGAAGGCCGACGTTCCCCCGCTCAAGACGCCGAAAGACCTCGCTGCGCTTTTGGGCGTCAAAGTCACGGCGCTTCGTTCGTTATCGCGTCCAGGCACGGGTCCAGGATCGGGTTACGTCGAATTTGAGATTCCCAAGCGCACGGGAGGCGTACGGCGCATTTCGGCTCCGCGCATGCCGCTAAAGCGTGTTCAGCGCACCATTTTGGACCAAATCCTCGCCAAATTGCCCGCGCATCCGGCTGCGCATGGGTTTGTCGAAGAACGATCGACGGTGAGCAATGCTTCACCGCACGTGGGGGCGGCGATCGTCGTTCGTGTCGACATCGAAAACTTCTTCCCGACCGTGCATTATCGCCGGGTCTTCGGCTTTTTCTTTCAGCATTACGGCGAAGAAGTGGCCAAAGCTCTGTCGCAGCTCACGACCCATAGGCCCAAATTGCCCGATGGAACCGTGGTTTGGCCGGGCGCATTGCCACAAGGCGCACCGACTTCGCCTGCCATTGCGAATTTGGTGTGCCGAAGGCTCGATGCGCGCCTCGCGGCGCTCGCCAAGAAAGCGTCCGCGAATTACACGCGTTATGCGGACGATTTGACCTTTTCGTTCCGCGATCCACCCGACCGATTGGGGCGATTTCTGTGGTGGGTCAATGCCATTCTGCAGCAGGAGGGTTTTACCGAGAACGTCAAAAAACGCCGTATCATGCGCAAAGGCAATCGAATGGCCGTCACGGGCCTCGTCGTCAACGACAAAGTCGGAATTCCGCGCGAGGATCGCCGCAGGTTCAAAGCCATTCTCAACAATTGCCGCCATCACGGCGTCGAATCGCAAGCACGCGGAAAGCCAGACTTTGCTGCGTGGCTCCGAGGGTATGCCGCATATGCGCGAATGGTTCACCCGAAGCTCGGCGAAAAGTGGCAACGTGAAGTCGAGGAGCTGCTTGCCAAGTGACCATTTCCTTTCCTGAATCTCATGCCGCCCGCGTACGTCCGTACTGGGAGCTTGATCCAGCCATTACATTTCTGAATCACGGGTCGTTCGGCGCTTGCCCAAAGCCCGTACTCGACGTGCAAACCGCATTGCGCGTGGAAATCGAGCGCGAACCGGTGCGTTTTTTCGCTCGCGCCCTGGAGACTCTTTTCCATGAAGCGTTGGAGGCACTGGCTGGGTTCGTCGGGGCCAATGTCGACGATCTCGCGTTCGTCAGCAATGCGACGACGGGGGTCAACACCGTTTTGCGATCGCTGTCGTTCGAGCCTGGTGACGAGCTTTTGACGACGGATCACGCCTACAATGCTTGTCGCAATGCGCTCGATTTCATTGCAGAAAATGCCAGGGCGCGCGTCGTCGTTGCAGCGATCCCATTTCCCATCGAATCACCCGATCAGGTCATCGCCGCGCTCATGGAGCGCGTCACGTCGCGTACGCGCCTCGTGCTCATCGATCACATTACGAGTCCCACCGGAATCGTTTTTCCTGTTGAAACGATTGTCCCGGAGCTAGAGAGCCGTGGAATCGACACCCTGGTCGACGGTGCGCATGCTCCAGGAATGATTCCGCTCAATCTCGATGCGCTTGGCGCTGCATATTATACGGGCAACTGTCATAAGTGGATGTGTGCGCCCAAGGGCGCGGCATTTTTGCATGTTCGCCGTGACAAACAGGGTCGCATCAGGCCGCTCTCCATAAGCCATGGGGCGAACAGCCAACAAACAACTTTATCACGATTTCGCTTGGAATTCGATTGGACGGGCACCATGGATCCGACTCCATGGCTCGCGATTCCGGCAGCGCTTCGGTTCATGTCGTCGCTGCTCCCGGGAGGCATGGCTGCCATTGCTCATCATAATCGCCAAACGGCACTGGCGGCGCGAAAGCTCTTGGCGGAAACGCTTGCATGCGCCCTGCCCGCACCTGATTCGATGATTGGCTCGATGGCGGCGATCAGCGTGCCGGACGCGAATGAAAGGGCACCTTTGGGCCTATTGGAATTCGATGCGCTGCAAGAAGGCCTATTTCAGCGCCATCGAATCGAAGTGCCGATCGTTCCGTTCCCGCGCTGGCCTCGAAGATTGGTCCGCATTTCTGCGCAAATCTACAACGATCCCGACGACTATCGACATTTGGCAAAAGCCCTCGTGACCGAGCTCGATGGGCGGACGTAGAGCGACGGATCAGCTTTGCTGCGAGGGAAACGACGCGCCGCGTGCTCGTTCGAACATGCCGAGCACCGTGGACTGTGTGGGAAATCGAATGGCGATCAAAATGGCTCCCGCGAGGAAAAACGGGGCGGTGAATGGCCGGGGATTTCCGAGTTGTGCCAAGACGAACCCGAAGAGAGCGACGGCTTCGGACAGAGCGAGCGACAGAATGAGGGGCGTCATGAAGCAGGCAAATGCTTTGCCCATCGCAGCTTTCGGGTCCGAAAACACGACACGTTTGGGCATTGCATCACGATAACGCCCGGGGAAAGCGCTCGGAGCAGCTTCCTCCTCCGTCTTGACGTCTGCCGCGCGGGCAGCCTGCTGATAGAGCCACCGTGGCAGCAAAAAGCTGGTAACGGCAATGGTCAAGGAGACGAACCCGAACACGGGCGGCATCATTGGATTCGGTTGCAAGGCAGGAGGCGTCTTCAGGAAGACGTACGCGATGACCACATAGAGAAAGCATGCAGCGAGCAGCGCAAACCAGATGATGCGCATGGTCAGGAGAACAGGATGCGACCGCATCTCGACGTCATATCATGAATGCGCACCCGCATGTCAACATGAACGCGCCGATCAATACCACGACGTGCGTGGCGGGCGCGAGGGACGCGAAGGGCGATCGCTAGGATTCGACGAATTGCGCTCGTCCGGGGTGTGGGGCGTGAGCAAGGGCGCGAGCCGGTGGTAATCGGCGAGCGGTGTTTGCACGAGGTTGTCGGCTTCGAGCGCTCCGAGAAACCTCGAGCGCACCATTCCGCTTTGCGTTTTGGGCACGAGGTTTTGAATGATGCGATTGGCTCGCGAGTCCTCGAGCGTCGCGGGCAACACGATCGCATCATTGAGGCAGCTCTCGGTGAATGCAATGGGCGTGAGTTTGTCGCCGGCGGGGCCCGCGTACCAACGCATTCTTTCGACCATGGCCCCGGAATCCGTTTCGTATGACGAAACCGCCGTAATATCGGCTGTATCGAGGAGCACGGCTTCGACGGCGGCGCGATGTGAACCCACGAAGATTTGCGAAGCGAACGTACGCGACAAGTCAATGCCTTCGGCGCGTAATCTCGCCGCTGCGAGCAAATAACCTCCGGCGGACAAAGGATCCACCCACGCGGCCTTTTTGCCTTGAAGCATCGTAAGGTTCAATCGAGCGTTTTTTTTCGCGACGATGGCCGAATGGTATCTCGTGCGCCCTTCCCGCGCAATCGTGAATACGGCTTTCGCGGCAGGCAATTTGGCCGTCACTGCGGCCGGAGCCCAAACGATATGCGCAAGGCCGCTCTCCATACGTTCTTCGATGTCCGCATAACTCGTCGCAACATGTGTCGTCACCATTTCGCCGAGCTTTGGTTCGAGCGCGGTACGAATGAGCTCCGCGCGAGCCTCTGCTTTGGCCGATCCGAGCGATGGGGGCAGAACGAAGATGAGCGCCACAATAGGCCTATTTCCGCGGCTGCGGCGGGGTTACGCAACGAATGCCCAAAAACCCGCAACGATAGGTGACTTCGAACTTTCCCGGTCTGTCGGTACGCATCAAATTGGGCAAACCATCACGCCAACTACCGCCGCGACCCACGCGATCTTTCGTTCGCGAATCTTGCCTGTTCGTCGTCCATTCGAAGACGTTGCCTGCCATTCCCAAAAGGCCGTCTTTGCTTGCGCCTTTGGGATGTTCGTTCACGGAACACGTGCTCGTCCGAGCGCCCGCGCCCGACCAGCAAACGTGATCTTTCGGAGGCTCGTTGCCCCACGGATACATGCGCCCTTCGGCACCACCTCGAGCAGCCCATTCCCATTCTTCATCCGAAGGGAGGCGTTTGCCCCGGTACGTGCAATAATCGACGGCTTGTTTGAAATCCACGCACACCATGGGGTGGTCTTCTTTGCCGGCCTTCTTGTAGGTCGCTTCGGGAGCGCAGGTAGCAAAACTATCGGTGCATTTCTTGTCGTTGACGCACGTTTCGAATTCTTTTGCAGTGGTTTCGACCTTGTCCATGCACAGGTCGGGCACATTGGCGTCGATTTTCAATAATCCCATTTTGAAGTTACCGCCGGGGACGAATACCATTTCCGGCGGGCAGGGGCTTGCAGGTGCGGCTGGTGTTTCGGGTTTTGCGACGGCGGTTTCTCCGGGATCGGTCGCCGGTGGCGGCGCAGCCGGAGCATCGGCGACGCAAGCGCCGTTTTCGGCATGCGTTCCCGCGGCGCAGGTCGGAGGTGCAGGCTGCGCAGGCGTAGGTGCGGGCGTGGGTGTCGATGTTTTTGCAATCGTCCCCGTGTCCTGCGTCGAGCCTCCGCATGCCGCAAAAAATGCCAAAAGTACGGCCGAACCTGCCGTGATGACCGTCGTCTTTCCAAAAACGTCCATGATCGATCCTCCAACCCCAATCGAGTCAGTCATCAGTACATGACGATCGTCGGCGCTGCCGCACCTTCGATCCAATATTCTTGAAGCAAAAGGCCCGGTGAAACCATGGATCCGCCGTAGGTTTCACCAAATGAAAAAAATTCGAATACCCGACGATCGCCAGGACGAATGGGGAAAACGACTTCAGCCGCTTCGGGAGCGGGTGCGCCGGCGGGCGGCTCGCGTAACCACATCGACACGCCCTTGAACGAACCGCCAAGCAATGAAATGGCGGTCGTGCGCGTGGAACAATGAACTTTGATCCAGGCCCGCACACGCCATGCGCGACAACCTTCGGCCCTGGGACCTCGGCGCGTCATACGCACGCGCGTTGCCGTTTGCCAATCGGATAATTTTGGAGTTTTGGTATCTTTGTCGTCGATGACGATCTTTTCGAAATCAATGGGTTTTTCTTCGTCCGTCGGACCAGGGTCGGCCGGGTTCGCACCAGCATCGGCGCGCGCAATCGAAAATGCCGCCAACGCGGAGATTCCTCCCACGATGAGACTTGCAAAAAGGGCTTGGCGCAGTTTCATAATGTTTTCAGATAGGCCACGAGAGCCTCGCGGTCTTCGGCCGATAGAAGGCTGGTATTTCCCATACGATCCCCATTCATTTCAATGAGTTTTTCCAGGCTGCTCGCGCGACCGTCGTGAAAGTATGGCGGTCTCCCGCCCACATAACGCAGCGACGGCGTTTTGAATTCCTGATTCGATTCGTCATCGAATCCGGCGACGACGGGCAATTTCTTGAATGGGTACGATTCACGATCGGTGTAATTCGATTCGGGCACGTGACATTTGGCGCATTGCACGTCGCGCTTGTTGAAAATCTCTCGACCTCGGAGCTCTTGCTGCGTCAAATCGCGATTTTCACGCGGCGGCGGCACGAGTCCTTCGCGGGCGAAAATGGCAATGAGCGTCGCGCGACCAAGCCCCGCACCTCCAATGTTTTGCGGCATTCCGCCCCAGCGATGCAGTCCCATGCCCGCGCTGACGCGCGCTGCGAGATCCGGGCTTTCGCCATGCCAACCATACGGGCCCCGAGCGCCCACCATTCCAGCAAGCATGGGCGTTCGTCGAGGTACACCTTTCTTTTTCGCCAAATCGGGGATGTTTTCGTAGGTACCGACGAAATTCGTGTGCATTCCATCGACGGTATCGAATGTCGCTTCGTGCCATACGTGCCCGTCGTCTCGGCCGTCCGGATGACAACCGGCACATCCGAGCCCGCCGCTCACGATGGGATCGGTCGCATTGTAAAAAAGTCGCTTTCCTTTTTGCGCCTCGACGGACAACGTATCTTCTGCAAAATGCACGAGCGACAAACGATCTCGCACGACGATGGCGGTCTTGGGCGGCGGTGACAAATCGATTGCCACGACATCGTTCGTCGATCGACAAACCACGTATGCGGTGTTTTCATCTGCAGATAGCGTGATGCCCGATGGAGCACCGCATTCCGTGGCCGCGCCATATCCGGGGTCGTATTTTTGGCCGACCTGAAACATACGCACGATGGCCAGCGTCGGATCGAGGGCCATGGCATCGAGCTCGGCGACGATATCGTCGCCTTCGCCTGCAACGAGCAGCGTATTCGTCTTGGCGCGATATACCATTGCGCGCGGTTGCGTAAATGGGCCTCGATCACGACCCGGAATGGATACGGGCGTATCCGCGGTCATGGTCAAATCGGCGACGGCGCTTTTCGACGCCGGTAAGCCTCCAAGGTGAATTGCGGAAAGTTGTTCCGGTGCGGCTTTTCCCGATTTGCCCGGAAGCAGCACCACATCGACCGTGGGTTGCCCGAACCAGGAACGTCTGGCAAGCGCGCCCACCGCGTGACGAGCAAGAAATAGACGCTCTTCGTCGGGTGACAAGACGAGCGAATACCCCAGCGACGCGTGCAATTTTTTCCCCGATGGAGCTCGCACCGGCGAAGGCA
Organism: Polyangiaceae bacterium; assembly: GCA_016715885.1. Lineage (NCBI taxonomy): Bacteria > Pseudomonadati > Myxococcota > Polyangiales > Polyangiaceae > Polyangiaceae bacterium. The sequence goes on from JADJXL010000015.1 coordinate 249,002, forward strand.
TGACATTCATCGCTTGCACGACGGGACCACTCGCGTCGTCACGCACGATGGTTACATCCGGACCAACCAGATGACTCACGAGCACTTCGCCGTTTTCACGCACGGCAATGCCTCGAGGCTCACGCGGCACGTCGACGGACCAGGCAACCTTGTTCGCCGAAAGATCCACCTTCGAGGCTTTGTGTGACCAGGCGCTCGTGACGAACGCCGCGGTCGCGTCGGGATTTACGGCAACGCCCCAGGCATCGGGCGGGAGCGCGATACGATTTGTCTCGACAAACTTTCCCGATGCGTCGGGTTGGAGAACGAGGAGCAGGCCGGGATCGCGAATCGTAACGAGAACTTTTGAGGACAAAGGAAGCACGGCGGCTGGCGCGCCAGGCATTTCGGTTGTCGCAATGGCCGCATCCGGAGCGAGCGGCAAAGGGATCCGGCGCAGCGATTTGTGGTCTTCGTCGGCGACGAGCAAGGCGTCGTTGGCGAGGCTGCGAGCGATTGCGGCGCCTTGCCGGAAGCTCGGACCGAGCCGTGTCGGTGGCGATGGAGTGGCACTCGTCGCGCTTTGCTGGGCTGCGGTCACAGAAGCGGACGCAGCGGGAGCAGCGGCATCTGGAGGCGCGTCTTTTGGCGAAGTACACGCGAGGGGGGCCGGCGAGCACGCCGATTGCGATGAGAAAGGAGAAGCGACTCGAGGCCACGATGATCGATGTATCGGATTGACTCGCGCGCGACAAGGGGCCCGTGCGAGACGGAGCAGCGCACTGCTCGCTCGCGTGCGAATTGTTCTGTGTGCAAAGAACGCCGCGCCTCTGTCGAGCATTCGTTCGTAGCCAAAGTAACTTTGTTGACAGAGACCAAATTTCCCTTAGGGTTTACCCTTCGTCGGAAGTCCTGGAGCACGACTGCGATGCGCGTCGGATAGGCATCTTCAGGACATCCAAGCGTTGCCCACGAGGCACATTCTTAACGGATCGAGGGAGACATGAAGACAATTCACTCTTCACTTTTGACCGGTGCTCTGGTGAGCGTGGCCGGGCTCGTTTCAGTGACGGCGGGCTGCGAGCTCATCGCGGGGATCGATCGCGGGCAAATTGGCGGTGGTGGTGACGCAGGCGCCAGTGTATCGTCCTCTTCCAGCAGCGGCGAAGGCGGCATGGCCGGCCATGCGGGTCATGCCGGAATGGGCGGCGGTGGTATGGGTGGCGCCGGCGGCGGGGGTATGGGCGGGCAAGGAGGTGCTCCGGAATGCGTCATGGACACCGATTGCACGTCGCCTGCCAACGAATGCTCGACCGTGGCGTGCACGGATGGAACGTGCGTCACGACAAACTTGGCTGCAGGTACGGAAATTGCGGCGCAGACGCCTGGTGATTGCAAGGTCGCCGTATGCGACGGCACGGGCAACATCATTTCGCAAGATCTCGACACGGACACGGCCACCGACAACAAGGAATGCACGCAAGACACGTGTTCGGGGGGCATGCTTTCGTATCCGCCCGTTGCGAGCGGCACGATGTGCATGGAAAACGGCGGGAAAGTTTGTGATGCGGCCGGCGCGTGCGTGGAATGCAACGTCGGAATGGATTGCGCATCGGGGGTTTGTCAGGCCAATGTGTGCCAAGCGGCCGAATGCGGTGACATGGTTCAAAATGGGACCGAGTCCGACGTCGATTGCGGCGGCATGTGCGGAGGCTGCGACGACGGCAAAATGTGCATGATCGGAACGGATTGCACGAGCATGGTCTGCGATGCAGGAACGATGACGTGCGCAGCTCCGACGTGCGACGACATGGTGAAGAATGGTTCCGAAACGGACGCCGATTGCGGTGGACCTTGTCCAGACGATTGCAAGGATGGCGAGGGCTGCATGGTCCATGACGATTGCACGAGCGGCTTCTGCAATCCAATGACCAACATGTGCGCGACACCTGCGTGCAATGACGGCTTCCAAAACGGCGACGAGACCGATACGGATTGCGGCGGAACGTGCCCGAGCACGTGCATGAATGGACAAGATTGCACGAAAGACGCCGATTGCTCGAGCGGCTATTGCAATGCCATGATGGTGTGCGCTGCTCCGACCTGCACCGATATGGTACAAAACGGAACCGAAACGGACATCGACTGCGGTGGTTCGTGCCCGAGCGATTGCATGAACGGACAAGGTTGCATGGTCAATGGCGACTGCACGAGCGGCTATTGCGATGCCATGCTTACGTGCGCTGCACCGTCGTGCACCGATATGATCGAAAATGGCACCGAAACCGACGTCGATTGCGGCGGAACGTGTCCAAACGACTGCATGGACGGCCAAGGCTGCATGGTCGACGGCGATTGCACGAGCGGCTATTGCAATGCCTTGATGACGTGCGCCGTCGCGACGTGCAGCGACGGCATTCAAAATGGCACCGAGACCGGCGTCGATTGCGGTGGAACGTGCCCCAAGTGCAATGGCGATGCATGCACGAACAACTCCGAATGCTCGAGCGGCATGTGTTACGAAGGCGCATGCGTCGCATCCGTGAATGGTTGCGACATCAATACCGCGCAAGACTTCACGGCGATGCCACTCACCATTACGTTTACGAGCTTCAGCTACACACCGAAATGCGCCAAGGTCAAGGTAGGCGCAGTCGTCACGATCAATGGCAGCTACAGCAACCATCCGCTGGAAGGCGGCATCGTGAGCGGTGGAATGCTCGATCAGGCGTCGAGCGGCCCGTTCATTCCCGTCACCAACACGGGCACCACGAAGAACTTCACGATGAGCTCCACCGGAACGTTCCCCTATTATTGCGTACCCCACGCGCTCGGCGGCATGATCGGCGCCGTGTTCGTCGTGCCGTGATCGGTCGGCACGGCATCCGCCCAAGCTGCCGATTCCGTTGCCCTTCCTGAGGCATACCCCTTGCATTTCGGGTCGGGATATCTAAATATTCCGACCCATGTCTGCCCCGCCGATCGATCCACACGCAAATCCTGCGCCGACGCACGCATCCAATGCGCCGGGTTCGTCCGCGCCTGTCGTGATCGCGGCCGATGCGCTCGATGCCCTCGTCCAAGCGCTCGTGAAGCATGGGTACGAGGTTGTCGGCCCCGTGGCGCGCGACGGAAATATCGTGATCGATTCGATTCGACACGCCGCGGACTTGCCACGAGGACTCGAAGACGTGCAAGCGCCCGGTCGTTACCGGCTCGAGCGGCGCGATCATGACGCCTACTTCGCCTTTTCCGTGGGATCTCAGTCGTGGAAGCAAGTGTTTCACGTGCCCGTCGAACGCCTTTTTCAGGTTCGTCGTTCCAAACAAGGCATGGATGTGATCGCCGATGACGTTCCGCAGCGTCGTATCGCCATGTTCGGCGCGCGATCGTGTGACCTTGCAGCGATCGGCATCCAGGACCGAGTTCTCGCCGGGGGCGACCATCCGGATCCCCGTTATGCGAAAAGGCGCGAGGACGTCTTCGTCGTTGCCGTCAACTGCATCCGAGCTGGCGGGACTTGTTTTTGTGCATCGATGAAAACAGGACCTCGTGCCAGCAGCGGATACGACCTGGCGCTCACGGAATTCATCGACGATGGCGAGCATCGGTTTTTTGTGGAAATCGGATCGCCTCGAGGACAAACCCTTCTCGACTCCATCGAAAACGGGCCTGCAAGCGCGGAAGACGTCGAGCTTGCGGCGGCCATTTCTGCCAAGACCGAAGCGTCGATGGGGCGCCGTTTGGACACGCACGGTTTGCCCGAACGGTTGAAGGAAAACCTCGAACATCCGCGCTGGGACGACGTTGCTTCGCGCTGTTTGGCGTGCGCCAATTGTACGAGCGTGTGTCCAACGTGCTTCTGCACCGACGTCGTCGACACGACGAGCCTCGACGGCAGCACTGCCGAGCGTACGAAACATTGGGATTCGTGTTTCAATTTGTCGTTCACGCACGTCCATGGCGGACCCGTGCGTTCGACCATTAAATCTCGCTATCGACAATGGTTGACACACAAACTATCGACCTGGCACGATCAATTCGGTTCGTCCGGGTGCGTCGGGTGTGGCCGGTGCATTTCATGGTGCCCGGTGGGGATCGACATCACGGAAGAAGCATCTGCCATCAAGACAAACCCCATGGGAACATCGCCCAAGGAGCATGATTGAAGCCATCATGGAAACGGAATCACTGGCGCGATCGCTGAGAGAGCATTCCCTCGTCAAGGGGCTATCGGACGGGCATGTCGACTTTTTGAGCGGCTGTACGAAGAACATACGAATTCCGGCGGGTCGATTCGTATTTCGCGAAGGGGCTGCCGCGGATGAATTGTACCTCGTGCGGTCGGGCAAAATCGCACTCGAAGTGCACGACGGGGCGCGAGGCGCGGTCATCTTGGAAACCATTGGCGGCGACGACGCGCTCGGCTGGGCGGCCATCAATCCGCCTTATCGCTGGAGTATCGACGCGCGGGCCATCGAGCCGACGCTGTTATTCGCAATCAATGGCACGTGTTTGCGTCAGAAGCTCGATGCGGATCATACCTTTGGTTACGCTTTCACGCGGCGATTGATGAACGAAATTCACGAACGGCTCGAGCGCGCTCGCTTGCAAGCGCTCGACGTGTACCGGGTTTGATCATGAAAAACTTGCCGGTAGAAGCGCTTTCGATGCCGCGCCGGGATGTGATGGTCCCCGAGTTTTTGCCGATTACGCGCATGCGTCGCGAAACGCGGGACGTGTTCACGATCGAATTCGATGTGACGGCGCGTGGGGGGTTTTCATTCGCGCCCGGTCAATTCAACATGCTTTATCCATTTGGCATGGGTGAAAGCGCCATTTCGATCAGCGGCGATCCCGCTCGTCCAGACAATCTCGTGCACACGATACGAGCCGTGGGAACGGTGACGCGAGCGCTGCAAGGTCTACGCAAAGGCGATATCATCGGCGTAAGGGGACCTTTTGGCCGTCCTTGGCCCGTTGCCGACGCACAGGGTAAAGACTTGGTGATCGTGGCTGGAGGGATTGGTTTGGCGCCGCTCAGGCCCGTCATTTACCATGCCTTGCGCAATCGAGACGCATTCGGAAAAGTGGTCATCATTTACGGCTCGAGGAATCCGGCCGATCTGCTTTTCACGAAAGAGCTCGAAGAATGGCGCGGGCGGCTCGATTTTCAAGTCGAAGTGACGGTGGACGCGGCCGATCGCACGTGGAAGGGGCATACCGGTGTCGTGACGAAACACATCGGGCGCACGGTGTTCGATCCGGGCAATACGATGGCGATGATGTGCGGGCCCGAAATCATGATGCGTTTTACCGCAAGGGAGCTCGAAAGACTCGGAATGCCCGTGGAAAACATTTGGATCACCATGGAGCGCAACATGCGTTGTGGTGCGGCGCTTTGCGGGCATTGTCAATTCGGTTCGTCGCTCATTTGTCGAGACGGACCGGTGTATCGGTACGACGAGGTGGCGCATCTATTGTCGGTGCGGGAGGTATGAGGTGGCAAAAGAAAAGCGCCCCAAGCTCGCGGTATTCAAGTTCGCCTCGTGTGACGGCTGCCAGCTCAGTTTGCTCGATTGTGAAGACGAGCTATTGCTCGTGGCCAGCGCCGTGCGCATAGCGAATTTTGCGGAAGCCTCGAGCGCCGTGCTTCGAGGGCCGTACGACGTGTCGCTTGTCGAGGGGTCGATCACGACGGCGCACGATGCCGAGCGGATTCAAAAGATTCGGAAGGAATCGCGCGTGCTCGTGACGATCGGCGCGTGTGCGACCGCGGGCGGCGTACAAGCGCTCCGGAATTTGCGCGATGTGAAAGAATTCGCCAGCATCGTATACGCAAGGCCCGAATACATCGATACACTGGCGACGTCGACGGCGATTGCTGCGCACGTAAAAGTCGATTATGAATTGCGAGGCTGTCCAATCGATAAAAAGCAACTTCTCGAAGTGCTCTCGGCGCTCCTTGCGGGTCGCAAACCGTCGATTGCGACGAGCTCGGTATGCGAAGAGTGCAAAAAGCGAGGCAATACGTGCGTAATGGTGGCGCATGGGACGGCGTGCCTCGGTCCCGTGACGCACGCGGGGTGTGGAGCGCTGTGTCCGACGTATCACCGCGGATGTTATGGTTGTTTCGGCCCGGCAGAAACGACGAATACGGCGAGCCTCGAGAAAGCGCTGCTCGCAACGGGCAAAACGCACGAGGAAATCATGCGGCTTTATTCGACGTTCAACGTCGGGGCGCCGGAATTCGACAAGGCGCGGCGCGAGCAGCTCGTGCAAATTCGGCCGAGGGAGAGCGGACGTGGCTAAAACGATCAAGGTCGACTATTTGACGCGTGTCGAGGGCGAGGGGGCGCTCACGATTCGGTACCGGGGCGACAAACCGTCGGCCGTGGAGCTGCGCATATTCGAGCCGCCTCGGTTTTTCGAAGCATTTCTGCGCACGCGGTCGCTTTTCGAAGTGCCCGACATCGTGGCGCGAATTTGCGGAATATGCCCCGTGGCGTACCAAATGAGCGCTTGTCATGCGATCGAAGATGCGCTCGGCGTCCAAATCGATGGATCTCTTCGCGCGCTGCGGCGCCTATTGTATTGTGGCGAATGGATCGAAAGTCACGGCCTGCACGCATTCATGCTGCATGTGCCGGACTTTTTGGGATATCCGGATGCCATTACGATGGCGAAGGATCATCGCGATTGGGTCGTGCGGGGGCTGGGCATCAAAAAGGCGGGCAATGCCATCGTTTCGGCGCTCGGCGGGCGTGAAATCCATCCGATCAACGTGCGAATCGGTGGGTTTTACCGCGTACCGACGCGTGGTGAGCTCGAAACGCTGCTTCCCATGCTTGAAACGGCGCTCAAGGATACCGAATTGGCAGTGGAATGGTTTGCCACGTTCGATTATCCGGACTTCGAGCGGGATTACGAATTCGTTGCGTTGCGGCATCCGGACGAATATCCTTTCTGCGAAGGACGAATCATATCGACGAAGGGCATCGACATCGATGTGCGCGATTATGAATCGGTGTTCGTGGAAGAGCACGTCGCGCATACGACGGCGCTTCAGGCAAAAGTGCGGGATCGCGCGGATTACTTCTGCGGGCCGCTGGCTCGATTCAACACGAACGAGGACAAACTTTACGACCGCGCGCGGGAATTGGCGCGCAAGATACGTTTTTCCGCGCCGGTGAAAAACCCCTACAAGAGTTTGATTGCTCGGGGGATCGAGCTCGTGCAGGTGCTCGACGAAGCCATTCGAATCATTCGTGCCTACGAGCGTCCGGACAAACCAGTCGTCGACGTCACGCCAAAAGCGGGTACGGGTTATGGTTGCACGGAAGCGCCGCGCGGCATTCTGTGGCACCGTTACACGATTGACGACGAAGGATTGATCACGGACGCGCGCATCGTGCCACCGACGTCGCAAAATCAAAAATGCATCGAACAGGACTTGTGGCAAGTCGCTCCGGGGTTGGCGCAGATGGATCACAAGGCCGCAACGCATCGAGCCGAGCAGACGGTGCGCAATTACGATCCGTGCATTTCGTGTTCGACCCACTTTTTGAAGCTCACGATCGAAAGGGAATGACGTGGTCGTGCGCATCGTCGGAATTGGCAGAAAAGCCGGCGGGGACGACGGAGCTGGTCCGGCGGTCATCGAACGATTGCGCACGGAAGGCGAAACGAATGGATTCGAATTGCACGAAATCGGCGAGCCCTCGGCGTTGATCCCGCTGCTCGAAGGCGCCGACCGAGTTATCGTGGTGGATGCTGCGCTCGGTGCAGGCGCCCCTGGTACGGTGCTCGTCGTTCGTCCGGAAGACGTGGAAACTGCTCCGATTTCTTCCGTTTCGACGCACGGCATGAGCGTCGGGCAAGCAATAGCGCTTGCCCGAGCCGTTTCGTCCGAAAAGGTTTGTCCACATATTTACCTGGTTGCCATTGCTGCCGAAAAACCCGCCGGAGTGGTCTTTGGTTTGTCCTCGGCAGTATCGGCTTCCATCAACGAAGCCGCACGAACGGCTCGCGCGCTTGCGCGTCACACTGCGGAGGCTTGACGAGGTTTCATGCACGAATCATCGCTGGGTCGAGATGTTTTGCGAGCGGTGCTCGAACGAGCTGCTGAAGCAGGGGCCACGCGCGTGCGTGTCGTACGCGGTCACGTGTCGGAAACAGAATGGCTGGACCCCGAGGCGATCGCATTTCATTTCGCCGCTTTTGCGCGAGGGACGGCTGCCGAAGGCGCGCGCCTGGAATTGACGACGAAGTGGGTCGAAGCCGATTGCCAGAATTGCGGCAAACGCTACAAGCCCGACCACCACGTGATGCTCTGCCCGCATTGTGGATCGACGGAGGCCGAGCTCTTGGGCGAAACGGGATTGCGCATCGAAACGATCGAGGTTGATTAGGAGCGTTCATGCGCATGTCCTTGCATGTGAGGGGGGTGGTGCAGGGCGTGGGCTTTCGGCCGTTCGTGCATCATCACGCGACGCTGCTGGGTTTGTCCGGTTGGATTAAAAATGGCCGGTCGGGTGTGGACATCGAGGTATCTGGGCCCGGCGAGCGCATTGCGCAATTCTGCGAAGCGCTCGAGCGAGACTTGCCGCCACCCGGAAAAGTAACGTCGGTCGATAGGCAATGGCTCGACGATGTGGTTGAATCGACATCTGATTTCCACATTCTGACAAGTGACGAAGACAAGGCACCGCGGGCGCTTTTGCCTCCGGATTTGGCGACGTGCAGGGATTGCTTGGCCGAGGTGTTTTCCGCATCGGATCGCCGGAGCGGGTATGCGCTGACGTGTTGCGCGCGCTGCGGGCCGCGATATTCGATCGTCGAGGATTTGCCGTACGACCGGTCGCGAACGACGATGCGCACGTTCGTTCGATGCGAGGATTGCTCGAGCGAATACGACGATCCATCCGATCGACGCTTTCATGCCGAGCCGATCGCGTGTCCGCGTTGTGGTCCGCAATTGTCGCTCCTGTCGAATACGGGCGAGCTGCTCGGTGCAGGAAATGCTGCATTGTCCCTTGCCGCGGCGAATTTGCGCGAAGGATCGATTCTGGCATTACGTGGATTGGGCGGATTTCAATTGCTCTGTTTGGCGACGGATGGTTTGGTCGTAAAGGAATTACGCAAACGCAAGCACCGCGACGACAAACCTTTTGCGGTATTGTTTGCGAATATCGAAACGATTTCTGAATATGCTGCCATTACAGCGGCTGAAAAGCTGACACTCGAAGGGCCGAGCGCGCCCATCGTGCTGGTGCGGAAAAAAGAAACCGCGACACTGGCGAACGAAGTTGCTCCAAATTGCCCGCTCGTTGGAGCGATGCTGCCGACGACTGCAATGCATCGCATGCTGGCGGATGCCGTGGGGCAGCCGCTGGTATGCACGAGCGGTAACATTTCGGGCGAGCCGCTTTGTGTGGATTCAAAGGTTGCTCTCAACAAACTCGGAACCATTGCTGATGCATTCTTGACACATGACCGGCCGATCACGCGGCCCATTGACGATTCCGTCGTTCGCGAAGGTCCGTTTGGCATGACCGTTTTGCGCCGAGCTCGCGGTTTTGCTCCCCTGCCCGTTTTTCGATTGCCGGACCCGCGGTGTATTCTGGGTGTGGGTGCGTTTTTGAAGAGCACGGTGAGCCTTTCCGTGCGCGGCGACGTCGTCATGAGCCAGCACCTTGGAGACATGGACGACGCCACGTCCGTCGATTTGCTCGAAACGACCATTCGAGACATGGTGCGTTTTTTCGACGCGCGGCCCGATGTGATTGCGTGCGATTTGCATCCGGATTTCGCTTCGACGCGGCTCGCCGAACGATTGGCGACGCAATGGCGCGTGCCGCTCGTGCGCGTGCAGCATCATCATGCGCACGTGGCTGCGGTTTTGGCCGAACATGGTATCGACGAGGAAGTTTTTGCGCTCGCTTGGGATGGTTATGGGTTTGGCCTGGATGAACAAGCGTGGGGCGGTGAAGCATTCGTCATTCGTCCCGGTGTTTGTCGCCGCGTGGGTCATCTAAAACCGTTTCGGCTGCCGGGTGGAGACAAAGCGGCTTACGAACCTCGCCGGAGCGCGCTGGGGCTTCTTTCCATGGCATTGGGCAAAGATGCATTGCATTTCGGTAAATCGCTCTGGCCCGATCGTTCGGCCGAAGCACTGCTTCAAGCAATGGAGCGCGGGTTTTCTGCGCCTTGGACGACGAGCATGGGGCGGCTTTTCGATGCAGCAGCGGCTCTTATGGGAATGCGCAACGTGTGCACGTTCGAAGGACAAGCCGCCATGGAGCTGGAATGGTCTGCCGAGACAAACGCATTCGATTTGCCGGAGCCTTATCCGATTTCACTGTCGGATGGTCCCGTGTGGATTGCGGACCTCGCGCCGCTCGTGCAAAGGCTTTTGGCGCATCGAGCGCGTGGAATGGCCGCATCGGAAATGGCTGCACGCTTCATTTCGAGCGTCGTGGATCTCGGCGTGCGTTATTGCGAGCGAGCGGGGCTACCTCGCGTCGTACTTTCGGGGGGATGTTTTCAAAATGATTTGCTCACGCGAGCGCTCGTGGAGCGCCTTTTGCGCAGAGGGCTGCAACCGCTCTTGCCGGCGCAGGTGCCGATCAATGACGGCGGTATTTCGGCGGGTCAAGTGGCGGTTGCATCTCGCGTGACGATGCATCAAGAAGGTGACTGATGTGTCTGGGTGTGCCTGGTAAAATTCTCGATGTGAAGCAAGGAGACTTGCGGACGGGACGCGTTGCATTCGGCGGTATCGTACGCGACGTGTGCTTGGAATACGTTCCGGAGGCCAGCGAGGGGGATTGGGTGATCGTGCACGTGGGTTTTGCGATTAGCCGGATCGACGAAGCCGAGGCGGCGCGGACGCTGTCGTATCTAGAACAAATGGGCGAGCTCGAAGGCGCTGAGTCATGAAATACGTGGACGAATATCGAGATGAAGCGCTTTGTCGCCGTTATGCCGAGGCGATTGCGGCAAAGCTTAGTCGGCCGTGGCGCATCATGGAGGTTTGCGGCGGACAAACGCATGCGATCGTTCGCTTTGGCATCGACAAACTGCTACCTCCGTCGCTTTCGCTGCTTCATGGGCCGGGTTGTCCGGTGTGCGTGACGCCCATCGAAGTGCTGGATCGGGCGATGGCGATTGCGTCGAGGCCCGAGGTCATTTTCTGTTCGTTTGGGGACATGCTTCGCGTCCCCGGATCGGAGCAGGATTTGTTTGCGGCCAAGAGTGCGGGGGCCGATGTGCGAATGGTGTATTCGCCGCTCGATGCGCTGCAAATTGCCGAGAAACATCCGGACAAGCAGGTGGTGTTTTTCGCGGTGGGTTTCGAAACGACCGCTCCGGCGAATGCAATGGCCATTCGAGAAGCGCATCGTCGCGGCATGCAAAATTTTTCGCTGCTCGTATCGCACGTGCTCGTGCCACCGGCGCTCGAAGCGATTTTATCGGCATCCGAACGAAACGTGGATGCATTTTTGGCAGCAGGTCACGTGTGTGCCGTCATGGGATTCAATGAATATGGGCCGATTGCACAGAAGCATCACGTTCCCATCGTGGTGACGGGATTCGAGCCGGCGGATATTTTGCAGGGCATTTCGATGTGCGTCTCGCAGCTCGAAGAAGGGCGGACCGAGGTCGAAAACCAATATACGAGGGCTGTGCGAAAAGATGGCAATGAATCGGCGCAACGCGTCGTTTCGGAAGTTTTTTGTGTGGTCCCTCGAAAATGGCGCGGTATTGGAGACATTCCGCAAAGTGGTCTCGGGATTCGCGAAAAATACGCTGCATTCGATGCGGAAAAGCGGTTTGCCGTAAGTGACATCGTGGCGGAGGAGCCGGCCGAATGTAAAAGCGGGCTCGTGCTGCAAGGAATTTTGAAGCCGAGCGATTGTCCGGCATTTGGTGTGCGGTGTACGCCCGAAAGGCCGCTCGGGGCCACGATGGTATCGTCCGAAGGGGCGTGCGCAGCTTATTATCGATATCGAAGGGCGGGGCTTTGATGTCCGATCGAAATTTCGATCTGGTTTGTCCGGTCCCCGTTCACCATTCGACGGTGCAGCTCGCGCATGGCGGCGGGGGTAGGCTTTCGCGCGAGATCATCGAGACGGTATTTCGCCCGGCATTCGGGGGACTTTCGCGCACGAATCGGCACGACAGCGCGGTCTTCGAAACGACGGGCAAACGATTGGCCATGACCACCGACGGGTACGTGGTAAAACCCATGTTTTTCCCGGGTGGTGACATTGGCAAATTGGCCATCTGCGGGACGATCAATGATTTGGCCATGGCGGGCGCTTGGCCCAAATATCTGTCGGCATCGTTCGTCATCGAAGAAGGTTTACCATTTGCGGATCTCGAGCGTATTGCATCGTCGATGGGTTCTGCAGCGCACGCCGCGGGGGTCGAAATCGTTACCGGTGATACAAAAGTCGTCGATCGAGGCAAAGGTGATGGTGTATTCGTGACGACGACGGGCATAGGGCTTGTGCCGGACGGCATTACCGTTGGGCCAAACGAGGTTCGTCCGGGCGATGTGGTGCTCGTGAGCGGCGATGTGGGGCGACACGGAATCGCGGTGTTGTCGGCGCGGGAAGGGCTCGTTTTGGAAGGTCCGATCGAAAGCGATTGCGCACCGCTACACGAAATCGTGCGGGCGCTCGTGGAGGCTGGCATCGCGTTGCATTGCATGCGAGATCCGACGCGCGGAGGACTCGCGTCGGTGCTCAATGAAATTGCAATGGATGGAGGCGTCGATATTCAAATTGACGAAAAGGCCGTGCCGGTAAGTGACGTCGTGCGCGGTGCGTGCGAGCTATTTGGGCTCGATCCACTGTACGTCGCGTGCGAGGGGCGCATGGTGGCGTTCGTTCCGGAACGTGATGCCGACCGTGCGCTTTCTGTCATGCGTAATCAGCGCGATGCCGTCGCGGCACAGCGCGTCGGCATTGTGGTCGCAAATGCACCATCGGGTCGCGACGGCCGCGTGACGCTTCGCGGGCGCCTCGGTACGACACGCCTGCTCGATCTTTTCGCGGGCGAACAACTTCCGCGCATTTGTTGATTGGTCGTGGTACCATGGCACGAGCCATGGCAAACTCGCACGAATCGCCAACGTCGTTTTCCATTCATCCGGATGTATTGCTGTCGGCGCTGGACGAAGCGACGGCGCTCGTCGATCGACGCGGGCGTGTGCGGGCGATGAATCCACGCATGGAGGGGTTGTTTGCATCCGACGACATGGCGCGCAGAATACCTTTCACCTCCGTGGATGACGCATGGCGACTGGGATCGGGCGGGCGTGTCGACGAGAGTTTGCGAAGGGCCGTGATTGGAATCGAAGACGTGATTGCGGGAGCGCGCGAGCGATTCGAGACGGATCTGGGCGTGGATGGCGGGCTGCTTTTGGCGATTGCGTGTTCGATCGATGGCGGTCGCGGAACGCTCGTACGAATTCGCATGCGAACGGCCGAAGAGGAACATCGGGCGCGGTGTGTGGAAATCGTCGAAGCGATGCAGCTCGGGCTTTACGTGTATCGGCTCGAAGACACCCAGGACGAGGGGTCATTGCGGTGCGTTTACAGCAATCCCGCGGCGGAAGTGATTACGAATCGGCCCCGATCTCAATTCGTTGGAAATCTCCTCGACGAGATATCGCCCATTCCGAGGCAGTATGGGCTCTTGCGCCAATATGCCCAGGTAGTTTCGGAGAAAGAAACCAAAGAAATCGATTATGTCGTGAGCAATACTGCAACGGGCAAAACGACGCATTATGCCATTCGAGCGTTTCCGCTCTCCGGGCAATGTGTAGGATCGATCTTCGAGGACGTGACGGCTCGGCGATCCGCGGAAGAAGCGATGCGTCGTGAAGTGGCGCTCGTCGAATCGCAATCGGCGCTGCTCGAATTGGTCAGGCAGCTCTCGACGCCGCTCTTGCCATTGGCAGATGGAATCCTTGTAGCGCCGCTCGTCGGGCAAATGGACGAGGCGCGCGGCGCGCATTTCGTGGAATCGCTTCTTGCTGGAATCGAGCGCCACGCGGCCAAAGCCGTGCTCATCGATGTAACGGGCGTGCCATCGATTGACGCGTCGGTGGCCGAGCAGCTTTTGCGGGCGGCCCAAGCGGCCCGATTGCTCGGTACGCGGACGGCGCTCGTGGGGATATCGCCGAGTGTGGCGCGAACGATGGTGGAGATGGGGTTCGACGCGACGGGGCTCGACATGTACGCCGATTTGCGTGCGGGAATGCGTGCGGCCGCGCAGTGGGGCCGGGCGGAGCTGGGCAAGGGGCGCGTGGACCGTCACAAAGCGTGAGCTTTTGCTCGATCGTTGCGTTTTGGTCTTTTCTCGCGCAGGCGATAATGGCATCGTCTATGTTATGCGAAAACTTGCACTGCTCTTCGTTTCTTCGTCTTCTTTGATGTTGGCTTTTGCGGGGCAAGGTTGTGGCTCTTCGACACCTGCCGGTGCGCCCGGCGGTTCGGGGCCTGGAGGTTCCTCAGCCGGGGGATCCGCAGGCATGGGCGGCGACTCCACGTCCAGCGGAATGGCCGGATCGGGCGGCGATATTTTTTTCGATGCGGGTGGGGGCTGCACGGGCAACGAATCGTGTGATGGCGGCGTGTGCACGGGCGGCGTATGTTGCGCAAAGGACCTCGCGTGCGGGAGCGTGTGTTGCGACGCGGGAGAAGTTTGCTCGTTCCAGAAATGCGTCGTACCTGGGGCGACGTGCGCGGATTCGGACGAATGCGGGGCGGCTGAATATTGTGAGTATTCGCTCGGTGAGCCGGGAAATATGGGCAATCCCGATGCCGGATGCATGGGCGGGGCGCAAACGCCGTCGGGCAAGTGTTTACCAAGGCCGCCGGAGTGTGCCCCTGGAATGCCTCCGCCGAAGCCGAACGAGCCGCTCACGTGTCTCGAAGCTTGTCAGTACAAACCACCGGCCGACGCATTCAATCCCGAATTGAAGTTTGCCTGGGGTGGTCAATTGAGCTCGCCATTTACGACGGACGTGATGATGGCGCCCATCGTGCTCGAGCTCGACGACGATGATTGCGACGGAAAAGTAACAGCCAAAGACATCCCTGAAATCATTTTCAGCACGTTCACGGCTGGGAACTACCAGGGAGCCGGTGTACTTCATGCCATTAGCATCGTCGGTGGAAACGTCGTGGAAAAATGGGCGGTTCCAGGAGCGCATCCGACGAAGCAATTGGCTGGTGGGAACATCGACGGGCAACCGGGAAACGAGATCGTGCATTGCAATGAAGGAATGGACGGCGGTGCGCGTGCGCTGCGAGCGGACGGAACGGAGCTTTGGAAGACGCCGCCCATGGGTTGTTTCATGCCGTCGATTGCGGACTTGGACGGGGACGGGCAGGTGGAGGTCATCATCGAGGGCGGGATCCTCGACGGTGCGACGGGCACGATGAAAGCGACGTTCTCGACGCCGCTCGCGAGCTCGTTCGTGGTCAGCGACATCGACGGCGATGGCAAGCTGGATATCGTGACGGGCAGTCAAGCATTCGATGCTGCGGGCATGCTGTTCGTCGATACGCAGACGGCCAATACGAGCTCGTTTTATGCAACGCAGGATTGGAAGAGCCCGTGGCCGGCCGTGGGTGATTTCGATAAAGATGGCAAACCAGAGATTGCGGTCGTGGACAACCTGAATCACGCGCTCGTGGTATGGCGATACGACGCCGCGGCGGCCGGGAAATTCGTGATCGTGCGGCCGGCGGTCGATATCAACGGGCCGCTCAGTCCGTCGCTTTGCCCGGGAGGAAGCTGGGGCAATACGCATGGAGGCGGTCCGCCGACGATTGCCGACTTCAATGGTGACGGGACGCCGGACGTGGCGATGGCGGGCGGCGTCGGTTATGCGGTGCTCGACGGGAAAAAGCTCATGGATCCCAACATCGCAGGCGTGGAGACATTCTTGTGGATCAAGCAAACGTCGGATTGTTCGTCGGCTTCGACGGGAAGCACGGTCTTCGATTTCAACGGTGATGGGATCGCGGAGGTAGTGTATTCGGATCAGCAACGTCTGCGCGTATACGAAGGCCCGACGGGAAACGTGCTTTGGGAACGCTGCAACACGACGGCGACGCTCATTGAAAACCCAATCGTGGCCGACGTTGACAACGACGGGCATGCGGACATCATTGCGGTATCGAATGCGTATGGTCAAGGCGCTCCATCGCTTCAATGCAATGATGGCGTGAGCATCGCGCAATCCGGCGTGCGCATTTTCGGCGATACCACGGGCAAATGGGTACGAACTCGCCGCGTGTGGAACGAACATGCGTATCACATCACGAACGTGGAAGAGGACGGAACGATTCCGACGCCTGAAAAGCCCAATTATGCGCAGCCGGGTCTGAACAACTTCCGCCAAAACAAGCAACCTGGGAGCGAATTCGCAGCCCCGGACGCGATCATCTCTTTGGCGGCGCTTTGCGGCGTCGATTATGGCCTGCTCGCGACGATTCGAAACGTGGGCGAAGCATCATTGCCGGCAGGCGTGGTGGTCGGGTTTTACAAGGGCGACTACCCGAATGGCACGCTGCTCGGGCAAGTCGCCACGTCGAAAGTGCTCTACCCGGCGGAATCGGAATCGCTCGTCTTGCCGCTGCCGAATGCGACATCGGACATTACGAGCGGCGCCGTGCTGCTTTACGCGGTCGCGGATGATTCGGGCATTCCGCATCCAGCATGGACCGAATGCCGCACCGACAACAACGTTTCCGCTGCGACGAGCGGAGCGTGCGATACGCCGAAGTAGAAGTAATTGAGGATTGGAAGGTCGCTCCAGGGGCATAAGCGATAAGTGAGGGGAGGCAGTGAGGGGACTTTTGAATGTGTAGCGCGGGGTTTCAACCCCGCGCGGAGGTGCAAAGGGCTCAAGTTAGCGCTTATACCACCATACCCCCCGAATCGAACCGCAACCGGGACAAAAGATCGCGTCATACCCTGATCCTCTTCCACTCACCCTTCCGGTAAGCCCAGCCTAGCCAGCCCGCGCGCACGATCCAATCCGCCGTGCTGCCCATCCAAACGCCTACGAGACCCATTTTCAATTCAATCGCAAAGAACCACGTCACGCCCGCTCGTACGACGAGACTGCCGAGCAGCATCGCCCATAACACCGTGCGCGTGTCGCCAGCGCCACGCAATGCCATCGCAATGACCATCGCAAATCCCATGAACGGCTGAGCAATCGCCGCCACGCGCATCGCCGGGACCGCAGTGGAAACAATACGCGCATCGGGCGTAAATGCAGAAACGAGCACGCCTGCCATCGTGAGCAATACAAAACTCACGACGCATAACATCGACACGGCCATGATGGTCGCTATCATCCCCGCTCGAGCCGCATCGTTCGGCTCGCGCGCCCCGAGCTTCTGCCCGACGATGGCCCCCGCCGCAATGCCAAATCCATCCGCCGATAGCCACGATATCGATTCGATGCTCACGACCGTTTGATGCGCCGCCAAGGCAACTTCGCCCAAGAGCGCAATGATCGCGACGAACACCATGTATCCCGCATGATACGCCGCTTTCTCACCAAATGCCGCACCCGATACCGAAAGCACACGCCCAAGCGCTTCGCGTGCGCCGACAAACCCGGCCGCTCGAAGTGGTAGCGGACTGGTCCTGCGCATCAGCGCCGCTGTGAGCAATATCGCTTCGAGTGACACCGTCACCGAATTCGCAATGGCCGCACCTCGAATCCCAAGCTCGGGAAACCCCAATAATCCAAATATCAGGACCGCATTGAGCACAAGATTCAACACGTTGCCGACACCCGCCACGACGAGCGGCGTGCGCGTATCGCCCGACGCCTGA
Organism: Polyangiaceae bacterium; assembly: GCA_016715885.1. NCBI lineage: Bacteria > Pseudomonadati > Myxococcota > Polyangiales > Polyangiaceae > Polyangiaceae bacterium. The sequence continues at coordinate 266,858 of JADJXL010000015.1, forward strand.
AGTGACGCCGCGGCAATGGCTTCGACGAAAATGAGCGGCAAAAAGAGGCTCGCAATACGCAAGTAATCGCCCGCTTGCGCCTGCACCGCTTCACCCGCGCGCGGGAAAAGCCTGCCTATCAAAGCCCCTTCGGCCAAATACACACCGACCCCCACGACGATACCAAGCGCAAATGCAAATAAAATCGCCGCCCGAGCCGCTCGCGCCGCCGATTGTGAATCCCCTGCCCCAATCGATCGAGCCACGACCGCCAGCGTCCCCGCCGAAAACGCCGTCGAAACCGAATATATCGACCACACCGCGCTTCCTGCAATCTGCATCGCCCCAAGCGCCGATGCCGAATACCGACCCAGCATCAGCCGCCCCACCAAAAACACCAGCGTAATCAGAAATGTGTGCGTAATCGCCGGCCATGCAAGCGACCACACCTGCCACGCGAGCCCCCGATCGCCACTGCGGCTCGCCAGCGTCTCGCTCCCAAGGATGGCCGTCACGAGCCCCCACGTGCCACGATCCGCCCGCGCTCGCAAGTTTGTACGGGACGCCGCAAATTCATCGGCCGCAACGTTGGACGCGACATCCGGAGCCGTTTCGATGTAGGGTGTGCACATGCAAATCGGTCAACGCTTGGGCTCGCTGGTTGTCTCCGACATTCGTGCAATGAGTCGCGCTTGCGACGCCGTGGGAGGCATCAACCTCGGCCAAGGCGTATGCGATCTCCCAACACCGCCCCCCGTCGCTCGTGCAGCCAACGCCGCCATCGACGAAAGTGTGGCGATGTACACAGCTCCCGAAGGCATCCTGCCCCTCCGGCAAGCCATCGCCGCGGACCTGCAAAAACGATACGCCATGTCCGTGGATCCTGCGTCCGAAGTGGTCGTGACCTCAGGCGCGACGGGAGCCTTCGCGGCCACGTGCCTGGCGCTCTTGGATCCCGGCTCCGAAGTCATCCTGTTCGAGCCGTATTACGGTTATCATTTGAACACGATCATCGCGCTGGGGCTCGTGCCGGTATTGGTCCCCACGCGTCCTCCGGCGTGGGATTTCGATCGAGATGCCTTCATTCGAGCCATCACGCCGCGAACGCGGGCTGTGGTGCTTTGCACGCCGTCGAATCCAAGCGGAAAAGTGTGGAACACCGAAGAGCTCGATTGGCTGGCCGATGTGATTGACGAGCATGATTTGGTGGCGATTACGGACGAAATCTACGAGCACATCGTCTTCGACGGGCAAAAGCACGTACCATTGGCGACCCGGAAAAACGCACGAAGAAACACGATTTCAATCTCGGGATTTTCGAAGACATTTGCCGTGACCGGATGGCGCGTAGGCTATTTGACGGCCCCGCCGGATGCAGCTCGACGCATTACGGTGGCGCACGACATGCTTTACGTTTGCGCTCCAACGCCGCTGCAGCATGCCATGGTCGCGGGACTCGGCATGCCGGACGAATATTTTCGAGGCATTGGCGCGGGTTATCAGAAAAAGCGCGACATTCTATGCGGAGCGCTCGTGGATGCGGGCCTCCGCCCATACGTGCCGCGTGGAGCTTATTACGTGCTGGCGGATATTCGCAGGTTGGGGCTGCCGACATCGAAAGCGGCGGCCATGGTGCTGCTCGACAAACTGAAGATCGCGAGCGTCCCGGGGACGTCGTTTTATCGGGATCCGGTGGGTGAAACGATGTGTCGTTTCTGTTTTGCGAAGGACGACGACGTGCTCGAAGAAGCAGCTCGGCGCATTCGCGCGTGGTGGTGAGCGGGAAGCGTCAGCGTGACGTGGCCGTATCGATCAGCGGCTTCAATCGATTTCGCAAATTCATGACGGCCCCCTCGCCTTTGATCGACCCTTCGATGTGCTTGCTCGAAGACGTGCCATTTTCCGAGGGAACGGCAAAGAGCGGAATCATTTTCGATGCATAGCCGGCTTTCGCCAATCGTTCGGCGTCGACGTCCAAATCGAATTCCACGAGGCGCAAATTCGGGAACACTCCATCGAGCTCGCCGCGCTCCGCCGCTTCGTGAAATCGCGTGCATGGTTCGCACCACGTCGCACCGACGTACACGAGCAACGTCTTTTTGTCAGCGTGCGCTCGTTCCAGCTCGCGCTTGACGACGGCCGCTGCATCTTCGCCCGCGGGCGCCTTGATCCATTCGATACGCGCCGTGTCCTTTGTTTGCGATCTCGCAGCGGGGTCGTTCGTGACATGGGGCGCTTCTTTGGAACATGCCGCCAAATTCAGCAGGACTGCGGCAAATGTCGCATGAACGAGAGGTCGGACCATGGTCTGCTCCGGAAAACGTCCGCCCAGTATACTCGACCCGCGAGCCACTGAAAGGGAGGACTGCCTTACTTTTTATGCCCCTTCACCTCGTCGAGGCAATCTCGAGCACCTTCAAAACTCCTTGCAGACGTTGCTCGTTTAAGATAATGAAAGTCATGTTCAGAAATTTTCTGCCTTGTCCTCGCTCACGCGGTTCGGTAGTTGGTGGGTTGCTGTACCTTATCGTGGCTGGCGCGGGGCTTTGGGGTTGTGGTGACGCGAAAGGCGTGAACGGGAGCACGACGGGCGGTAACGTCGAGCCTAAACCTGAACCGGTGCCTCTTGGGTTGAATGATGTCTCGGTGCTCTTCCCTCTTCCGTCGAGCTTCAGTGATCCTTCCCTCCTGCGCCCGGAAGATGTCGGGGCGCGGGGGGTCTTGTTGCCGCAAGAGGTATTCGACACCATCCCGACGTTCCCTGTTATGCCTGCCGAGGGGCTCGATTACGATCGGATGCGTGTCGTGTCGCTTCGATTCGACGGTTGTGGCGGATTGCCAGAAGTGTGCAAACCCGAGATTCGCCTCGTCATGCAGCCGCTCAAGGGCGCTGGCGGAATGCGGGATTCGGCACTGCACCTGTTTTACCGGCTGGATGATGCGGCGATGCGCCAAGTCGTCGATGGGCTGCGCGCGCTGCGTTCGCTGGCCCCAGAGGCGCTCGTCGATGGGCCGCTCGACGTGCACCCGGCTCTCGTCGCGCAAGGAGCCCTGGGCGCATATGGCACGGAATTGCGAAAACTCGTGCTGGAGCACATTGGCGATCAGAACCTCGTGCGCGTGACGTTTTTCCTGCGCGCGCCACCGACCAACGAAGTCTGGTTTTTTGGCGGTTTCGAGCGTGAAGAGGGCAAGATGACGGCCATGAACGTCGTGGGTGTCGGCACGGATCCGCAACGCGTCATTCTGGCGAAAACGGATACGACCTACGAATACGACCTCACGCCGCTGGGTATCAAGCCCGAAGACGGGCACATTTTCTATTCGACGGCTGCTGCAGACGCCGCAACCGAAGACGGTCGCCGCGCAACGATGGCGTCGTACCTGCGCGTCGAAAACCCCACCATTTACGTGCCCGACCATTTACCTTGTGCAGGTTGTCATCTATCGACGTTCGTCACGGCGGAAGCAACCCGGCGGTTTGGAATCGATCCCGCGACGTTCGAAAGTGACCGCTATGCGTCGTCCTCGCGTGACCTGACATTACGCGGAGGCGCAGGCGAAAACTCGTCATCGCTGCGAGCTTTCGGCTATTTCGGCACCGATCCGATGATCGTTCAGCGCACCATCAATGAAAGTGCCGCTGTCATCGACGACCTTGAAACGAGGTACCCCGAACAACCTGCGAAGTGATTTCACGAAAAGGAATGCGCGTTTGGTCCGTGCGTCGTCGTGGTCCAAACGCGCAATCGCTATTTCGAGCGTATCCAGCAGCTTTTGGCTGTTCTCAGAGACCGATTGCGTGCTTCGCGAGATAATCCGCGACGCCTGTCGAAGTGGCTGTCATACCCTTGTCGCCTCTGCGCCAACCAGCAGGACAAACCTCGCCATGGGCCTCGTGAAATTGAAGCGCGTCCACGAGCCGGATCAGCTCGTCGATATTGCGTCCGAGGGGCAAATCATTGACGATCGCCGAACGGATGATGCCTTGGCGATCGATGAGGTATGCGGCTCGCAAGGCCACACCGTCTTGCGTTTCGACGCCGTACGCTTTGCACACGTCGTGTTTGACATCGGCAGCGAGCGTATAACGGACGGGGCCAATGCCTCCACGAGCAACGGGCGTTTCACGCCAGGCAAGGTGGGTGAATTGCGAATCGATGGAGACGCCAATCACCTCGACATTTCGCTCGCGAAAGGCGTCGATGCGGTGATCGAGCGCGATGAGCTCCGAAGGACAAACGAACGTGAAGTCGAGAGGGTAGAAGAACACGAGACCATATTTGGATGCAATGGCCTCCGAAAAGCGAAAGTCGTCGATGATCGCGCCATCGGCCGAGACTGCGGCGCAGGTGAAATCAGGGGCTTTTTTTCCGACCAGCGTAGTCATTTCGATTCCTTTTGCGGTATGTTGGTTTCAGTCTGCAAGCGGGGACCATTTGCGCGTCTTACGCGGCTGGCTCTCGATTCGAGAGCGAGTTCATTCACGGTTTCGGGCGACAGCGGTACGATCTCGAGCCGACCCGCATACGTCGCACCGAGAAACACATCCGCGCGCCGATGCGCAAGCATATCGACGGCATTCGCATCAAGAGGAAATCGGAGGTATTGCACGGGGCAATCGGCATCGCCAAAGGGCAAGAGGGTTTCGGCCGGAATCACACGGTGGCCAATACGCAAAAACACTGCGCTTTTCTGCATCATGAGGCCGTCGAGCAACATCCGGCCCGCTTCCCAGGATCCTCCATGGACCATGAGCGTGGCCGTCAGTTCCTGGGCCCGCGGAACGAGTCGCTCGTATTCGGCGATCTCCTGGGCGATGCGGGCTGAATTCGTCATTCGTTCGACCCAGATCATTTCTTGAATTTGATACAAAATCGTCTCACGGGACTCGAATAGCAGGGAGATGTGAGCGCCAATCATCACCCGTCGGCGGTTTTTCATTTCGATGATTCGGCGCCGATAATCAGGGCGAACACGGGCATACTCGTCGAGAGAAAGGAGGTCTCCGGTGGCGACTGTGGTCATCATCGTCCCATCAAGCGCACTTTGTACTCGGAGTGTTTGTGGCGCGCCTGATCATGCTGGCCCGGCGGATAAGGACGGCGCTCTATCTTTTTGCGCGAAAACCCTGGAAGATCGTAACCAAGAGCGCGCATCACCCGTACTCGTGGACCTGTATATCGGCTCATGCGGACGCACTCTAGCTGATGCAGATGAAAGTGACAATGAAAATCGTTTTCACTTGCTAATGTAGATTGAGTTGTGTAAAATACTTTGCTTGGTCACATGTTTCGACGCCGGTCGTGCATGTCTCGTGCTCGTGTAATGCGAGCTGCGGTACCGCAGCATCTATCGCTACTTGAAGTGAGACGGTGAGTGCCTGCACGCGTTCGGTTTCGTCCCTGCGTGAGGAATCATTCGAGCGGCGAGCGTTTTAGCCAGTCGACGACGAAGTCTCGAAATGCCGCCACCTTGCGCGGCACCTGGCCGCTCGATGGGTACAGCAGGTGGAGCGCTCCTTCGAATAGAGGCGTCTCGCCCAAGGGCACATCTTCGATCAATCCTTCGCGCACGTAAGGCGTCGCGAGATATCGAGGCAACACGCCGATACCAGCGCCGTCGCGGATCAAATCGCGAATCAAAAAGAAGTCATCGCAAACGAAGCGCGATACAAAATCTTTCGCTGGCTTCCAAACGTCCTTTGCGTGCGGCGGCATAATCCAATCATGTCCCGCCTCGCCCCAAGCCTTGGGTTTTCCTCGCCGAACCAAATACGAAGGCGCTGCGTAATGACTCGCCCCCACGCGAGACAACTTGCGCCCCGTCAGCGTCGAGTCCTTCAATGCCACCGCTCCTGCGCGTATCGCCACGTCGAACCCTTCAGCCACCAGGTCCACGCGCCGGTTCGTGATGTGCAAATCGAAATGAATATCCGGGTAACGTCGCGAAAATTGCGCCAGAATGTCCGGTAAAACGAGGCGCCCGAAGTCCAGCGGCGCCGTCAAACGAAGCAAGCCTGAAGGCTGCTCGGCCAGCTCCGGCAATTTGCAAACGGCATGATCGAGCGCCGCGAGGTGATGCGCCGTGCGTTCGTAGAGCGCAAGCCCGGCCGTCGACAGAGCGACCTTGTGCGTGTTCCGATGCAGAAGCTCGGCCCCAAGAAGCTCCTCGAGCTGTGCAATCGCGCGACTGACGGTCCCTTTGCCCATCCCCAACTTTGCTGCCGCCTTGGAAAAACTCGTCTCGTCCGCAACGGCAACGAAGATGGCGAGCAGTTGATAGTCGAGCGGTGTTCTCTTCATGGAACACCATGTTGTCAAATTTGCCCCTGGTGCGCATCCGGAAACAGCACCATGATGGTACGACAGAGGAGGACGAGTCATGGCAAGTGGAGCATTGGTTCAGGGCAGCAAAGACTTGGGGGCGTCCGAGGGCAAAGGTTTGCACATTGGATTGTGGGTGGCGCAGGTGCTGCTCGCGCTGGTATTTCTTGGGGCGGGGCTATTGAAATCGTTCACGCCGGTTGCGGAGCTTCAAACGAAGATGGCGTGGATCAAAGATGGCATGGACCCGCTGGTCCGTTTCATTGGCGTGACCGAAGTGCTGGGGGCATTGGGGATGATATTGCCAACGGCGACGCGCATCAAGCCCTGGCTGACGCCGCTCGCGGCCGTGGGATTGGCATTGACGATGGTGCTGGCGGCGATGACGCATTGGCAATTGGGCGAATATCCGGGGATCGTGACCAACGTGGTTCTTGGGGGGCTTGCCGCATTCGTTGCGTGGGGACGATTTGGCAAAGCGAAGGTTCCCGCGCGCTGAAAAACGGTGTATACACGAAGGGGATGAACGAGGAGACGAGCCATGCCGTCCGATGACGATCGGGAGAATGAAAGTGCTTTGAATCGCCGGCAGGTTTTGGGCGCGATGCTCGCCACGGCGGCGACGACCGCGGTGGCTTGCACGTCCGAAGCCGAACGAAATCCACCTCATTCACGAACGGATCCCATCATGAATCAACCAAGCCAAACTCGCATGCCCGTCGTCTTCGTGCCGCATGGAGGCGGCCCGTGGCCTTTCGTCGATCTGGGTAACTTCCTCGATGCGCGTGAATTCGACGCCTTGGCGGGATATTTGCGCGGCTTTCCGGCGCAATTGCCCGCGCGTCCCAAAGCGATGGTCGTGATTTCGGCGCATTGGGAGGCTCGCGTGCCGACGGTCATGACGAACCCGAATCCACCGATGTTGTACGATTATTATGGTTTCCCTCCGGAATCCTATCGAATCACGTGGCCGGCCCCGGGGGCTCCGCAGTTGGCGGCGCGCGTGCGTACGCTTCTGGAAGGAGCGGGCATAACGACGGCCGAGGATGCGGAACGTGGATTCGATCACGGCACGTTCATTCCGTTGAAGCTGACGTTTCCCGATGCGGACGTGCCGACGATTCAGCTTTCGTTGCAAGAGGGGCTCGATCCGGCGCGGCATTTGGCGATGGGCCGAGCGCTCGCGCCGCTTCGGGACGAGGGCATATTGATTGTGGGCAGCGGGATGAGTTACCACAACTTGCGCGAGTTTCGCCATCCCAATGGGCGTCCGGTGTCCGAGGAGTTCGACGCGTGGTTGCGCGAAGCTGCTACGGCGGAATCGGGGAAACGCGACGATGCATTGATTGGGTGGTCGGCGGCGCCGTCGGGGCGTCGAGCGCATCCGCGGGAGGAGCATCTTTTGCCGCTGATGGTGATTGCCGGTGCAGCAGGGGCCGATCGCGGGCGCATTACGTACAACGACACGTTTGGCGGCGTGCGCCTCAGCGCGGTGCATTTTGGAGCGTGAGATTGATGCGTCGTTCCCCGTGGCGCTCGACGACGCGCCCATCCGCAAGGCTTGGATCACACGGTAATGCCGCGTCGCTTTAGCCGCTCTACGAGTTGCTTTTCCTTGATGAGCCCAGAAATCGAGCCATTGGTTTGTACGGTGGCCAGGAGCGGGGCAGAATGTTTGGCTATGATTTGCGAATATGCGGAAGCGCTGCCCCAAACGCAGCGCCCATGACGTCGCCACGCACATCCTGACGAGCGAAAAGAAACACGCGAGCTCGGTGACGCACGATTGCAGTTAATTCAATTGCGTTCGTTCGTATGCGTTCGTCTTTGGAAAAACAAACCCATTCCCGCCGGCCTACGAGCTCCAACCACGTCTCGTCATCGGTGTCTTGATCGAAAAGTTCGTCATGCACCATCAGCGTTTCCATCGCGCCGTCGAGCAGTGGACGAATGGCATTTGCGACAACGATGCCACCCAGCGAGCGATCCACGAAGAACGTGACCTTACGCGGCCCCACGCAATTCGCACCTTATGGCGTCTTCCACCTTGTCTACCGGAAGATTGTAGTCCTGCGCGAGCTCGTGAATCGACTCTCCGGCACGGTGACGCGATGCAATGACTGCGGTCTGGATACCCGTACCTGCAAGCACGGGACGCCCAAAGGCGCGACGCGGATCAATCAGAATGGTCTTTCGCTCGTCTGGCTGGTGAGGCTCGATGATGAATGGGTACAAACGCACCGCAAGACCATGCATGCCCGGTTCCCACTCAATCCGCTCGAGATGTGCCTCTATTGCCTTCCGAATGGCGAATTGGCCATTTTGATCCATGAGATGGTCACAATGCTCGACAAATAAATTGACGCCATCCGTCTTGAATCTGGCATCGATGAGGGGATGCTTTGAGCCCAGATCTTCCTCGACCTGGGCAATGGCGCGCCGCACATTCTCCATTGGGACCTGGTGCACGCGGCGTAGCGCACTCAAGATATGCGCTTCTACCACGTTGAAAAAAGAAAGCAGGCGCGGAGACCCCGCTCCGGGTGTGCGGATGAGCGGTTCGGCATGACGCACCCCGCTCTTTGTCCTGTACGGCCGACCTACCACCCAGCTCTTGAGGGTACTCGGTGGAATGCGCAAATAATGTGCCGCATCAGGAACTGTATAGATGGGCAAATCACGCGGATCCATGCGCCAACCTTTGTTCAGGTGAGTACGTATCACACGCTTACCACCTTCCAGATCGACTGACAACCCCGCCACGACAGGCATCGCTGTCATCGCTCACTCCGTCAGCGCCTCGATGGGGTCGAGGATGACCACCAATACCTGTTTCCAGGTCGCATTTGCCTTGCCGGTTCGCGGGTCGATCAGCGCTTTGCGGGCTTGGTAGCGGCACTCGCCCAGGATCGCGCCCCCGATTGGCGTAATGATGAGGTCCTGGATGCTGGCGCGCTCGTAGGCGGCCTCTGGACCGAATTCGAAGAAGGCGCTGAGCGCTGCCGCATAAAGGAGCGCTTGCCATCCCGCGGCTCCGCGATTGCGCGCGAGCAGGTAATACTCTGCCCCTGCAAGGGGATGCGCGACCGCGTTCCAATACCAGGCGTCGTCGTCGAAGCGCGGACCTAGCGTGAAGCTGCGCGAAATGTTCGTGAAACCCGGCTCCCTCCCGGTCCAGCCCGTGACTTCCGGCGGCAACTGCGTCATGGCCACCACCATCACGCTCTGAAACGTCGTCACGCCAAACGTTGCGTGAAATATGTTCCGTGACCAATTCCGCTCACGGCTCCGGCTGCTGCTCGCATTGACCTCGAGCGTGGCGGGATCCAGGCGGAAGCCCGACGAAGGCTCTTCGGCATAGGACGAGTCCGCCGCGCTTGGTGCGGTCTCCAGCGGAACCGGCAGGGAGGTATTCGTGGCGGTGACGTCGAGCGGCACGCGGGGCGATGCGGGGGTGCTGGCAGCACAGCCCACGAGCAGCACGGCAAGAAGGCTGAGCAGGAGAAGGAGCGGCCTTGGGCTGGCCTGTGGGGTTTTCGTATCGCGAGCACGCTCTCGTTTCATCGCCGCAACACGGGCGCGATGGCACGCGACGTGCCACGGTCGAGGCAGCTCGTTTGCCGTGTTTTTGAATGCCGCAGGGCGAATGCCGCATGAGGGCGCGCAAAGTTCGCACGAAGAGCGCAAGCCGCGCGCGTCGCACGTCGTCAATGCATTGCGGTTTGCTTCACGCTATCCGATCAATTCGTCGACGCGCTTGACCCACGCCCGTTTTCCATCGAAGGCCATGGCGTATTCGTGCACGGGCGACGCTCCCGCATTCGCCACTTCCGCTGCATATTGCCGCTCGCGAATTTGCTTGGCCGCTTCTTGCAATGCCTGTTCGATCGTTTCATCCCCGAAAGGCACCTTGAATTCCATGACCACGCCCGGTTTTCCCGGCGTCTTGGGTCGCATCAGCACATCGGCGCGCCCGTAGCCTGCTTCTCGATTCGAGCGAATGTCGTATTGAGGCTCCAAATGCACGAGCAATCCCAACATGAACCCGTGGTACAACTTTTCCGGCGCGCGTCCGGCGGGATCTTGGTACGACATGGCCGTCACGAGGATCTGCCCGAGGAGCAATTGCACTTTCGCAGAATCCCCCGCAAGGAGCGCCTTCACGAGGTCTTTGGTCAAGGCCCATTCAGGGTCGGCTTTCTCGAGCCAATTACGAAACATGTCTTCGTACACCTGCCGAATTTCATTGTTCGGTATGCACAAATGCCCGGTGTCGCGTCCCTGGTGGAAATCCAATTTTGCGATTTTTAAATATCCAGAAAACAACAAAAAATTCCAAAGCGCGTCCGAACGTCGTTCGATGTCCCGAAGCACGATGTTGTCGTCGATGGGAAGCTCAATGGTTTCCCCGTTGAGCAGCGGGTACGATTTCTCCGACAGACCCATGCCTTGCTTTGCCACGAGATGCTCGATGAGGTCGCTCGAACCGGTGTTGACCCAATAAGGTCGAAGCGAACCGTGCTTGATGTAACTGAGGATCGACCAGGGGTTGTAGATGACCTGGTCGCCAAAATTGTATCCGTTGTACCACGTGCGCACCTCTTCGAGATGTGCAGGATCGACAATGGCAGCGACTTCGTCTTCCGTGAAGCCGAAATAAGTCGAGTAATCGCGAGCGAGGATTGAATACACTTGGATGTTGTTCAGCCCCGAAAACATGTTCTCTTTGGATACGCGCAAAATGCCCGTGAGCACGCCTTTGAAGAGCGCTGCGTTGTCTTTGAGCGCCGCAGAAAAGAAGTTGCGAAACCACATGACGATATCGTCGAAGTAGCCGTGCAAATATCCCGATTGAATCGGCGTGTCGTATTCGTCGATGAGAATGACCACAGGGACCTTGTAATGCTCATACAGCGCAAGCGATAGCCACTTGAACGAATGCTGGAGCTCGACGACCGGCGTGCGCCTGGAAAGCGCTTCCTCGAATTTGCTGACCATCAATGAATCGAGCTTGCCCTCGTCGAGCAAATGGCGATGCCCGCGGTATGCCGACGCGATTTGCTCACGAATTCCGGCAATCGCTTCGTCGAACGTCTTCGCCTTGACCTCCTTGAACGTCACCGATATGATCGGATATTTTTGAAAGTGCGCCATTGCCTTGGGGTCGCTCGCAACGGCAAGCCCCTCGAACAAGTGCGACAAGTCTTCAGCCGACTTTCCCAAGAAGTAACCGAGCATCGACAGGTTGATGGTCTTGCCAAACCGCCGAGGCCGTGGGAAGAGCAGCGCCGAGCTCATGTCGTCGAGCACTTCGCTGATGAAGCCGCTCTTGTCGACGTAACCGGCTCCGCTTTCGCGTACCTTGCGAAAGTCCGATTCTCCGAGCGCAGGACGAAACTTCACGGGGATACCTCCAGCGAACGCAAGGCACCTTTGAACAGGTGCGGCGGGAAGTCAAGGAGGCTCGGGCATCATCGACTGTCGTGAACGGTTTGCCCGATTCACCGATGTTGCGCGGATGAATTCATGCGGCGCAAATCGAATTGGCCGCGCTCGCTTCAATGCACGCCGCCCACGAGCCACGCATAACCCGGCACGAGCACCTCTTCGGGACTCGCGCCACCCTGCGTTGCCGACGACGTGCCGCGCGCGTCGCTCGCAATGCGAAACCCGTGATCGCCAAACATGAACACCAGCGTGCGCGCAGGCGAACCTTCGACGAATTTGGACACGACTTGCGCCGTTTCCTCCGCAATGCCGCCAAGGCGCTCGTCGAATGCAGGACCGACGCCCCGAAGCCGCGCTTCGACCACGTCCACCTTGTAGATTTCCTTGTTGCCCAATCGCTCGCGACGCACCGTCGTCAGCGACCGCCCCCGAATCACCTCGGGCTCCGGACCCGAATCCGGAAATGCTTCGCGCAATCCCTCGGGACCTTTTGCCAATAACATCGCCTGCGTGTGCGTCGTCGTGGGCAGCGCACTCCAAAGCAACGTGCGATCGACGCATACCGCGCGCCCTTGAAGAAGCGGCTTCAAACGCGCCATGACTCGTTCGCCAAGGTCGAACCTCATGGAATCGACGAGCAATAGACGCACGGCACGCGCGTTGTTCAATCGCGCAATGCGAGCGGCAACTTCGGCTGCATCGAGCACCATGACGGGACGTTTTCCGGTCGCTCGAATCGCGGCAAACCCCTCCGTGTAGCTGTGCTCGAACGAAGTCCTGAATTGATCGACGATGCGCTGCACCGCACCATCGGCTTGACCTCGCGCGAGCGCCCCAAGGAGCGGCATGTATCGCGTGGCAAACAATCGATCGATGACGCCCGCAGGCTTGGGTCCCTTGGCCGCATCGAGGTCCAATGCAAACGCTCGCCATTCCGACGAACTGAGCACCCGTTCGATGGCGGCTGGATTGGACGGCGGTTGCGAATGCGCGACGAATTCCGACGGCAAAGGCGGAGGCGGCGGGAGCGTATCGGAGACGGTGTACTTGGCCGGAGGAGCGTCGGCTTCGGCACGCGCAGGCGGCTCTTGCGGGGACAAACCTCGAACGGCGCGCTTGACGGATTGCTCAGCGGGGATCGACGACGACGCGCGGGTTTGTCGCGGCAAAGGCCTCTCGACGGGGCGCGGCAAAGGTTGCGGCTCGGCTGCAGGCGCGGCATCCACGGACGGCGGATTCGGGCGGCATTCCGGATCGACCACGGTCGAAGGCGACGACGGCGGCTGCGTGGGGCGATTGGCAGGACGAACCCGAAGGCGACCGCTCACGGACCCGCGCGTTTCGACCGGAGGCGCCGCAGGCTCCTGCGCTTCCACGAGCACGCTCTGCGCTTCAGTCGTCTCCAGCTCGGGCAACGGCGCTGGACGCGCAATGAGCCGCGGTTCGGACGCAAGCGGACGGCGCGTCGGCGCTGCATCGGCAACGAAGTCGTCGAGGCGCATGGGCGCCAAAATCCGCAAACTCCGGTCGGCATCATCGAGCACGAGCGCGACCGAACCCGTCTGCGCAGCTTCGCCAAACGCCGCAAGCACCGCGCTGTCAGAAAGGCTCAACGTCGCACACCCCTCGGCAGCTCCCTCGGAGAGCGGCCCGAGCGGCGGCAGCACGAGCGCCAAACCGGCACAACCGAGCGCTTTTGCGCGTGTCAACTGGTCCCTGAGCGACAACGTCGCGTCGGCATCGACCGGCACACTCGGCGGAGGCGCTCCACGCATCGCAAGCGCGCTTTCAACGGCTTCCTCGACCGCTTGGCGAAGCCGCCCCGGCGCGGGAGCTCGCGAAATACTTGCCACGACATAGCCGCGACCTCGCAAATCGCCGAGCAGCTCGGCCTTGCGCGTCAACGCGATGAAGTGAGCACCGAAGGACGGTTTGTTGGGTGATGTACCCGACGTGGAGACCTGCACCAAGCGCATGGCCGCCACCCATGCCAGAGACTTGGTCAAACGGGCGAATTTTTGACGACAAGATTTTTTGCTCCGGCGATATTTCCACGCGGAGACGCGCACATGCACCAACCTCGTCGACGAACTTTCACCCTTGCCCTTGCTACAATCTTGACCTCCCTCGCGGGTTGCTCGGACCCTCCCGCGACAAACCCCCCACCAACCGATCCTTTCGGACCACTTGGAAATCTAGCTGACCTTCCTGTCGCCGAACGTATGCCAATCGACAACCTCGAGGGGCCCGTGGACGTCGTGCGCGACAAAGATGGGCGAGTTCACATTTACGCGTCTTCAATTGAAGATGCGGCTCGTGCGGAAGGTTACATGGTCGCTCAAGATCGTCACTTGCAGATCGAGTTTTTTCGGCGGGTGGCGGAGGGGCGATTGGCGGAGATCTTGGCGGATGCCGATCCGAGCGTGATTGATACGGACATTTCGTTTCGGCACATCGGGCTGCATCGGACGGCGAAGCAGCAATACGCGCTGCTCACGCCCGAAGAAAAATCGCTCGTCGACGCGTATGCGGACGGGGTTTCGCAATATTTTCGAGCATTGCGGGATCGGGAAGTGGCGCTTCCGGCGGGGATATTGGTCATCCAAGCCGATGCATTCACGGATTTCACGGGGGAAGATGCGCTCGCGATTGCGAGACTTCAAACGTATTTGTTGTCGTACGACGGAGATGGCGACATTTCGTGGACATTGACGCTCGAAGCCTTGAAAAACCAGTTTGCGGCGAATTCGCCGGACCCCAAGGTCGCGGCTCGAAGTGGCATGGCGCAGGACGTATTTCGGTTTGCGCCGTGGGATCCGGCGACGACGACGACAGGGTATCCCATGGGTCAGAGCAGCGCGAAACCCATGGAGAAAGCGCCCGACGTGAAAAACCTCGGCGCGCGTACGGAGCGATATCGATCAGCCGTGCAATGGCTGAAGGATCTCATCACGCCGGAAGGGTTTGGCTCGAACAACTGGGCGGTGGGTGCGGCGCGAAGCTCGACGGGGCATGCGCTCGTGGCGAGCGATCCCCATCTTTCGTTATCGGCGCCGGCGGTCTTTTGGCCGGTGTCGATGGAGGTGAAGTCGCCGGATGCGTCCAAGCAATGGAAATTGTCTGGCATTTCATTTCCTGGCATTCCGGGGATCATTTTGGGCCACAACGAGCACTTGGCATGGGGCGCGACGGTGGCTGGGTACGACGTGACGGACGTCTATGCGGAGACGCTCACGCCCGATGGCAAAGGGGTCATTTTCAAGGGACAAACCGTCGCGCTGGAGATGATCGACGAGGTCATCCACATTCAGGGCGGTGGTTCGTACACGTACCAAGTGCCGGTGGTGCCGCACCACGGGCCGATTTTTCCGGAAATTACGCCGGACCACAAAGTCGCGCCGCTCGATCCGGCCAAAGGCGCGCTGAGCGTGAAATGGACGGGCACCGAGCCGACCTCGGAATTGTCGGGTATTCTTGGTTTGCTCCGCGCGAAAAACGTGGACGAAGCGCGGGAAGAACTGAAACAATTCAAGGTTGGCGGGCAAAACTGGATGATCGGCGACACGAATGGTGACATCTTGTGGACGTCGCACGTGAACATTCCGAAGCGCGATGCGGGCGCACTGGGATGGAATCCCGCCACGATGACGGGCACGCTTCCTTGTTTGGTGCTGCCGGGCGATGGTTCCGCCGAGTGGAATGGGTATTTGCCGAGCGACCTCGTGCCGTGGGAGAAAAACCCGACAAACGGTTTCATCGCGACGGCCAACAACGACAACATCGGAGATTCGCTGGACAACGACCCGTCGAACGATACGTTGCCGGACGGATCGCCCATGTATTTGGGTTGTTCGTGGGATCTCGGGTTTCGCGAGGGTCGTATTCAGGAACGCCTCAAGAAAATTGATAAAGTGACGCCGGAGGACATGGCGAGCATTCAAGGAGACGTGCGGTCGCCGATGGGTGCGAACCTCGCGCCGGTGCTGATTGCGGCCATCAATCGAGCGGAAGCGGAACGCATGACGCCGGGAACGCATCCCGAGCTATCGGCGGTCGTGATGGATGCCGCGTACGATGGAGCTGCCGTCGTCGGCGTGAAGGATTTGCTGACGACATGGGCGATGGAATCCGATTACGAAGCGGCATCGGGTGTCGATCCGACGACGAACAAACCGCTGCCAGAGGCGGGTGATACGGCGGTCGAAGCGCGAGCTGCGCACGCGACGCTCGTTTTCAATACTTTCCTTGCTCGGCTTGCGACGCGGGTGCTCGGGGACGAATTCACGCACGCGGGAAGATCGGTCGACAGTCAAATGCGCGCCAAAGCGATACTGTCGTTATGTCTCACGGATCCCACGAAGCTCGAGACGTATGATGCCGCGACGCAGCAAAGCATTTTGTGGGACGACATGAATACGCCGGAGCAGGAAACCAAGGATGAACAGCTCATCCGAGCGCTGCTCGATGCGATTGCGACGCTCACGAAGCACGTTGGAACGGATACGAACGAATATCGATGGGGGGCGTTTCACACGATACGTTTCGAGGCGATCATACCCCTTTTCGGTCAGCTCGCGATTCCACCGGTGGGTAATACGGTATTTCCGACGGGATTCCCGCGACATGGCGATAACTTTGCCGTGGACGCGTGCAATTTCTCCGGTTCGGGCGGGCCGGACGTGATGCC
This sequence comes from Polyangiaceae bacterium, assembly GCA_016715885.1. Taxonomy (NCBI): domain Bacteria; kingdom Pseudomonadati; phylum Myxococcota; order Polyangiales; family Polyangiaceae; species Polyangiaceae bacterium. The sequence continues at coordinate 283,298 of JADJXL010000015.1, forward strand.
GCGGTTTTCGTACGGGAGCGGGCCGACTCAGCGGTTCGTGGTGGATATGGATCCGGCCGGCCCGAAAGCTTGGAATGCATTACCTGGCGGAGCGGTATGGGATTCACAAAACCCGCATTTCAGCGATTCGGCGGAGTTATGGCGGCGCAACGAGACGCATCCGGTGCCCTTTTTGCTGCCTGATGTGATCGCTGCTGCGGAAAATCGCGTCGTCTTCACGAAGCGCTGAGGACGAAAAACATCCGAGCCGTCTGAACGAGGGGTCGCGCCACCTGGGCGCGGCCCCTTTCTTGCTATTTGAACGAGCGTCGATATCAAAATGACGCAAGGGGGTTCGTCCCGAACGGAGAGTTGATTTGGTGTTACGCCGCATTCTCACTTCTGCAGCATCTCGGTTCGACGCGACGGTCGGAGCGGCGATGATTGCACGCAGTGAACGGGGCGGAGGTTTCGCGGATCCCGAAAAAATGCCGCATGAAGCGCGCCTCGAGTTTCTTGCCGAAATAACGGCAACGTACGATCAACCTGAATTCATCGCGAAGCCCGAATTATTTTTTCCAGAGCCGAAATCGGTTCCCATTTCGCTGAGTCGAGTACGTTCAATGGGAGGCGCGGAGCCCGGGGTGGTGCTGGATGCGACGTGGCGGAGCGAATTCGAGCCGTGGTGTGGGGACGTGTGCGAAGAATATCTGTCGCACGAGCAGAACCGGATAGCGGCGGCGCGGCTGTTTTTGCACACGACGCCTCGGCCGGCGGTCATTTTATTGCACGGTTACCGTTGTGGGCAGTTTGCCTTGGAAGAACGAATTTGGCCGGTGCAGTGGCTTTACGATCGCGGCATGGATGTGGCGCTGATGGTGCTGCCATTTCACGCGGTACGAGCCAAACGCGGGCCGTACATGTTTCCTTCGGGGGATCCACGGATCACGGTGGAAGGGTTTCGGCAGATCATGCTCGACGTGCGGACGCTCGCGGCGGAATTGCGTGAACGAGGGTGCGGCGCGGTCGGGGTGATGGGGATGAGCCTTGGGGGATATGCGTCGGGGTTGCTGGCGACGATTGACGACAAGGTGGACTTTGCGGCGCCGATCATCCCGTGTGCATCGATTGCCGATGTCGCTCGCACGATGGGGTTACTCGTGGGCACGCCCGAAGAGCAGGCGAAGCAGCATGATGCGCTCGAGGCGGCGCTGAAGGTGACGAGTCCGCTTGCGCGAGCGAGTCGCATTTCGCCGGAGAAGCTGATCGTGGTAGGCGCGAGTGGGGATCGGATTACGCCGATGGATCATGCGCAGCGGCTCGCAAAACATTTCAATGCGCCGCTGGAGACGTTTCACGGGGGGCATGTTTTGCAGTTTGGCCGGGCGGATGCATTTCGCGCGGTAGGAAGGATGCTGCAGAAGCATGGGTGGCTCGAGGGGCGGTGAAAAGCGTGCCTTGAAGCGAGGCGAAATTCAAAGCCAAGCAAGTTTTTTCTTGAAATCCACATCTTGCTTATGTGTGTAGAACACGCTAGGTTTCGGGCATGGACTCGTTGATCATCGAGTGGGATCAACCTGACGAGCCAAGCGCAGAGGAAGTAGAGGGGATCCGTCAGGCTATGGAGTCGCTCGATGCCGGTCGAGGTCTGCCGTTCGACGAGGTGATGGAGGAACTCGAGGCGGAATTTGGGGACTCGTGAGGCTTTATCCTCGGGCTCGTCTCGTTGCCCGTTGCAACACGTCAACGTCGGCAAGATCTTGCGGTCTTCCGGAAGCCTTTTTGGCCGCAATGAGATCATCAAGAGCAATGTAGTTGGCTGGAACCTTACCGTACGAACCTTTCGCTCTGCGCTTCCATGCTGCCGAGAATGACGACAAACCATCAATCGTAGTCAACACGTCAATACGAAAAGGCTCGACGCCCAGCACAATGAGCGTACGTGGATTCATCAACTTTTCTTCTGTGATGTTCGGCGCATCGCTGCCCAAAAAATCGAGGAGCGCAGCCCGCGTACGTCGAGCGTTTGCTACGGTCATATCGACAAGAACATCAATATCCTTCGTCGCTCTAGGCCGCGCGTGGAACCCGACCGCGTACCCGCCGACGATCAGATACCGCACTCGATGCGCGTTCAACAACGCGATAAACTCTTCGAAGTCGGGGAACGTCACTTTGACCCTTTACGCGCAGCCCATCGAGCACGCATTCGCCAATAAGTTCGATTCTTTGAGCCGGAGTCAAGTTGAGCCAAGGATCAAGGTCGTCATTTTGCTCGAGGGGCATCACTGCCACCGTCCACACTCGACCACGACGATCGCGGACGAGTGTCACATCTTCCTTTTGGCGTGTTCGCTTCTTCATCTGCTTGAGCTCAATTCTGGTTTTGTAGCAGAATCTCAACACCCTTGCACTCACAAAGACTTGTTCCCGCAGAGCCCCCTCACCACCTCCGGCTTCATCACCTTTCCCAGTGCGTTCCGCGGCAAACTTTCCACCACCCGCACCTCCCGCGGAACCTTGTACGGGGCCAAACGCTCCTTCGCCCACGCACGCAATACATCCGCCTCGCATTCGTGCGCGCGCCCAGGCGCTGCCACGACCACCGCCACCACGCGCTCCCCCCACGTTTCATCCGGCAAACCCACGACGGCAACCTCCGCCACCGCCGGGTTTTCCCGCAATGCTTCTTCAATTTCGAGCGCCGATAAGTTTGTAGCCACCACTTTTCAAAATATCGACGCTCGTTCGTCCAAGCAAACGCACATATCCATCCGCTGATCGCTCGGCCACGTCGCCCGTGCGAAACCACCCTCCCTCGGCAAACGCTTCGCGCGTGGCTTGTTCGCGACCCAAATACCCCTTGAAAACGCTCGGCCCACGAATCCACAATTCCCCTGGACCCGTCTCCAAATCGCGCCCCGATTCATCCACGATGCGGCTCTCCACCGTTCGCAATGGTAAGCCTACGGAACCCGGACGCCGCCCCGCTTTATCGATCGGATTCGATGCGCCCACGCCAATTTCGGTCATGCCAAACCTTTCGAGCGGCACCGAGCCCGTGATCGATCGCCATCGCTCAGCCAACGTCACCGGCAATGCCGCCGAACCGCTCGTCGCAAGACGCAACTTCCGCGCCCCCGCGGCCCACCTTTCACGCGTGTTTTCGTCCGCTGCATCGAATGCCTCGAACAATTTTTGATACATCGTCGGCACGGCCATCCACGTCGTCGGCGGTTTTTCGCTTGCAAACTCGTCCCATACGCGGCGCGCATCGAATTTCGACAGCATTCGCGTCGCTCCGCCCGACAAAAACGAAGTCATCAGCGATATGCCAAGCCCATGCAAATGATGCAGCGGCAACGCATGCAGCAAAAGGTCCGTCGCTTCCCACTTCCACGCCTCGCCAAGCAATTCCGCCTGCACTGCGACATTCGCATGCGTAATCATCGCCCCCTTCGGTTTGCCCGTCGTGCCGCTCGTGTACAATAACAGCGCCACGTCATCGGCCTCCCGCGGAGAAACCTCGTCCACCGACGCATGTTCTCGCAATGATTCCGCTCGTACGACGCGTCGACCTTCGCATAACAACGCCGCTCGCTCACGCAAATCGTCCGATACGATCACCGCCCCTGCCCGTGCGTCCTCGCCAAACCACGCAAGCTCGAGCGCCGGATAAAGCGGCGATAGCGGCAGCGCGATTCCACCTGCAAGCAGGATTCCCAAAAACGCCTCGAGCCACACCACGCCAGGCGAAACGAAAAGCGCCACGACTTGACCATCAAGAGATGGTTGGCCACCCAACAATGCCGTGCGCGTTCGGAGTGCACTATCCCACAATTCACCGAAGGATCGTTCGGTGTGATCATCCACGACGGCGAGGCGATGTTCGTGTTTTCGAGCCTGGAAACGCGCGACGAGGGGCGAGGTCATGGGCGCACGATCGCAAGCGACAGGCCGAACTGCAAGCGACGAGTGCCATTCTTTTCTCGATCGGCGGCCGATTGGGTACACTGCGCGGCATGTTCGTCTCTCGGCTCGACTCCCTCGCCCCTTGTGTCCTCGTGTTTGCACTCGCCGCGACCGGCTGTGACGAAGGCAATTCCTCCAGCAAGCCTGCGGCAAGCGCGGCGCCGAGTGCATCGGTCGCGAAGGCGCCAGCGCCTCCGCCGAAGCCGACCAAGGTGCCGGCGCTCATCGTGGACTCGCTGGGTCCGTACTTGGGGATCACGCGCATCGACGTGAAGGCGGAGAACTGGCGCGAGAAGATGGCGGCGGTGATCAAGGAGTTTCCGATCAAGGCGGACGAGCCGGTGACGGTGGTGGCGGAAAAGCGTGCGGCGACGCCGTACGTGGCGGCGCTGGTGGACGAGCTTGGGAAGGCGGGCGCGACGAAGGTGCTGCTGAAGACGGATGGTCGCGATGACGTGCCGAAGGAGCTGATGGTGGTGCCTCCGAGCAAGGTGTCGTCGCCGCCGGGGTGTTCGGTGACGGTGAGCGTGCTGAAGGATTTGTCGACGGCGGTGTGGCCAATCAAAGGGGCCACGGCGAAGCGGCAGCGCAAAGGTTTGGCCGGGCCGGATTTGTCGAATACGGCGGATACGATCAAGAAAGACCTTGCGGGGTGTGATTCGTCGTATGCGTTTTTCTCGGCGGATGATTCGATTGGCTGGGAAATGGCGTACAACTTGGCGGGCACGCTGAAGGTCGTGGACGACAAGAGCGACAAGAAGAAGATTGAAACGCTGGTGTTATTGGCGGAATCGCCGGTTGCGGGGCGAGCGGTGGTGCTGGGGAAGTGAGCGAGCAGCGAGAAGAATTTCGTCCGCGCTTGCTACCAATCCCTCAGTCAGAAAGAGAATCCGATGCTTGCGCGCCCTAGGTGCGCTGGTGTAAGCTTATTTTGCTCAGGAGTTCGCACATGACAAGCTCACCCACACGCAGAACGCCACCCCCAACGAGAGCAACCCGCGCAGCCAGCGTGAACCGCTCGACCGCAAGACCTATCGTCATTTACACGTCGCAATCGGTCGATGGGACGTCCTTCGGACTTGATCCCGAGAGTCAGGTACGGATTCGTAACGCATTTCCGGACGTGCGTATTTCGACCCGACATGTCTATATTTCGCACGACACGCGAGAAAAGCTTTCAGAAAGTATCAACCGCTTCGACAAGCAAGTCGTGTCGCTACTAACAGGGCTGAGTGCGGGACAACTCACGAAAAAATTTATTGTTTCGTTTCGAGATCCGCGTTCGGAGCAGGAGATTGCTCAATTGGTGCCGGAGCCGAAGGTTGCTTGATTGCGTTGCTGTTTGCAATCAATCCTTGCATCGGACTGCCAATGTCCCACTCTGCGGACCAACGATCCATATAGTCTTTGAGTGATTGCCCCCAAGCAAGTGCGTCCTGTTCGGAGAATTTGACCCTGATCGTGATCTGATCTTGACTTTCACCGTCCTCCTTGGGCCTCCTGCCAGGCCCACCGCTTGCGGTCATTTGGGCTCGAATGTCATTAAGTTGCACTCGTGAAATCAGGACGAACCGCCAGTCTATTGCCGGGTTCATGTCATCCCAACGAGTTATGAACATGTAGTAGAGCTCGCCGTGGCTGGGAGCCGTATTGAGCTGAATGCGTGAAAGATTGAATTGGACTATCTTGTTTCCGTTCTCGATTTTGCCGCGACCCGCGGTTTTCACCTGAACGCGACGCAACATTCCTCGACCTTTTTCAGTCGTCGCTTCAACGACGAAAACATCTTCACCAACGTCGATTGCAGGAACGGCAACATTGTATCCGCGCCACAAGAACTTGCTCATTGCGAAGAACTGGCCAGACATGCCCGTGTACAAGTCCTGCGTTGATACTGCGCCTGGAGCAGCACGCATACGCCCTTTCTTAGCAGGTTTGGACCGATCCAGTGATTGCGCCCGTTGCGTTGTAGCCTCTGATGGGGCCTGGGTGCGTTGGCGCAAAGATGTTTTCTTGCGACGAGTTTTCGTTGCTTCGCGGTCTTTCGTCACGCTTCTCATGTATCGAAATTCATGAGACGGTCAAGGCAAATACCTCTTCGATGCAGATCGCTTCCTGGTTTGGTCCCCCCACCTCCCCACCGCCAATACCCCAAGTCCACACACGTGCCCCCATAAGATGCCCGTCAATATGCGCACGGAATGCCATATCGGATGCATGCCCAAATCCTGCATGATCACATCCGCCACCATCACGACGCTCGCGACAAACCCGTATCCCAAACTCGCGCGAATGCCCCACCGCGGATACGGAAATACCCCTGCCGTGCCAAACCCAATAAAAATACCAAGACACCGGCTGCATAACGGCATCAATACGCCGAATAGCTCCAGCGTCCGCGCAGGTCTGTTGTGACAAACCGGCGAAAAAATTGCATAAATCAATTCGCTTGCGCCCGGCGATGAGACGCGCGCCGCCACGGTCGCCCAAAATGGCGACAGCGCAATCAATACCCCAATCGCGCGTAATGCGTAAATGAACCGCGAATCGCGCTTCAGCCCGTCGTCTTCCCCGGTGGCTTCTTGCCGAGACGCGCCATCACCTCTTGCAAGTCCATCCATACTTCCCTTTTCGCCGTCGGCTGTCGCAACAAATACGCCGGGTGAAACGTCGGCATCACCGGGATCCCTCGATAAAGCTTCCACTTGCCCCGAAGCCTCATGATGCCCTCCGTCGTCCCGAGCAGCCCCTGAATCGCCGTCGCACCGAGCGCCACGATGTATTTGGGCCGGCACAAATCGAGCTGCTGCACCAAATGCGCCTTACACGCCTCCATCTCGTCCGGCGCAGGCTTGCGATTGTCCGGCGGACGACACTTCACGATGTTGCAGACGTACACCTCGTCACGTCGATACCCCATCGCCGCAATCATCTTGTCGAGCAGTTGCCCGGCCGCCCCCACGAACGGCTCGCCCAACCGATCTTCCTCGGCGCCAGGCCCTTCACCCACGAAACATAGCTCCGCAAACGGATCGCCTCGCGAAAACACCGTCTGCGTCCGCGCCTCGGCCAATCGACATCGCCGACACCCCTGAACTTCGGCCGCAAGCACCGACAAGCGCCCCATGCGCTCCGTCGGCGTCGCCGCATCGGCGCGTACCACGGGCGCTCGCACGACCGGCTGCGCCGGCGCTGCTTGCACGGGATATCGTTGCTGCTCAAACGAAGTCGGCGGTGGCCGCACGGGCTGCGCGTGTGGCGCTTGGTGCTCAAACGAGTTTGCCGCGGAACGCTGCGGGGGCTGGGGTGCGTCCCGCGAAACCGGCGCGGTCGGCGCATACGCTTGCGCAGGCACCGGCGCCCGCAGCGGCGCGGGCGCATGCTCGTGCTCGACGACCACGCCACGCGGCACGCCCGTCACGCCCGTCATGTCGTACCAATCCACGAGCGCTCGCACCGATGCCGCAAGCTCGAAAAGCTCGTGACGGGCTTCCGCTGGCGAAAGAGGAGCGTCGCTCATGACGGGCGTTTGTCCAAGCCTAACCCTACTTCAGTGCGCGCCTTCCTGCTGCATGAATCGTTCGGCATCGAGCGCCGCCATGCACCCCGTCCCCGCGGCCGTGACCGCTTGCCTGTACGTCCAATCCTGCACGTCACCCGCAGCAAACACGCCCGGAACGCTCGTCCGCGTCGAACCCGGCACCGTCTTCAAGTACCCGTTCGGATGCACCTCGAGCTGCCCAAGGAAAAGCTCGGTCATCGGCGTGTGACCAATCGCCACGAAAAATGCCGCGATGGGCACCGCCGTCTTCTCGCCCGTCTTCAGGCTCCGCACGACCATGCCCGTGACCTGATCCTCTTTCACGTCGAGCACTTCGTCGACGACATGGCTGTAGAGAATCTTGATTTTCGGGTTCTCCACGACGCGCGCGACCATCGCCTTCGACGCACGGAACTCGTCACGCCGATGCACGAGCGTCACCGAGGAACACAAGCCCGCGAGGTAACTCGCTTCCTCCATCGCCGTGTCTCCACCACCCACGACCGCGACGTCTCGGCCTCGATACAGCGCTCCGTCGCACACGGCACATGCGCTGACGCCCTTGTTTTTCAGCGCTTCTTCCGAGGGCAAACCCAGGTAGTTCGCGCGCGCCCCCGTCGCAATGATGACGGTCTTCGCGAGGTACATCGTGTCCTCGACCCAGACCTTGAACGGACGCTGCGAGAAGTCGACCTTGGTCACGTCAGCCGTGACGATCTCGGTGCCTTGGTGCTCGGCCTGGTCACGGAAACGCTGCATGAGCTCCTGGCCCGTGACCTTGTGCGGGAAGCCCGGGTAGTTCTCGACGTCCGTCGTGAACATGAGCTGGCCGCCGGGAATCAGCCCGCCGGCGTTGAACCCCTCGATGCAAAGCGGCTTCAAGTTCGCGCGAGCTGCGTAGATGGAAGCCGTCAGGCCCGCGGGGCCAGAACCAATGATGATGACGTTGCGAACGCTTGTGTCGGTCATGCTGATGCTCGTCATAGCGAAGCCACCAGCCGGCGTCGATACGAGCCGCACCGAGCGTGCATCCGAGCGCTACCGATTGCGGCCTGGGGGCGGAGGAAGACTGCTGCGGCGGCCACCCACGACGCTCCCGGGCGGAGGACCACTGCCCGCAAGGTACGCGAGCGCCGCGGCTTCGTCCTCGAAGAGCTCGAGACGGAACGGGTTTGTCCGGGCGATCCGGCGCACTTGGAGCGCTCCGACGGCGGTACGCACGAGGAGCGCGGAGCGTTCGAAGTCGGAGGCCATCGAATCGATGACCTTGACCGCTTCGATCTCGAGCGCGTCGTTCGCGAGCATCGGCGCTTCACGCACGTCGACCAAGACGGACACACAGAATCGATCACGCACCGGCACGACGCGCAGAAACTGCGCTTGAACGGCGTACATATCCGCAGCAGAACCGAACGGCGCCGACGTGCGACGCGCACGGACCAGCCGTCCGTTGTCTTCACGCGTCACGATGAGGTGACTGCTGCGATATAGCTCCTCCATCGCGGAGCCATGGTGTCCTGCTTGGACACGCGGGGGCAAGAGGCAACCGTGTCAGCTCTTGGAAGTGTCGCGCCCGGACATCGGTGGAGGCGCTGCCGACGGCGCAATCGATGGACGTCCTTCCCAACGACGCACCCAGTATTGACTCGACCGCGGAAGTGAAGCGATGGGACCGGACACCACGATTTCAGCGGCCGCAGAAAGGGCTTGCTCGTCGATGTCCCGCGACACGAGGCGATCGATGGTGACGCGATCGTCGCGCAGAGAAACGATCGCGGAAAACCGCGCCACGACCGTCCCATCGGCAGCGCGCACCGACCACGTGACGAACGTGCCTTCGTCGTGTTCGTCGATGGCTTCGATGTGGCTCATGCTCGCGCGCAGCATCCGATAGACACGAACGTCGTATCGCGTGCGATCCATCGCCGCCGCATCGAGCACGTCCCTTTGGCCGGCATCGAGCGCCGCGAGGTACTGGTCGAACGCGATGGCCACGCGGGATTCGTCGGCGTCGGAAAGACTCATGACGCCTTCACCCTAGCAGAATCGCACGAGCAAACGCGCAGGACGAACGTGGTCGAAGAACGCTAAAACCGGAACGTTGCGCCGAGCGCCACTTCATCGAGGCTCGACGTCAATTTTCCGCCGTTGATGTTGTGCACCGTGCGATACCCCGTCGTGGCATCACCGGACAAACCTTTGAGCTTCCCATTGCCACCATTGTCGAATGTTTCGAAAAACGTGTGCTGATAGGCAAGCGACACGTCGAATCGCCCAAGGCGCACGGTGGCTCCAGCATTGACGCCCACGCGGTAGCCCAAGTGAAAATCGGTATTGAGGTATTCGGGATCTTGCCCGTTGGTCTCGAACCATGCACCCGCGCGCGCCGCCAAGAACCCCGGAATGAAGACGTAATCACCGCCGAGTCGCGCGCCGAATACGTTTTTCCATTTATGCGGAATGTCGGCGTTTTCAGGCACGTAACCGGGCGTGCCATTCACGCGAATGCCGGGCTCGAAGCGGACTTCCATGTTGTCCACGACGCTGTTGTGCGCGTACGTGAAATCGAGCTCGACGTCGAAACGATCATCGACGAGGGTATCTCGAACCTTGCGCCCGACTTTCGGGACGAGCGAGCCTTGTTTTTGCGGACTATGGTATCGAAAGCCAAACCTTGCCGTGAAAGGCACGTTGAGCTTGACGGAGCCAGCATCGTCGCGATTGGTGATGTTGCAATCCGCGGCAACGCCCGCGCATGGCGCGTCGTTTTTCGTGCCGCCCGATTTCCAATAGAGCGATTCGAGCTGCACCGTGGACCGTGCCGATACGGCATCTTGCCAGCGCACTTGCGCGCCCAAATCGAGCCGCTTGTGCGGTGATGCGAGGACACCTACGACGAAACCGGGAATGAATCCGTCGACGGCCGACAACGAAGCTCGCACTTCTTGATTGCCTGCAAAGTCGTCATTGGCCACTTGCGACGTGGATTCGCTGAAGTTTACGAATTTGACCGATGCGACACCCCAAATGAATCCGGCGCCAATGCTGAGCCAATCTTTGATGGCGTAACTCACGCTCACCGTCGGATTGATGAGCAGCGATTCCTGCTCGACGAGCATGAATCGATTGGGCGCCGGCTGGGTCGTGGAGAGACCGAGCTGATTGGTATACGAAACGGATTCTGGCCACGAGACGTTGCCGACCCCGTGCGGGCCCAGCACCGCAATGCCGACGGCGAACCGATCGGAAATGCGGAAGTTTGCGGCGATTTGAGGGTTCGGAAACGGCGTCATGTCGGCGCAAACGGGGTCTTCCGGACCTCCCGGAGCACCGGGGCCCGGGAGGGATGCGCCTGGCGATACGGGGCTGCCGTCGGGATTACGCCGCGAAAAGCAGCGGTTCGAGAACATCAAGTGCGCCCCGATGAACACCCCGGATTTTTGATGGGCGAGCCCTGCCGGATTGAACACCGTGGCGAGCGGATCGTCGGCGCGGGCCACGTACGTCGCTCCGCGACCGACTTGGATGACACCGCTATCGGGAGAATCGAGGCCCGAAGAAGCGAACGCCGAATTCGCAAATCCAAGGCCGAGCGATGCCACGGCCGCGCCAATTACGATCCGCTTTGCACCCATGTTCTGCACCTTCACCCAATTACGACTTATTGGCCGGCGTCGCTTTGAGCGCCGCTTTGCCTTCCTTGACGTACACCGTGAATTTGACGCCCGTAGCTCCGCGCTGCACGAGGGCATCTTTGTTACGCTGCAGCGTCGTCTTGAATTTCTCGAATGTCATTCCTGCCGTCGGTTCGCCGCATTGCTCTTTCGTGGCCAGGAATTGCTCGAATACGCCCTTCCATTCGGTCTCTTCGTCGACCACGGCAGCCGCAGCTTCGGGAGCCGCTTCGGCCGCATTCGACTTCGGCAGCGGCGGCGGAGGCTTGCGCGCACTCGGCGCCCCACCTGCATCGGCAGCAGCCGGCGCTTCGGCCTCTTCCCCAGGCTTGGCCTTGGGCTTCGGCAGCGCTTTGGGCTGAGGCAATGGCTTGGGCCCGACGCCCGCGGGCACCGGGATGGCATTCGATGACGTTTCCGTCGAGCCAGGAACGGCAAAAGCGCTCATGGTCGGGGCCGCAGGAATGGGCCCGAGCACTTGTTCGAGGTCTGCAGCACGGCGCGGAGCACCGCCTTTGGCGGCGATCTTGTCGATACCGTCGTTGATATCGGACGCGATTTTCTTGTACGCTCCGCGGAATTTGCTTGGCGCCAGAATGTCGACTTCGCCTTTGGCCAAACGAATGGCTTCTTTGCCGAACGTCGACATCGGTTTCGTGTGCTCGAATACGGTGAACACGATGCCCGCCGCTGCGAGCAAGAAGACGACGCCAATGATGATGGGCGTGGGGACCTTTTTCTTGTCGATGTCGTCCGCTTTGTTCAAAAAGTCCATGGGGGATTCGACGGCGACCGCGAGGCGACCGACGGCATATCCCGCATTGAGGTCCCAGCTTTCGCCGGGCATACGCGCGTACACGACGCCCAAATGGGCACCGATGACACGCGGCTCGCTGCGGCCCTTCTCCTGATAATCTTTGTTGTTGTCGAGCTGCTTCAGGTCTTGCGTAATGAGGTCGAGGTTTGCCTTGTCGAACCCTTCGGGCCCCCAGGATGCGACGCGCGCGCCGTCGGCATAGAATCCAACGGCTGCACCGGTGCGTTTTGAAACGTTCTGAGCAAACTTGTCGTCGACGTATTTGGCGCCGATGACCGCGCCCACCGGTTCGCCATTCACTTCGGCTTCGACCGGACGCGCGACGACGCGAAGAATGCGGCCTTTCCAAATCCAGCCGTCGTCACGAATCCAGCCGTGAAGGGCGTCGGCCACGAGGGGATAACCGCCAAGCTCCCAATCCTCGGAATGGATGATGCCCACGGCGGCGATCACGCGACCATTGCCATCGACGGCCCAGAGGGCATCGAATTGCAGGTCCGTGGGCACTTCATTGGCGAGTTTCGCGAGCGCCTTGTTGGCCGCATCGCGAGCGTCACGGGGGATTTTCGCTTCGGGCGTTGTTTTTTGGAGCTGCGCGCGCAGATCGGGCGACAGTGCAATGGGGATCAGCGCGCTGGATCGATTACGCGCGTCATCCTTCAAGTACCATCCCACGGCGCTCGAATCGGCCGCCAGAGATTCGCTCATGGCGCGAACACCGGCCCGATTGTACATCTGAGCCGCGAGCACCAACGTGAATACCGCAACGCCCAGCGTAATGGCCAGAGCGAGATACCAAAAACGCGACAGAATCATCGACTCGCCTCCGCCTCGATCACTTTCCGTCACTGACGACGAGCGGCGCTCTCAGCGGCTGCTCGGCAGGGAATGGGGTAATCGCCACTTCGAGCTCCTGCCCCACGGGCTCGCCATTGTAATACGCTCGCAATTTATGCGTTCCGGGCTCGAGATCGATGGCGAATTCGCCTTTGCGATCCGGATATGTCGACGCCATCGCCCGAGGTTCGACGACGACCCACGATCGAATGCTTGGCGAAAGCTCGTCACGAATTTCATATTTCCCGGGCCCCGGCGGCGTCCACGAGCGGCTCTTCGTCGTGCCCAATTCGACCGGTGCGAGGCCTTTGTTGCCGGTATCGTAAATTTTGTGCGGGAATGGATCTTTGTTTTCGAACTGAATGACTTGCCCTTCGGGAACGACGATGGTGACCGGCGTCGTCCGTCCTCCGGCAATGGTCACTGAAACGGGCACTTTTTGCGCCGTGCCTTTTTCACCGAGCACCACGATCGCAAGCTCTTTGGGCAGGTGCCCGCGCAGCGTGCGTACGTCGGGACGCACCGTGGGCGAAGGTTCGCGAAACGTGTATCGGTGGGCGTTGGGATCCTTTGCTTCGGACCAAACGGGGTTCAAAAGTTTTTCGGCGCCACTTAGTTTGCCCTTGGCCGTGACGGCGAACGCCACACCGGGCACCAGGGCGATCGCGAGTGCGATCCCGACGTGGCGAAGAACAGCGCCAAAACGGCGCGAACCAGGCTCTCGAGCCTTGGAAACCAACGAGTCGTACGTCTCCATGGGAAGGGGGAAGCTACCGGAATGACCGGGCAAGCGGAAAAAAATCTACCCGTCCCACGGCGAAAAAAAGAGCCCGACGTGTGCCGGGCTCGAAAAGCGTTCCTACCGCCAGAAACGTGGGCCGATTGAACTGAACCCCTAGCTTGCGCTAGGTGGGTGCCCGATGTGCCGTTTTAGGCTTCCCGGTCGCTATGCCGGGCTTGCACACCACGACAACTGGTGGGCCCCTGGTTCAATGCTTACTCGGGATTCAATATTCAATCACCTCACAGAGACCAGCAGAGGGAACAGGCCCATTCTAACGGAGTGGGCCCGCGGGTCAATCGGAGCTTGGTTGGAGCCAGGCCTGGAGTTGAGAGCTCGCTTCGCGCGCGTGGGACGCGCGCTACGCGAGGTCAGTCACGATGGGGGGCTCGCAGGCGGCTCTATAAGTCTTTTGGGCTTCGCCCAAAAGACGAGCCGACTGCTCTGCCCCCCATACCCCCGGGGACAAACCGGAGCCGGGTCATTTCTCGAGCGCCGTCCGAAGCTTGTCGTAGATGCCCCCGAACGCTCCGTTCGACATGAGCACCACGGTGTCCCCAGACGTCGCTTCCTTGGCGATCAAATCAATGATCGCCTCCACCGACGAAGCCGCCGTCGCTTTCGTGCCAGCCGCCGAAAGCGTCGCCACGAGCGCCTGCAAATCGAGACGTTCCGATGGCGCGATCTCGCTGCGACCAAGCGGCGCGAACACCACACGATCCGCAGCTCCAAACGCCCGCGCGTAGTCGTGCTGATGAAGCGCTCGACACGCCGTCGCGCTTCGCGGCTCGAAAACAGCCCACATCGTGCCTTGGGGATGCTTCGCGCGCATCGCACGCAGCGTTTCGTCCACTGCCGTCGGATGATGCGCAAAGTCGTCGTAGACGCGAACTCCGCGCACTTCGTAGAGCAAATCCTGCCTACGCCGTATCCCCTTGAACGTCGCGAGCGCTCCAAACAACGTGGACAACTTCGCGCCGTATCCCTGCGCCGCTGCAGCCACCGCCGCAAGCGCGTTGCGCACGTTGTGCCGCCCCGGAATCGCCATCGCGGCCCGTCCCGCATAGACGCCCCCTGCGTACACGTCGAACGATTGCCCCTCCTCCGACACCTCCGCCGGCGCCGCGAGCCAATGCGGCGGCACTCCATGCGTGTCGTCACCTTCGAGCGCAAAGTAGGCCACTTCCGCACGCGCCGCGCTCTCTACCACCTCCACCACCCGCTTGTCCGCAGCCGATGCGACGATGAGACCACTCTCCGGAATCCGCTCGACAAACCCACGAAACGCCGCGATGTACGATGGTTCGTCCGGGTAGATGTCCACGTGATCGTGCTCGATCGACGTCACGATCCCCACCTCAGGACGGTAATGCCAAAACTTCGGTGTTTTCTCGAAAAACGCCGTGTCGTACTCGTCCCCCTCCACGACGAACGGAGTGTTCCGCTTGGACAAACCATCGGTCGTCACGAGCGGCAGGCGCCCTGGACGCGCCGCTTCTCCAGGCAATCGAAAACTCTGATCGAAATTTTTCGGCAGCCCACCAATCAGAAACCCTGGATCCCGCCCTGCTTCGTGCAAAAGCCACGCCGCAAGAGCGCTCGTCGTCGTCTTCCCATGCGTCCCTGCCACGACGAGCGGCGAGCGATGCGCGAGCAAGTGATCGGCAAGCGCCTGCGGCATGCTCTTCGTCGCAATGCCTCCATCGATGGCTGCCCGCGCCTCCGGATTCGTTGGACGACAAACGTTTCCGACGATGACGAGATCGGGCCTCGGCACGAGGTGCTTCGGATCGAAGCCCTCCATGAGACGAATGCCCCAGCGCTCCAAAGCGGGGCCCATGGGAGGGTAAAACGCGACATCCGAACCGGACACGACGTGCCCACTTGCCTTGAAAAGCCCGGCAAGCGCGCCCATTCCCGTCCCGGCAACACCTACGAAGTGCACGTGCATGGGGGCCGAGCATGACACAGCCAACCGGTTTGCTCGAACGACCAGCGAAAAACCGATGCTTGCGTTGGACTGCACGTTCCGATGAAATGCCGTCCATGAAGAACCTGTCCCGCTCGCTGGCCGTCCCCTTCGTCGCTCTCGCCCTTCTCGCATTCGCTTGCGGCAAACCCAAGCAGTCGGAAGTGCCCGACGCAGACAAAGACATGGCCGGGCCGGACATGGCCGCCGATGAACCCGCGGCAAAACCCGCCGAGGCCGACGAGAAACCCGCCACGAACGAAGACCTGCGCGCAAAGTGTTGTGCCACCTGTAAAGAAGGCCTCGCGGCAGATCGATCAGGCTCCGCCCCCGACCAAATCCCCTGCTCCGACTACACGGACAAATTGAGCCCCTGGTGCCTCGAATTCTTCCGCGCAAATCCGACGAAAGCTTCCGAGTGTCAGTAGTTTGAAGTCGAGCCAAGATTTCGACGCGCGCTGCGGGAGCCCCCCGGAATAACGGCTGTACCCAAGGCGCATGCGGGTGATCGTGTACACTGCTCACCTATGGCGCGAGCTTCCCGTCCCCCCGGTTTCGACATGTCCTACCGCCCGGAGGCCACCGTGTCTTTCGGCCCACCGCTGAAAGAACGGCTTCCGTGGTTCGCCTATTTCGTCTTCGCACTCGGCATCGTGGGCCTCATCGTTTACGGCCAAAATGCCCCGACCAACTCGACGCTCTTCCGCTACGTCGTCGAAGAAGACCGACATCGCCTCGTGCCTGCGAGCGTCTGCGCAATCATCCTGTTTTGCAGCGCTTTGGCCGGCATGCTGCGTGACCAAATGCGCGGCGTCGTGATTCGTCCGGAAGGCGTGGAGCTTCGTGAGCTGCTCTCGTTCGGCATCCCGCGCGTCAGGCGATGGACCTGGGCACAAATCGACCGCATGCGTTTGCCCACGGCCGACGGAACGAACACCGACAACCCCATCCTGCGTGGCGACATCACCCTCGATCTTTGGGACGGCTCGTCCTACCTCCTGCCCACCGTCAACAACCCCCTCGGCCTCGCGTTGGTCCTGGAACGCGTCGCCCTCGCCCGCTCCATCCCCATCGAAGGCGGCACGGGCATGCTCGACGACCTCAGCAACGTGTCGCGACGCAACGCAGCCGCCGGGTGATTCGCTAAGCTCTCTGCCCGACAGGCAAGCATCGGAGCAGAAGTGAAGCGACTTTTCCTCTTCGCAGCAGCGTGCACCTCGGCCCTCGTGACCTGCGACAAACAAACTCCTCCCGAACCCGAACCCGCCCCTCGCGCATCATCGGAAGCCGCGCGTCCACCTCCTTTCGAGCCCAAAAAGGTGACGCTCGAAGACAAAGCCATGGGCACGCACGTCGTGATGACCACGTACACGACGCGCACGCTGGACGAACGCACCCTGCGATCGAAGCTCGAAAAAGCTCTCGCCGAAATCCGACGCCTCGAAAACCTCATGACCACCTGGCGAGACGACAGCGAGATCTCGAAGGTGAATCAAGCGGCCGGCAAGCAGCCCGTAACCGTTTCACCTGAAACATTCGAAGTCATCGACCGCAGTTTGTCCGTCGCCAAACGATCCGAAGGCGTCTTCGACATCTCGTTCGAAGCGATGCGTGATCTCTGGCGTTTCGACGAAAACAAGGTCGAAGAAGTCCCGTCGCAAGATGCGATCGACAAAGGCCGCGCCCTCATCGACTACCGAAAGATCCTCACCGACAAAGACAAACGCACGGTTTTTTTAGAAAAACAGGGCATGCGCATCAGCCTCGGCGGCATCGCCAAAGGCTACGGCGTCGACGCTGCCTCGAAGGTGCTCTCTGCCGAAGGTTTGACCTCGTACTATATTCAAGCGGGCGGAGATCTCTATGTACGCGGCAAGAAGCCCGATGGATCCGCCTACCGCGTTGGCGTGCGTGACCCTCGAGGGTCCGGGCCGAGCGATTACTTCGCGATGATCGACGTGACCGATCACGCCTTTTCCACGGCCGGCGATTACGAACGATCCTTCATCAAGGATGGCAAACGGTGGCATCACATCATCGACCCTCGATCGGGCTACCCTGCACGCGCGAGCCGCAGCGTGACCGTCTGGGCGAAGGATGCCTTCACGGCCGACGGCATCGACGATGCCATCTTCATCCTCGGCCCGGAAAAGGGCCTGGCCATATGCGAAGAGCTCGACGATTGCGGCGCCGTCGTCGTGGACGCGAAGAACAAGGTTTGGATTTCCAAACGTCTCGAGAGCAAAATACAAATGCTTCGAGATCCAACGGACGGGACCTGAGCTCAGATCCCCTTGAAGACGGGGCGGCGCTTTTCGGCGAACGCTCGGAGTGCTTCGAGGCGGTCTTCGCTGCGCAGCGTTTCGTCGTAGTAGACGCGTTCGAGCTCGAGGCCGCGTTCGAGCGCCACGTCGAACGACGCGTCGATCGCCTCGAGCGCTGCGCGTTGTGCAATCGGAGCGCCATTGGCGACGGGTTCGATCCACGCGATGGTGTCTTCGAGGACGGGCGTGTCGAGCGGCGAGATACGGTTGATGAGGCCCCAGGACAAAGCTTCCGCCGCGCCGAATCGACGACCGAGCAGGATCATTTGCTTGGCTCTCGCTTCGCCCACGATCCGCGGCAAGCGCTGCGTCCCGCCGGCACCCGGAATGATGCCGAGCGTCGTTTCGGGGAGCGCCAGCTCGGCGTGCGGAGCGGCAACGCGCATGTCGCAAATGAGCGCCAGCTCGAGACCACCACCAAACGCAACGCCGTTGATCGCAGCGATGACAGGCTTGGGACTGTGGTCGAGGACGGCGAGCTCGGTTCGGTAAAGACCAACCTGCTTGCGGACCTCGTCGGAGCTCATGCCTTGACGCTCTTTCAGATCCGCGCCCGCACAGAACGCCTTGTCACCCGCACCGGTCAGGATGATGGCGCGAATGGCGGGATCGTTCACGAGCTCCTTGCCTAGGCGACCAAGCGCATACAGCGTCTCGCGGCTGAGCGCGTTGCGACGATCGGCTCGATCGATGACGAGGACGCCGACGGCCCCTCGGCGCTCGATTTTTACGGGGAAGGTTTCTTCGGACATGCGCACCCCGTAGCGAAGACGGCTGCGCGCGCAAAGTGTCTTGTGCGATGCTCGCGAAGCATCATGAAACTTCGATCGCTTGGAAATTGGGCTCGTACGAGCGCTCTGCTGCTCGCATCGTTGGGGTTCGCTGCATCATCCGTGGGAGCTTGTGCTCCGGTCGCGCGGGAATTCCCGAACGGCCAAGGAGGCTCGGGCGGCACGGGCGGCACGGGCCAAGTCTGCGAACCTCTCACGACCGCAGCTTGTTACACCGGCACGCCAGGTACGGAAGACGTTGGTGTGTGCAAGCAAGGCACGCACACATGCCTCGAAGACGGAAGCGGCTACGGCCCGTGTGAAGGTGAAGTCGTACCCACGACCGAGATTTGCACGACGGTGGAGGACGAGGGTTGCGACGGGCCAAACCCTGTCGAGTGCCCTTCGCTGGGACACGTCTGGAGCAAGAGTTACGGCGGCTTGGGCGAAGAAGTCATCACGAGCATCGCTGTCGATCCGACGACGGGCGATGTGATCGGCACGGGCTACTTCCGCGACGTCATCGATTTCGGCGGCGGACCCATAGCCAGCACGGGCGGCGACGACATTTTTCTCTTTCGCGTCAGTGCGCTCGGCGAACACATCTGGAGCAAGCGATTCGGCGATTCGTCGTATCAAACCGCAACCGATCTCGCCCTCGATGCAAGCGGCGCGATCTACATCGTCGGGGAGATGTCGGGGGCCATCGACTTCGGCGACGGCAACCCCATCACGAGCAACGGCGGAGACGATGCATTCGTCGCCAAGTTCGATCCGAGCGGCACGTTCATGTGGGCCAGGCACTTCGGCGACCAGTCCTCGCAACGCGGCAAGAGCATCGCGATCACGCCGGCAAACCAAGTGATCGTCGCGGGAAACTACAGCGGCTTCATCCAGCTCATGGGCATGGAGCTTCCCACGGCCCAAGGTACCGACATGTTCGTCCTCAAGCTCGATTCGTCGGGCTTCGACGTCGCAGCGAAGAAGTACGGCGGGATGGGCACCGAGGAATTGATGGACATCGCGGTCGATTCGAAGGGCGCGATTTTCATCACGGGGGCCTTCGAAGACATCACCGATTTCGGGCAACTCGGTGCGTACGCCAGTGCGGGTAGCAGCGATGCATTCCTGCTCAAGCTCGCACCGGATCTCAACGAGGATTGGGTACGCACGTGGGGCGACGCCGAGTTTCAGCGCGGTGGCACCGTTGCGACTTCGGCAACGGACGATGTGTTCGTCATGGGTGATCTCGTGGGCTCCATGATGCTCAGCGACGGCACGACGCTCATGTCACCATCACAAGCACGTGGCGTGTTTCTCATGTCGCTCGGTCCGGATGGATCGCATCGATGGGCAATGAACACGGGCAACGCGATGTCGTTTTTCGCGCGGCAGATGATGACGTCGGATCCGTCGTCTCAATCGATCGTCGCCGTTGGTTTTTACGACGGAACGCTTGATTTCGGCGGCGGCCCGCTCGTAGCCAACGTCGTCGATGGGTTCGTCGCCAAGATTGGTTGGGACGGCAAGCACATCTCGTCCACGCACCTCGGCGGCCCCGCGCTCGATGCCTTCTTCGGCGTTGCCGTTTCGCCCATGGGTGATGTCTTCGTCAGCGGTGGACATCAAGGTCCGGCCGACTTTGGCGGCGGCGTATTGGATACGCCCGCGGGTACGGACGACATTCAAGCGCTGCTCATGCGCCTGCTTCCCTGACGGCGCGCCTGTAGCCTGCTCCGCACATCGCCGATCCGTGGCATCATTTTGGGATGAAACGTTCGCTTGTGTGTAGTTTGTCTTGGTCGATTGCTGCAATCTCCATCTTCGCGCTTGGCCTAGCGTCTTGCACCCCCGAGGAACGCGTCTTTCCAACGGGCGGTACAGGAGGTTCCGGCGGCGGAGGCGGCAGCGGAGGCGGAGGCGATGGAGGGGGCGCCATGGTGTGCGTTCCCGATTCGCAAGAACCTTGTTACACGGGCCCCGCACCAACCCTCGAAGTCGGCATCTGCAAAGGCGGCACACGCGTCTGTTTGCCGTCTGGAGCTGGGTACAGTGAATGCGGCGGCGAGGTCGTCCCGCAGGCCGAAAATTGCCTCACGCCCGAGGACGAAGCGTGCAACGGCAACGATCCCGCCGAATGCCAAACCTTGGCGGATGGGTGGATCAAGGTCGTCGGTCCATTCGGCACGCTCCAAACCGTTCATGACGTCGCCGTCACGAGCACCGGAGACATCATCGCCGTTGGATCCTTCGCGGACACGCTGGACTTCGGTACGGGCCCCATGGCCAGTACGGGTTCGTCCGACATCTTCATCGCGAAATTCGACCACCTGGGGAACGCGATATGGGCCAAGCGATATGGCGACGCTTCGGCACAATCGGCGTTCGCTGTCGGCATCGACAGCATGGGCTCGATCTACGTGGGCGGATCGCTGGTTGGATCCGCTGATTTCGACGGCATTTTCCTGACGTCAGCCGGCTCGAATGACGCCTTTCTCGCCAAGCTCGATCCGGACGGCAACGTCGTGTGGGCCAAAAACTTCGGCGATGCGGCCACGCAATTCATTCGGCACATCGAGATCACCAAGACAAACCTCATCGTCGTCGCTGGTGAATTCTCGGGCACCCTCCAATTCGCTCCAGGTGCCGGAGGAACGCACACGGCCATTGGCAACGGCCCCGACGTGTTCGTCGCTCGCTTCGACGGATCAGGGTTTCACTCGGCATCACGCACGTTCGGCGGAATGCTCACCGAAAGCGTGCGCGGCATGGCGCTCGACAGCACCGACCGCGTGTACATCACCGGCGGCTTCGAGGACGCCGTCGGCTTCGGCGGCTCCTCGCTGGCATCGACGGGGGGACGCGATGCCTACGTCGCAGCATTCTCGCCCACGCTGATTCCTCAGTGGGGCGTGGGCTACGGCTCATCCACGGGAGTGACCAGCCTGCAGGAGGGTTACGACATCACCATCACGCCAGCGGATCAGGTGTGGGTTTCTGGCGGGTTTGTCGAAGGCATCAACTTCGACGGACAGAAGCACTTCACGAACGAACCATTGTCGAAAGGCTTGTTCTTGGCCCGCTTCGACACGGCCGGAACGTTCACAGAAAGCTTCGTCTACGGAGGCAATGCCGCGCCCGGAGCGAGCGCTGGGACCGTTGCCGAAGCCCGACTCGCCTTCGACAAGACAGCCAATCAACTCGTCATCGCAGGCGCCTTTACGGGACTGCTCGACTTCGGCGGGAACTCGATGCTGGTCGACAGCGGCGCCGATCCTTTCCTCGCCAAACTCGGCGTCGAACCGCTCACACACGTCGCATCACGAACGTTGCACAGCGATCCAGCCGCCGTCATCGACAACTCCAACACGCTCAGCACGCTCGCACTTTTGCCCATGGGCGATCTCATCGTCGGAGGCTTCATTCGCACCCCGATCATCTACGGCAAAGGAATCGTCGGCGACCCCGACCCCAAGGACGGCAATGCCATGCTCGGGCGATTCATTCATTGACGTAGCGTTTGTCCGGGCCTAGCTCGACGGACGCAACTTGCGCACGATGTTTGCCAAGACCGGCCGCATCAATGCGCGCGGCAGAACATCGCTCACGGTCGTGAACACGCGCGGGATCCAGCCGGGAATCAGCCTGGCGCGACCTTTGACCATCGCTGCTACGGCTTCTTCGGCGCACTGCACGGCATCGATGTGCACCGCCGCAGGCATCGGCGGACGAACATCGCTTCCGGCCACCTCTTGAAATTCCGTCTCGATCGGGCCCGGACAAACCACGGTCAACGTCACACCCGTCCCCGTGAGCTCCGCCGTCATCGCTTCGCTCAAGTGATTGAGATACGCCTTCGTGGCCGAATACGCCCCCATCGCCGGCGATGGAACGATTCCGGCAATCGACCCGATGTTCATCACGGCGCCAGAACGTCGCGCCACCATCGGAGGCACCAACCGCGAAAGCAAAAACGTCGCGCTCACGACGTTGAGCTCCAGCATTCGTTCGATCTTGGACCATTCGCGCTGGTGCAGAAGGCCGTAATCACCGAACCCCGCGTTGTTCACCAGCACGTCGATCGACTCGCCGCTCTTCTCGAGCTCGTCGAGCATCGCGCCCGTCGCGGCGCGATCGAGCAAGTCCACGGGCTCCACGAGCACGCGAAGCTCCGCGCGCTTCGCCTTCAGCTCGCTCGCCAATTCGTCGAGACGCTCGCGGCGACGCGCGACGAGAATGAGCGTCGATACGTCACGCGCGAGCACCCTCGCGATCTCCCGACCGATGCCTGCCGACGCGCCCGTGATGAGCGCCGTTTTACCGCGAAGTTCGTACATCTTTCTTCTTCAATTTCTTCGACTTGTCGTCCGACTCGCTCTTGACCTCGACCGTCGTCGTTCCGTTGGAGCTCGAAGGGTTTTTCTTGCCATTGGCCAATTCTTCGAGCTTCCCGATGCGGGCCTTGAGCGACGCATGCTCGTTGCGAAGCGTTTCGAGCTCTTCGCGCAAACGTTCCGTTTCCTTCTTGCCGGCCGCACCCAAGTCACGAAGCACTTCGCGAATCCGCCGTCGAACGCGACCATCGAGCTCGCGTTCGAGTTGCTTCGACAGTGCTGCGCGCGCCTTGACGTCACCCACCTCGAGAAGCGCGCGAACGACATCCACCTTGAGGTACGGATCGGCCTGATCGAGCAAGTCCTCGAGTGCTTCGCGCACCTTGCGATCCGTGGATAGCTTGGGCAGCGCCATGATCGCCGCGCGTCGACCTCGCGTCGGAATGCCGTACCGCGTCCGCGCAAGCACGTGCGGCTGCGCGCGTTCGTCACGAAGCGCCGCGAGGCCATCGATGGCACCCGCTCGCACGATGTCCGACCACGAAGGACGATCGAGCACGTCGATCAACGTGTCGAACGCCGCGGATTGCTTGGTTTGTCCCAGCGCACGCGCCGCTTCCGCTTCGACCAGGTAACTATCGTCCTTCAGCGCCAGGGGCTTCAGAGCATCGACCGCTTTGCTCGAGCGGAACTGACCGAGCGCTGCAGCGACGGCGCGCCGCACCTTCGCGTGCTTGGTTTGCGAGTGCTTCACGAGCACATCGAGCGCTTCGTCGCTGCGGATTTTTGCGAGCGTTCCAGCGGCTTCCGCACGCACCGCCCAGAATTCGTTTTCATTCGCGAGGGCTTCGGCGAGCACCCGCGTCGTCGCCGGATCGTCGAACTTCCCGAGAAGGCTCGCCGCCAAAAGTCGTCCACGTGCCGTAGCAGCACCAGCGAGCTGCGCGTGCAGCATGTCCCGCGGACACTCGACCTTCACCTCACCGAGGATCCGTAACGTCGAATCAACCACGACAAACTTCGGACGACTGGGCACGCGAATCGCAAACGTGGCCGCGGCTTGATCCACGCGCCGCGTCTCGCGTTGCGTCGATCCATCGGCGAGCACGATGTCGAGATCGATGTCGATCGCGAATGGCTGCGCTGCCTGTGGATCTTCCTTCGCGTGGTGCGTGACGTGCGTTTGCTTGACCGACATCGTCAGCACTTCGCCGTCGTGATCGATCTTCACTTCGAGGTCCGGGTGCCCCGCGCGGAACACCCATTGCTCGAAGAAACGCTCCAAGCTCTTGCCGCTGGCTTCTTCGAGCGCCCGCATCAGATCGCGCGTCTCGACGAGCCCTCGCGCGTGACGCTTCAAGTACGTGGAAACGCCGCTCCAGAACGCGGCATCACCCAGCTCGCGCCTGAGCAAGTGCAGAACGCAGGCGCCTTTTTCATAGAGATGCCTGTCGAAAATGTCGATCGGCGCTTCGTAGTCTTGGCAAACGATCGGACGCCGGTAGCGACCTTGAGCTTCGGACAGATACGCGGCCAGATCGCCGCGAACACCATTTTCGTACTCGTCGAGCCCGAGGTGTCCTTCCTTGTCGATCTGCTCCATGAACGTGGCAAACCCTTCGTTGAGCCACGCATGTGACCAATCGCGGCACGTGACGAGATCGCCGAACCAGTGATGAGCAAGCTCGTGCGCGATGAGATCGTCAGCCGTGACGTCGATGGTTGCTCGTTCGTCGAGCAGAATGTGTTCGTACATCGTCGTCGCCGTCGTGTTTTCCATCCCGCCGAAGATGAAGTCGTGCACGACGATCTGTGAGTAGCTCTTCCAGGGATACGGAATGCCCGTGAGCTGTCCGAAACGACGCACCATGTCGGGCGTGCGTTTGAACGTGCGCGCGCCGTCGGCTTCACGTCCTTTGGGCACGAAGTAATGGATCGCTACGCCATCGGCCTCGGCATCGATGCGTGAGAATTCGCCGGCGACGATCGAAAAAAGGTACGCAGGCGTAGGGTCTTCCATGCGGTAGCGGAAGACGCCGCGACACTCTTCATCGTCGCAGCTTTCCTTGACGCCATTGGACAAGACAAACCATCCAGTGGGCGCGGCGATTCGAGCGGAGAACGATTGCTTGTGATGGGGTTTGTCGAAGCACGGGAACACGTGACGGCCGTCTTCGTCTTGGCACTGCGACCACACCTGATTCGGGCGATCGCGGACGTGTTCATCGGGCGCGAGGAAGTACAAGCCGCGCCGTGGCGTCGCGCGATATTGGACTCGAATGGCCGCACGCGCAGCGGTCGCGGAGATCGACAAGCGAAGCGTGTTGCCGTCGTAGATGAACGCGGCCTCGGCGAATGATTCGTGGCCATCTTCGCGAAGCTCGACGGACTCGATGTCGAACGCAACGGCATCGAGGGCGATTTCCGTGGCGCTGGCGTCGATACGCACGATGTCGAGCACCGCTTCGCCAGCAATCGACTTCTTTGGGATGTCGAGCTTCAGATCGAGAGCGATGTTTTCGATGCGGAATGGTCGTGCTCGTTCGTACTGGCGAGCGACCCCGGCGAGGGCGAATGGGCGAGCCCCTGCAGATGCTTGCGCGTAAGAAGATTGCGAGGATCCGCAGGCACAGCGGTCGTGAAGTCGATGCTCGAGACTCATTGGGCGGCGAGTCTTACCCAAACCTAGGACGTCGCAAAGCCCCTCGCCCTGGTAAAACCAGGCTAGCCTGACGACGCGATGGGTCGAGACGAACACACGCCCAAGCCGGGGTCGACCGGACCGACGCAAACTGCGTTGTTTTCGGGGAGATCCACCGCTCCATCGCCGGATGGCATGGTGACGCTCGAAGGCGAGGTCGCTCGAGTTACGTACGAGAATGAACAATCCGGGTTTCGAGTCGTACGTGTGGCGCTCGATGGGCGTGAGACCTTGGCGACGTGGGTGGGTCGCATGCAGCCCGTGTCGCCGGGCATGCGCGTGCGCGCGACGGGAAAGGTCGAAACCGACCCGCGGCACGGCGAGCAACTCCGCGTCACGACGCTCCTCGAAATCGCGCCGTCGACGCTTCAAGGCCTCGAGAAATACCTTGGCTCGGGCATGGTCACGGGCATCGGTCCGGCGCTGGCCAAGCGCATCGTTGATGCCTTTGGCCTCCAAGCGCTCCGTGTCCTGGACGAATCGCCCGAGCGGCTCACCGAAGTGCCGGGGCTCGGCCGCAAGAAGGCGCAGACCCTTTCGGAAGCGTGGGCTTCACAAAAGGCCGTCCGCGACATCATGATCTTCATGCAGGAGCATGGCGTATCGCCGGCCATCGCGATGCGCATCTACAAGCGGTTCGGGGCATCGGCGATCGATGTCGTCAAGCGCTCGCCGTACCGCTTGGCGCTCGACGTGTGGGGCATCGGCTTCAAGACGGCCGATCAGATCGCGCGGGTCGTTGGGGTTTCACCGGACGCACCGGAGCGAGCGCAAGCGGGTGTGCTGCAAGTGCTGTCGGATCTCGCGATGCGCGGGCACGTCTACGCCGAACGCGGGGACCTCGTGGCACGAGCTGCGAGCATGCTGGAGCTCGACGACGCGGGCGTCGAGCGAGCGATCGATACGCTGGCGCTGTCGGGGCGCGTCATCGTGGAGAAGGGTGCGTCCGGAGAAACGGCCATCTACGAAGCATCGCTGCACGAAGCGGAGACGCGCGTGGGCAAACGGCTGCTCGAATTGCTCCACACGGAAGGCAAACCGGTCGTGGGCAAACGTACGGCCGCAACGCCGGAGGAAGTTGCTGCGGTTGCGATCGCGGCCTTCGAAGCGCGAGCAAGCGTGACGCTTGCGCCTGCACAACGCGAAGCCGTCATCGGGGCTGCGCAACACAAGATCCTGGTGATCACGGGAGGTCCTGGCGTCGGCAAGACGACGATCGTCCGCGCCATCCTTTCGGTCTTCGATCGTTCCGGAAAAACCGTGCGACTCGCGGCGCCCACGGGTCGAGCTGCGAAGCGCATGAGCGAAGCGACGGGGCGTGACGCATCGACGCTGCACCGACTGCTCGAATTCGATCCCAAAGAACGCGGATTCCTACGGAATCGTAAGAATCCCATCGAAGGGGACGTGCTCATCGTCGACGAAGCATCGATGATCGACTTGCAGCTATGCGATGCGCTCACGCAAGCCATTGCCGATGACGCGCGCCTCGTGCTCGTGGGCGATGTCGATCAGCTTCCGTCGATCGGACCAGGAGCGATCTTGCGCGACGTCATTGGTTCGCGGGCGATCCCGACGGTGCAGCTCTCGCAGATCTTCCGCCAAGCGGAAGGCAGTCTCATCGTGCAGAACGCGCATCGCATTCACGATGGTTTGCGCCCGGAAGGTTCGACCTCGAAAAACGGCGAGTTCTTCGTGTTTGTCCGAGAAGATCCGGCCGATGCGGCCGCGACGATCCACGACTTGGTGACCGATCGCATTCCGCGTGGCTTCGGCTTGGATCCCGTACGCGACATCCAAGTTCTCACGCCGATGAACAAGGGACCCGTCGGCACGATCGTGCTGAACGAATCGCTTCAACGCGCGCTCAATCCCACGGGTCCGACGGTCACGCGAGGCGAGAAGACGTTTCGCCTTGGCGACAAAGTCATGCAGCTTCGGAACGACTACGAGCGCGAAGTGTTCAACGGAGACATCGGCAAGATCAGCGCAATCGATGCGGAAGCGTCGACGATGATGGTCACGTTCGACGGAAAAGACGTCACGTACGAGACGGGCGACCTCGACGATCTGGTGCTCGCGTACGCCACGAGCATCCACAAAAGTCAGGGTAGTGAATATCCCGCGGTGGTCGTCACGATGATGTCCACGCACTTCGTGATGCTCTCGCGAAACCTGCTGTACACGGCCGTTACGCGTGGAAAGAAGCTCGTCGTCATCGTCACCGACGGTCGTGCACTGTCGCTTGCGCTCAGCGAGACACGGCGCGAGGAGCGCCTCACGGGGCTCCGGATGCGATTGCAATCAGCTCGCTGACGCGCGCATCCGCTGCGGATCGCGTTGCCCCCCTCGGTACAGCCTGCTAGCCTCCCGGCCCCTCGGAACGAACCATTTTTTCCCGTCCGATGCCCGACGAACAAGCGTCTCGAACGGCATCAGCAGGCGCATTCACCGCGCGCGGGCGGACAGTCGGTGGCGGAGCAATACATGTCAGGGACGAACGGACAGCAGGGCACAGCAGCAGGGCTTCAGATTTCGGGCGGCGCAGCGATCGTCGCGCCCGTGAGCGCATTCCCGAATGGCGTTCCCGGCAATGCTCTCATCGTCATCCCGCTGGCGAAGGTCGACGACGAAACCAAGGAGATGCTCGAAAAGGGCCCCACTCTCGTCACGCCTGATCAGATGTGGAAAATGCTCGGCTTCAACGGCCCGGCCGTTCAAGTCCAAGACGACCAGGGTCGCCCCATCGCCATCGGCCTCGAAGACTTGCTCGCTGGCCTGGAAAAACACTGGCAAGAGCAACCCGACGACCTCAATCGCGCGCGCATCTACGCGCAGGAACTGCTCAAGTACAACCGCTTGCAACGCGCCGAGCAGGTCCTCTCCAAGGTCGTCGCCAAGGGCGGCACGGGCGACGATTGGCTCGCGCTCGGTGTTGCGCAGCTTCAACAGGACAAACTCGACAAGGCCGAAGGCACGCTGAAGGGCGCCCAGAACCTGCTCAAGGACAACCCCTACCCCGCGCTGCACCTCGCCAAGGTCTACCAGCAGAAGAAAGAGGCTGCGAAAGAGCGCGAGTTCGTCGACAAGGCGATCGCGATCAATGTCGGTTGCATCGATGCGTGGGCCTACTTGTTCCAGCACGTGAAGCAACAGGGCGACGAGGACAAGGCCATCGCAGAAATCGAGAAGCTGGCAGCGGAGAAGAAGAGCGCGGCTCCGTACATCGCTCTGCAAGGGTTTTACGCGAACGACGATGCCACGCGCGATCGCGCCATCGCCTACGCGAAGAAGGGCGTGGAAGTGGCTCCCGACGACCCGCTCGCGCTGCTCTGCCTGTCGGCGCTCTACGGCCAAAAAGGCGACCTCGAAGCGGTCATCCGGCTGCTGCAGCCGCACGAAGCCAAGATGAGCCGCGACGTTCGCATTGCGAACAACTACTTCGAGGCCCTTTTCCAATCGCGTCAGATCGAAAAGGTCACCAAGTTGCTCAATGCCCTCGCCGGATCGCCCAACAAGGAAGTCAAGCAGTTCGCAATCGAACGCTCACGCCTCGTTGCACAGTTCCTGCAGCAACAGCAGCAGCAGCTCATGGGTACGCAACAGCAACAGCAGCAGCGTAAAGCGTAGCGTTCCAGCCGCACGACACGCCCTTTTCTCCCGCCTCTCAGCGCCGTTTTCCGTCACGAATCACCTTTGGAAGCGCTCGAAAACGCGAGTAGCTTTCAGTTCATGCGCACATGGAAGCCGCGGCAACCGGTGGTGCTCGTCGTCGATGACGACCCCGACATCCTCCGGGTGCTCGGCATGTGTTTGTCCGCGGAGGGATGTGCCGTGCGCGAGGCTCTTTCGGGCACCGATGCACTTGCGATGCTCGATCGCGTCGACGTCGTCGTGGTGGATCAGCGCATGCCGGCGATGAACGGCACCGAATTCGTCGCAGCGGCTCGCGCCCAGGGTTATGCGGGCCGCGTGCTCATCATCTCGAGCAGCCGCAGCGCGCGTACCGATGCGAGCGTGGCGAATGCCGACAGCTTCCTCGCCAAGCCCATCGGTCCTCGCGAGCTCATCTCCGAGGTCGAACGCCTGTTTTTCTTGAACGTACCGATGAATCGATTGGCCGATCGCGCATCGAGACCGTCTTCAGTTTCTACGAAGGCGTAAGATCTACAGCGTTCCCCACGCGCGCTCGATGGCTTCGGCCACGCCCGCGTCATCTGCGGAATACGCACGAAGCGCATCCGTCGCGGCTTCTTTCACCGGCGGAGGCGCACTGGCCATGACAAACGATCGCCCCGCGACGTTGAACATCGGTACGTCATTGAGCCAATCACCCACGGCAACGACGTCCGCGACAGAGCATCCGTGATGCTGCGCGAGCCACGTGATTGCCGTCCCTTTGTTCGGTCCTGCGCGCCGAATGATCATCGCGTGCGTATCGCCACGTCGATACACGGCGAACCGAATGACGAACGCGGCAGCGCCGAGCTCACCAGTGAGCTCATCCGCGGCGCGCTCGACATGATCCTTGTGTCCAATCGCAACGACCGCATGCAGCCCCCGTTCATGCTCCCATGCGGGATGCGACGTCACGCGTTCGACGACCGTGACGTTGGGCGACCACGTACGAACGTAGGGCGCCCAAGGTTCGCCCTCGGCGTCGTGGACAATCGCATCCTGGGCAAACACGAAGCTCGCAACACGATGCCGCCCGACGATGCGCCGCAAAGCCGTCGCGTGCTCACCCGCGAGCGTTGCGTGAAAGTGCTCGGTGTCGTCTTTGGCGCTGACGATGTGACTGCCGTCGACGCATGCAATGGGGCCTTCGATACGCGCAGCCGTCGCGGCCTCACGCGAGCCCGAATAGAGACGACCAGTGCAGATGGTCACCGCGACACCTGCGCTCTGAACTTGCTTGATGGCCCAACGATCTCGCTCGTGAAGCGTGCCATCACGGCGAAGCAGCGTGCCATCGAGGTCGAGCGCGAGGAGCTTGTAGGTCATCGGCCAGTCTCGATGGTGAAGCGCAAACGTGGGATGTGCAAAAAACACAGCGGGCGACGAGCCTTTTCGAGGCATCGTCGCCCGTCATGATGTCGCGGGGCCCAGTTTGCCGAGACAAACAGAGCATCGCGGGCAAAACGAATCAGGCCGGATAAACCGAAACCTTCTTCGTTTTGTTCGATCGCCATTCGTACTTCACGATGCCCGGAATGAGGGCGTAGAGCGTGAAGTCACGGCCGGTTCCAACGTTTTTCCCGGCATGAATGCACGAGCCAACCTGCCGGACGAGAATGGAACCTGCGGGAACGGTCGTACCTGCGTACACCTTCACGCCGCGCTTTTGCGCATTCGAGTCACGTCCGTTGCGGGATGAGCCGCCGCCTTTTTTATGAGCCATGGATAGATTCTCCTGCTAGCCCGCGCGCTGTTTAGGCGCTGATGCCGGTGATCTTGAGTTCGGTGTAGGGCTGACGATGACCCGTCTTGCGGCGGTAGTTCTTGCGGCGGCGAAACTTGAAGATCACCACCTTCTTGGCGCGATCTTGCGCCATGATTTGCGCCGACACCTGTGCACCAGGAACGGTCGGCCGACCAATCTTCGTCGACTCTCCGCCGACGAGCAGGACTTCACTGAAGGTGACCGCATCACCGGCTTTTCCGTCGAGCTTTTCGACGCGCAGGATCTGTCCTTCGCTGACCCGGTACTGCTTGCCGCCCGTCTTGATGACCGCGTACATGTTTCGTTTCCTTCGAGATCGCGCTTCTCCGACGACGCCGTCGTGAAACAAGGGAGCGGAATTATACGGAGATGTCTCCGCTGCGCAAGCAGATCAACACGCCCTTGTTTGAATCGTCCGAATTGCGTCGCCAGAAGCCAAACTACCAGCTTCCGTGCGAACCGTGGCTGCCATGGCTGCCATGCGAACCATGGCTTCCGTGCGAGCCGTGGCTGCCATGCGAACCGTGACTGCCGTGCGAACCATGCGAACCATGGCTGCCGTGCGAACCGTGCGAACAGTGCTGCGCCGGAATCACTCCGCCCGCATCATCACCGATCACTCCCGCTCGATCGGCCTGCTCGCTCGCCTTGTTTCCCACCTCGGTCTCCGTCTTGGAGAGCATGCCACCCGGCTTGCGGGAAAAGCTCGGAAGTCCGCTGTTTACATCGTTTGCCGCCATCGTGGCCTCCCTATTCCCAAGTCCCGTAACGTTACGTCGGAAGCGTCGCCGTCACGACGCAGACGAAGCTTGAATGAAGTGCGTTCGTGCGCGGACGGTGGTCCAACGCCTCAGTATTTCCGTTGTTTTCGGATCGTTTTCCCGCAGTTTGCCAAAGAGAAAATCCTGGATGCCTTTGTGCACCGCACACGTGGTGCTCTCCCGCATCCTACCGAAAATCGTGCCCTGCGTGCGATAGCTGTGCTCGGGTTGCACGCCGCAATAGGGCGCATAGGCGCAGTTCACGCAGTCGGGCTGCGTGTCCCGAATCGACGCCATCACGAGCGCCCGAATCGTCTCGTGCTTCATGAGCGCCCGATAGTTCGACGAAAACACGTCCCCTATCTGAAAGGCCGGATCGCCCGTCTCGTACATCATCCGCCCTTCGTCGCTCGTGAAGATCTTCCCATCGTAGTTGTACGCAAGCGCCCCGATGCCCGAACCACTCGGCGAACGGATGTCGAGGAAGTTCGGCTCCTCGTCACCCAAGATCTTCGTGAGGAAAATCGACGCGTAACGCTCGAGAACCTGCTCGCCCTTGCGATTCAAATCGAGGATGTGCTCGACGGCCGTCCGGTAAAACTCGTTGTACGCGGACCTGTCGTACTCGACGATCTGCGCGGTTCGTCCAGCGAAACCAAACGGATCCACCGGACGCAGGAAGATCGCGCGACACCCGAGCGACACGTACGTATCGACGATCTCGCGCGGCAACTTGAGCGCCTCGCGCGTCGTCGTGAGCAGCGCTTCGACATGGTACAGCGTCGGATCGAGGCCGATGTCGATGTACGCCTTGTTGATGCGCTCGATCCACTTCACCGCTTCGCGATGCGAATTGCCACCCACCAACTTTCGTTGCTTGGTGTGGATGTGCTCGGGCCCATCGATGCTCGTGCAAATCTGAACTTTGCGGTCGATGAGGTACGCGAGTTTTTCCTCGTCCATCATCGCCAAGTTCGACACCATCGTGAACTCGAGCTCCTTGCCGTACGCGCGATTGCGAGCGAGCGCGTATTCGATCATGTGCTTCATGACCGGGAAGTTCACGAGCGGTTCGCCCCCTTGGAACTCGAGCGTCACGGCAGGCGACGTCGACTGCAGCATCAAGTCGACGACCTTCTCGCCAATCTCCGGCGTCATGTCCGTGTGCACCGCGTCCATGTTCGCGCGGCTCGCATGACAGTAGACGCACGTCTCGTTGCACCGCAGCGTGACGACGGCGATGTGCAGGTTCGGCCCGTAGTTCAAAAAGCGCTTCTTGTGCGCAATACGTTCCGCCGCCTTCGCGGCATCGATCGAGTCGCGCAGGAAGTTTTTCGATGCGAGTTTGTCATGGAGCGGCGTTCCCGTTTGGAGCTCGCCACGCGCCAGCGATCGCATCTCGTCCTTGGTGACGAAAACCCAATCGCCCAAAAAGTTGGAGAGCAAATAGTCTCCGCCGACTTCGCGGAAGCGGAACGGCACGAGCCCGCTCGGGGCCTTCGCTGCTTGCCCAACTTCGGTGAAGAGCTGCGTCATGCCACGCCTCCCCCGCGAGCACGTTCGACCGTGAGTCCGAGCGCGTAGTTGGCGAGCTCGAGGCACAGCGTGCGTTCATCGATGCCACCGGACAACGCTTCCGGTTTGGCCGTTACTTTGACCACGTAGTTTCCGCCGTCTCGTTCGAGCTCCGTCTGCGCATGCGACGCGTACGTCTTGACGGCTTCGTCGATGGCAAAGCCGTCGTAGAGCTCCTGGTGAAAACGAAGCTCGATCACGATGCTTCGCCTCCCGACGTCTCGGTATTCGCGGCCGCTTCCCCTTCGCTCTTGGCGTCGCTCGTCTTGCCCTTTTTCTTGTACTTCTCTTCCCAGCTCATCGCGATGCCGAGCGGGTCGTCGAACGCGGTCTCTTCACCGATGTCCATCGACAAGAGCTCGTCGAGACCAGGCGGACCCGCTGCTCCACCGAGCGCTCGCGCGGTGATCGTCTCGACAAACTGCCGGTTGTCTTCGACGATTTTTTGCCGCCACGCTTGTCCAAGCAGCTCGTTCTGGAACTCGCCGGCGAGCGCTTGCGAATCGACGCCGGGCTTTTTGGCTTTGAGCGACACTTGAATGCGTTTGTCGGCCACGCGGTCGAGATGCACGTAGCAGCGGTCGATGAAGACGTACGCGGCGCCGTAGATCGCATCTCGCGGATAGAGTCCTTCATCGAACTCGACACGTACCGAGCCTTCTCCCAAGTCAAACGACATGCTCATGCGCTCTTCTGCTCCCGGGTGCGCGGTTGCGCGTCAGGGGTTGGTGGCAGTCACCGTATATTGATCACACGTCGGCAGCGTGCCGTTCTTCCGATACACGCGCACTTTGACCGACGTGATCTTGGGATCATTGTCCGACCAGGGACCCTGTGGGTTACCAGCCTGGTTGTATGCATAGTTCAGTTCCCAAACGCTGACGTCCGTTCCGCTGCCGCCGTCATTGCACGTGGCAAGGCTCATGCAGTTCGTCATGACATCCATGGCGTATTGGCCACCGGCGTTGTTCACGAGCTGCACCTTGGGAAGGTAGGACTGACCGAGCGCCGAAGGAGCGATGAAGTTGAACGTGACCCAGTCACTGCCCATGGCCGTTTCGATCTTGCCGACCATGTTCGCAGTGCCGCCCTTGGGAACGCTGAGCGAGCTTGCGGCGATGCAGGAATTTGCGTGCTGATCCGTCTGGCACTCGCACCCGTTGCCCTGTGCGCCGTCGATGTCGGCCGTGCCGAGCGCGCACGACGCGATTTGGCACGTGCCCATCGTGCATGACCACGTCGAAACCGACCCCGCCATCGGGTTCTGCGACGCGCACGCCGGCGTCGGGTTCATCTCGTCGGTTTGTCCGTTGCAGTTGTTGTCTTTGCTGTCGCAGATCTCGGTCTGCGTGTTGGGCACGACGGTGGCATTGCATTGCGATGCACCGCCGACACAAAGCGTCGTACCCGTCGAACAAACGCCCGGGAAACCGGTCATGCACGGCTGATTGTTGACGAGCGCCGGATCGTCGATCGTGCCGTTGCAATCGTCATCCTGGCCGTTGCAGGTCTCCTGCACGGTACCAGGGAGCGGCGTCTTGCACGTGAGCTGCGCGGCGCCCATGGGGCATTCGAACACGCCAAACTGGCAGATGCCGAGTTGCCCTTGCTTGGTGCACATCTGGCCTACTTGCGTAATCCCGTCGTCGACGAGGCCATCGCAATCGTCGTCGATGCTGTTGCACGCTTCCATGAGCTGACCGGGGACGACGTTCGGCTGGCAGATGACGCCGTTCATGCCGTCGCACTTGGTCAAACCCGTCGCGCATATGCCCAAAAAGCCGGTCATGCATTGCATGCCGCCGCCGGGGTTACCTTCGTCGGTGTTGCCGTCGCAGTTGTTGTCGAGACCGTCGCAGACCTCGGGCTGTACCGGCGCAGGCGTACACTTGACGGAACCGTTCGAGCAGTTGAGCGTGCCGTTCTTGCATTCGCCGAGCCCGGGCGCCACGCACGCACCGCCGCCACCCGGATTGCCGTTGTCGATCATGCCGTCGCAATCATCGTCGAGGCCGTTACACATCTCAGGCTGCGGCGTGATGCTGCCCGTGCACGTTCCCCACGTACCCGTCGCATCGCACGTCTGCGAACCCGGCTTGCATACGCCGGTGTTCTCGGTGCCCATCGGACCCGTGTAACATGCCTGGGTTTGTCCAAGCGAACACGGGCACCCTTCGTCGACTTGGCCGTCGCAATTCTCGTCGGTGCCTTCGCACGTCTCGGCCGCCGCCGGAACGACCTCGCCCTCGCACGGTCCCCACTTGCCGGCCGCGTCACACGTCTGCGTGCCGCCTTTACAAATGCCCGTGTCCTGTGTGCCCATCGGACCCGAGTAACAGCCTTGGGTTTGTCCTGTCACACAGTCACAACCGCCGGCTGCGTTGTCGACCGTGCCATCGCAATCGTTGTCGATGCCGTCGCAGATCTCGTCGGCAGGTACGCACACCGGGCCACCGCCACCTCCGGCTCCGCCTGCTCCCGCAATCCCTCCAGTACCGCCCGCACCCGCAGCGCCACCAGATGCTCCAGCGCCAGCCGATCCACCCATGCCGCCAGATGCACCAGCGCCACCCTCGCCGCCCGATCCCGAACTGGACGAACTCGTGGTGTCCGTACTGATGGTCCCCGTGCTCACTGTATCGCTCTCGGCACACGAGCTTGCAGCAGCTCCTCCGAGCACTCCAAGAAACGCCACGATGGCAACCCGACGAAGGTTTTTGCTTCCGCCACTGAATCCGACGTTGCTCGCCATTGTCACACCGCTCCCTGGTCGACCGTTTGGAACTGCGCCATCACGGGCAGCCGCACGCGCAGCCCCTTCGCTCCATCAGCGCGGGCCACCACTGAAACCGCCGCCTCTTGCACTTGTCCAAGCCCTGCAAAACTTTCGTGAACCATCGGACTGCTCGACCGATCGCCCACGACCCAATCAAGTCCACACCTCGATGCTTCACGCACCGCACGCGAAAGATGCGGTGCCGAAAGCTCGATCGGCGCCACGATGCGATCCGAAGCCCGCGCCGCTCGCCCAAAACGTTCCACCAAGACAAACTTCACTGCCTTGGCCCCCAGCCCGCGCACGAGCTGCACGACATCGACGAGATGCCGATAGTTCGATCGCGTAACGACTGTCGTCACGCCCACGTCGATCCCTTCGGCTCGCGCGCTCCGCACACCAAGCGCCGTCTGCTGAAAACTGCCCGCTGTCTGCGTGTGATAGTCGTGCATCGCCGCCGTCGATCCGTGCAGCGACACGTCCAAACACAGTTTGTCCGATGCTTCACGCATCACCCGCGCATAGGCGCGATACGCAAATCGCCGTCCGTTCGTCTGCACGACGATGCGCCGAGCACCACGCGCATGCGCGGCTCGCACGAGCTCCGGAAGCTCATCGTCGAGCGTCGGTTCGCCGCCGACGAACGCCACCACTTCATTCGGCTGCACTTCGTCCAGCCGAACCTCGGGTCGACCCGGGAGCTGCGAAGACAACTCCCCTTGCGCGCAAAAAATGCACGCATTGTTGCAGGTCAAACCGAGCGCGATGGCCCGCATGACGAATCAACCCGCCGAACCAGGCGCGGGAATCAAGAGCGCATCGGCGTGACGGCGAAGACGTTCGGCATGCGTGAGCAGTCCGGGAAGATCGACGTCGCGCTCGTTTTTCGCGAGGATCTTTGCCAGCGTCATCGCCGCCAAACCTTGCTCCTCACGCGTCGGTGCCCAACCATCGCCACCGTTGACGACGAAGACGGCAAATTTTGCGGTCTCCGCCGGAGGCTTTTGCGCGAGCGCCGACGTATCGCGCGCCATGATCTCCAAATCGAACGTGTGCTGTTCGTCGGAGCGAATCTTCACGCTCACTGCGCCACCGACGAGCGGATCGATCTGCGCCACCGTCCAGTTCGCAAACCGCGCTCCAGGCGCAAGCGGGTGCAAGAGCCGCGATATGCTCGAGCGCATCGCGAGCTCGGCAGCCTCGTGATCAGCAGCGTTTGCAGGCGCAATGGGTATCGACGCCACCACAGGCGTCGCAATCACGCCACTCCCCATCACTCCTACGAACAAGCGCCGCGAAACGTTCCTGCCAGGCATGCCCAAGCCTCCTTCTTTTCAGGATCTTCGGGAACGCCCCCGGCGTCAATCTTTGGCGACATCCAGAACCGACTGCCGCACTGCGGCGAACGCGTCAGGCCTTCGTGAACTTGAACGAGCCGTCCGTTACCCCGACGTGCACGACCTGCCCCTCGACATAGCCGCCCGACAAAATCGCTTCCGCCAAAGGATTTTGCAGCTCCTTCAAAATCGCTCGCTTCAGCGGACGTGCGCCAAGCGACGGCTCGTACCCCTTGTCCACCAGCAAGTCCTTCGCCGCGGAGTCGAGTTTCACCTTGATTTCACGATCGGCCAGGAGCCGTTCGAGCCGCCGGAGCTGAATGTCGACGATGCCACGCAAGTCCTGCTTCGTCAGCGCCTTGAACACGACGATGTCGTCGATGCGGTTCAAGAACTCCGGTCGGAAAAACCCTTTGAGCTCATCGAAAAGAACATCACGAACCGCGTCGCGCCCGTCCTCCGTCTCCCAGAGCTTCGAGTCGGTATCGAGAATGCGCTTCGATCCGATGTTCGACGTCATGATGACGACGGTGTTCGAAAAGTCGGCCGTTCGGCCACGACCATCGGTGAGCCGTCCGTCGTCGAGGATCTGCAAAAGCAGGTTGAATACGTCGGCGTGAGCTTTCTCGACTTCATCGAAAAGAAGCACGCTGTAGGGCCTGCGCCGTGCCGCTTCCGTGAGAAATCCACCTTGCTCGCTGTCGGCATAACCGGGCGGCGCGCCAATGAGTCGCTGCGCCATGTGCCGCTCCATGAACTCGCTCATGTCGAGCCGCGTGAGCGCTTGTTCATCGTCGAAGAGAAACTCCGCAAGCGCCTTGGCAAGCTCGGTTTTCCCAACACCGCTCGGCCCGAGAAACATGAACGAACCAATGGGTTTGCCCGGGTCCCGAAGACCCACGCGACCTCGCCGCACGGCTTTGGAAATCGCTCGCACGGCTTCGTCCTGACCAACCACTCGATGCGCTAGACGCTCCTCCATCTTGAGGAGTTTTTCGGCTTCACCTTCCAGCATTTTTGCCACGGGAATGCCGGTCCAATCGGCAAGCGTCGCAGCGACGTCGTTCTCGGTGAGCACGTTCGATTGCGTCGATGCGCCCGCGCGTTGAGCGGCTTGCTCCGCTGCTTCGAGACGACGCCGAACCTCCGGTAACGTTACGTGCTCGATCTCCCCAATCTTGGCGTAGTTCTTCTCGCGCTGCGCTTTGGACAATGCCTCGTTGACCGTTCCGAGCTCCTTGCGAAGCGATTGCACCGCCGCGACGACGCCCCGACGCGCAGCCACCTCCGATCGAAGCGCTTGTGCTTTCGGTTCGAGCTCGGCGAGCTCTTTTTCGAGACGACTGCGCGTCTGCACGCTCAGCTTGTCGTCATCGTCCGCAAGCGTGGAGATCTGCGCTTTGAGCGCTTCGACGCGCCGACTCATGGCGTCCACGTCGGCAGGAACTCCATCGACTTCGACACGTTTTCGCGCGCTCGTTTCATCGAGCAAATCGACGGCCGTGTCGGGTAGCGCCCGATCCGACAAGTACCGCTTGGCCAAATGCACGGCAGCGATGATCGCGCTCTCGCCAATTCGCACGCGGTGATGCGCTTCGTATTTCGTCGCAACACCACGAAGGATTTCGGTCGCTTGCTCGATGCTCGGCGGATCCATGTTCACGATGGAAAAGCGCCGAAGAACGGCCTGATCGCGCTCGTTCATCTTGCGCACGCCTTCGGGTGTCGTCGTCGCCAAAATGCGGATCTCGCTGCGCGCGAGCAGCGGCTTCAACAGCTCACCAACACCCGCTCCCTGCACGCCTTGCCCAAAGAGCGCGTCGATGTCTTCGACGACGAGCACCGTCTCGGCATCTTGCACCGCGCGCAGTTTGTCCACCAAAACCTTGAGGCGCTGTTCGATCTCGCCGCGTAGTTTTGCTCCCGCGACGAGCGCTCCCGTGTCGAGCTCGTACAGAAGTGCGCCGGCAAGGTTCGATGGCACGTCACCTCGCGCAATCCGATCGGCAAGCGCTCGAATCAGTGCAGACTTGCCCACGCCGGGCTCACCCACGATGAGCGGATGATTCTTGAATCGACGCTCGAGGATCTGAAGCAGTCGTCGCGCTTCACCATCGCGACCGATGACCGGATCGAATTGCCCTTTGCGTGCTTCGGCAACGAGGTTTCGCGTGTACGCATCGACCGGCGCTGCGGCAGGAGCACCCGCGGAAGAACCGTCCGCTCTCGGTGCTGCGGCGGCTTCTTTCGCAGCTTGTTCGAGCACCGCGAGATGCGGTCGAAATGCACCGGGACCAACGCCGAACGACGAAAGGATTTCGCCCGCTGGACCACGAATCTCTTGTGCGAGCGCATGCAGGAGATGCTCGACTCCCACGCTTTGCGCTTTGTCTCGTTGCGCCTCGCGATCGGCTCGCGCCAGCAAATCCAGAAGCCGCGCATCGACGTACGCCATGCCGCTCGTCGCCTTCGCCTGACGCCTGAGCGACGCTTCCGCGAGCGTCAGAACTTCGCCAGGATCCGCGCCAGCGCGCTTGAACACTTCGGCGACCCCACGGTGCTGCTCGATCAGTCGAACGAGTAGGTGAAGCGGCGAGACTTCGGCGTGTTTCCGATCGTCTGCAAGCTGCTGTGCACCAGCTACGAACTGTCGTGCTTCGTTCGTGAAGCGTT
Organism: Polyangiaceae bacterium; assembly: GCA_016715885.1. NCBI lineage: Bacteria > Pseudomonadati > Myxococcota > Polyangiales > Polyangiaceae > Polyangiaceae bacterium. The sequence goes on from JADJXL010000015.1 coordinate 323,562, forward strand.
CGAGGTGAATCGTGCCCTCGGTGTCGGCCATGGCTCCGTTTTCTCACCTTGCATGGAGGAGGCGCAAGGGAGGCTAAAACAAGTAGGCTCGACGCGGCGGGATCGCTAGGTTTTCACGCAAGGAATGTGCGGTCGAGATCGCTACGCGCCCGTGCCCGCGACGCGCGTCGCGTCGACTTCGCCCGGTTGTGTCCGCGCAAGGCCCGGTCGCACGCCTTCGGAATCCGCGGCTTCGGCACGCGACGAATCTGCAGCGAGCTCGGCAGCCCATCGCGGATCGACGTCCCAGGTCGGATCAAAGCGCTCTTCGAGCCATTCCGGGTCGAGTTCGTCCGGGTTGAACTCCTCGGCGATCGCTCGCGCTTCGTCGGCGTCGATTCGTCGCGCTCGTTCCGCAAGCAGCGCGTCGGCGTAATCGTAGGAACGCCGAGCAATCTGTGCCGGATCGGAGAGAGCACCGGCGAGCGCGGCGGCAATTTGCACAGCGAATTCATCGCGGAGGTCCATGACGCCGGAAAGTATCCAAGACATTTCGGTCGGGCCAAAATCGTTGGAGGTCCGACGACAATGACGTGCTCACCCGGCGCTGGATCCAGCGTGGCGAGCGCACGTTTCAGCTCCCCCTTGCTGCCCAGCCGCGGGTGCACGACAACGTCGATGGACATGCCCGCTGCCGTCTCGATCTACACGACACCTTGGTGCCCGTATTGCCACCGAGCGAAAGCGCTCTTGTCGCGAAAGGGCGTTTCGTTCGACGAGATCAACGTCGAGGGGCGATACGACTTGCGTCGTTGGCTTTCCAGCACCTCCGGCCAAGACACAGTGCCGCAGGTCTTCATCAACAATCAGCCCGTCGGTGGGTACTCGGACATTTCCAACCTCGATCGATCGGGCAAGCTGGACGCAAAACTCAGCGAACCTCCGCCCGCCGATCTCCCCGCTTTGCCTCGCTAGCTACACAAATCCAGATCTTGTCGAGAACGCTCGCCCCCCGGCGGGCCGTGGTAAACTCGCTACGAGCGGTCGAAGCTTTTGCCGGCTCGATCGTCCATGGGGAGGTCGAGCCCGACGGTTTGTCCAATCCATCGAGGCTTCGTTCGCACACGTCCACCCCAAGCCCTTGCCGTTTTGCATGTCCGCTGCCGACGCTCCGACGCCCTCTGCCCCGACGAGCGACGTTTCGTTCGTTGGTAAGCGCGTGGGCAAGTACGAGATTGTCCGCGTGATCGCGCGTGGCGGCATGGGCACGGTGTACGAAGCTGTCAACACGCACATCGGCAAGCGCGTCGCGATGAAGTTCGTCGACGCGGAGCTGAGCCGCAACAAGGACTCGGTCGCTCGGTTCCAGCGCGAAGCGGAGGCTGCGAGCGCTGTCGAGAGCGGACACATCGTCACGATTTTCGATTCGGGCACGACCGATGACGGGCTGCCGTTTCTCGTGATGGAGCTCTGCCGCGGTGAAGACCTCGGGCATCGCTTGCGCAAGGTTGGCCGTTTGGATCTCGAAGCAGCGCTCGACATCACGGCGCAGATCCTTCGAGGGCTTTGTCGCGCGCACGAAGCGGGCATCGTTCATCGCGATCTGAAGCCGGACAACGTCTTTCTCACCGAGCAGGACGACGGCTCGACGTTCGTCAAAATCTTGGATTTCGGTATTTCGAAGATGCGTCGCGGCACGGGCGCGATCGACAAGACGATCACCAAACAAGGCACCGTACTCGGAACTCCGCATTACATGTCGCCCGAGCAAGCGCAGGCATTGCCGGACGTCGACGAACGCACGGATTTGTGGTCGCTGGGCGCAATTTTGTACGAAGCGCTCACCGGAAAACCACCACACGATGGTCATTCGTACGAACAGGTCATCGTGCACATCTGCACGCAAGACACGCTCGACGTGCGCATGCACAACCCGGGTGTACCCGAAAAACTCGCGGCGTTTCTCGCCAAGGCGTTGAAGCGTGACCGCAACGGGCGTTTCCAAAACGCTCGCGAGATGCTCGAAGCATTGGGCGAAGCTTCCGAAGGGCTGCTTTCTCCACGCGCGCTTCGCGTATCGAGTGGCCGCGGTGCGACATCGACACCTCTACCGAGCAGCTCCACACCAAACGCACAAGACGATCGCAATCCTGCGATCGCGACGGCTCCAACGGTCGACGTGAGCACGGGTGGACCATCACGCGTGGGTTGGTCCACGAGCAGTGGAGCGAGCGGTAACGCGGATCGGCGCCGGATTGCGCTGGGTGCGGTCGCCATGGCGGCGCTCGTCACGCTCGGCATCGTCTTCGTGCCACGACAAACCACGCCGACCACGGTCATCACGCCCACCGCACCCGATGTGGATCAACGTCTGGTGGCTCCACCGGTCGCGCCAGAGCCGCCCGAGGTTGCTCCATCTGGGACAAACCTTGCGGAACAACCGCCAGAGCCGGCGGTGAGCGCGAAAGAGCCGGCGCCGCCGGCGACCGAGCGAAAGCCCGAGCCAAGCAAACCACCGCCGTCGAGCAAGAGCACACCCGTCGGTCGAGACAAACCACTCGCCAGCGCCGCTCCCATTGCGAGTGCGAAGCCGACGGCGACGACAAAAGAGCCAGCGCCACCAGCGACGGCAGAACCGAAACCGACGGCAACGACCCCGCGTGTTGCTCCGCAGCTCAAGCTCAAGGAGGAATGAGCTTGCTGCAACGTTCATGCACCCGTGGTCTCGTTTGCCTGATCGCCCTGTCGATGGGTTGGTCCCCGCCTGCGCTTGCAGAAGACCCGCCCGCACAACTGCCGCCTGCACAATCGCCGCCACCAACGGAACCGTCGAGCGCCGACCTGTACAAGCAGCACATGTCGAATGGCGTGAAGCTGTTCAACGATGAGAACTTCGGCGCAGCGATTGCCGAATTCGAAGCGGCGTATGCCGAACGCCCGCGAGCGAGTCCGCTCGTGAACATCGCGCTTTGCCACAAGAGTTTGTTTCATTATCCGAAGGCCATCGCGGCACTCGAACGAGCGCTCGAGCATCACGGCGACACGATGGAGCCCGAGGATCGTACCGCCGCTGAAACGGCCGTCCGCGAGATGCGTGCGCTACTCGGCTACGTGACGGTGGAAGTGATGCCGTCGCATGCGGTGCTGTACGTCGACGACGAGCGGCTACCTCCGGGTGCGAAGGACAAACCTTTGGCGCTCGGGCCGGGCAAACACCGGATCAGTGCACGCGCGGAAGGTTATGAAAGCGCCGAAGAAGTCGTGACGGTGACGAGCGCCGATCGCGACAAGGTCGTGCGGTTTGCGCTTGCACCGAACATGGGTTGGGTGGTCGTGAAGACGGGCGATCCGGAAATGGCGATCGCCATCGATCAACAGGCTCTCGCGCTCGGTGAATGGGCGGGCCTGGTCGAGCCTGGAACGCATCTCGTGCAGATGTACAAGCCGGGTGGAGCCGAGTACGCGTTTCAAGTGCTCGTCGTGGCGGGCAAAGCGCAGGAGGTTCGTCCGGGCGTGGGTGGCGTTCCGATCGCGTTGCCTCGACCAGAAGCGTTGCCGGTGAAGAAGAAAGCGACGCCTGCGAAGAAGATCGCGAAGCCGCCCGCGCCTCCGCAACGAGGCGTTTATGCGCAAGGCACGGGCGCCGTTTTTTGGATGCCTGGCGAAGACAACGCGGGCGGCATGGTGGGTGCGCGCCTGGGCTATCGAATGAGCACGCCTGCGGCCATCGAGTTGATGTTCGACTACATGAGCGGCCGGATTGCTACAGGCGAAACGTCGACCGTGGTGCTGAATGCGGCGCGGTTTGGCGGAGGCTTTCGCTTGATGAGTCCTGGGCAGAAAGCGCGATTTGTCGCGACGATTGGCGGCGGCCTTGCCTACAAGTGGATCGGGTCCGGAGACAGTCCAGGAGGCGGCGCGTTCGGCAATCTCGATTTGGGTTTCGAATACGATTGGAGCGGCGTTTTGCTCGGTATTGCTGCACAGCAAAGCGTCCTGCTCGGGGGCGCGGACGTCGACGGCGTGGACCTTGCGGATCCTCGTTTCACGTTCGGATTGGGCGTCCGCGTCGGATATGCGTCGTGGTGACGGCTCGGCAGAGTTTGCCCGGTCCGCTCGCGATGTTTGATCGTTGAAACGCGACAACGCTGGTCGTTCGCGTGAAGAGTTCGGTATCCTGCCGGCCCTGTCCTGGGAGGGCGCATGTCGCACGATCCGATCACCAGTTTGTTGAAAGAAACCCGTCGGTTCGACCCACCGGCCGATTTCGTGGCGCAGGCCAAGATCGCATCACGAAAGGCCTACGACGCCCTCTACCGCGAAAGCATCGACGACCCCGATACGTTCTGGCGTCGCGAGACGAAAGATCTCGTCTTCCGCACGACGTGGACACAGACGCTCGACTGGACGTTGCCGCACGCGAAGTGGTTTGTCGGAGCAACCCTCAACATCACCGAGAGTTGTCTCGACAAACACATGAAGACGCCGACGCGCAACAAGGCGGCGATCCTCTGGGAAGGCGAACACGGCGAGACGCGCACGCTCACGTACGCGCAGCTTCATCGCGAAACGTTGCTCTTTGCGGAAGCGCTCGCGAAGCTCGGCGTCGAGAAGGGCGATCGCGTGGCGATCTACATGGGCATGGTGCCCGAAGTCGTCGTTGCGATGCTCGCGTGCGCGCGGCTCGGTGCAGTGCACACGGTCATTTTCGGCGGGTTTGCCGCAGACGCGATTCGTGATCGCGTCGCCGATTGCCAAGCGAAAGTGGTCATCACGCAAGACGGTGGCTACCGGCGCGGACATGTCCTCGAACTCAAGGCCACGGTCGACAGAGCGCTCGCGCAGCCCGAAGCGAAGAGCGTGCAGAAGACCGTCGTGTTCAGGCAGCTTGGAAGCGAGAAGTGCCCCGTGACGATGCACGAAGGACGCGACGTGTGGTGGCACGACATCGTCGATCCCAACGGCCATGCGACACACGAGGCGACCATCGTCGATGCCGAGCATCCGCTGTTCATCCTCTACACGTCGGGATCCACGGGCAAACCCAAGGGCGTTTTGCACACGACCGCCGGATACCTCACGGGCGTGCACGTCACGAGCAAGTACGTCTTCGATCTGCGCGACGACGACGTCTATTGGTGCACGGCGGACGTCGGTTGGGTGACGGGGCACAGCTACATCGTGTACGGCCCGCTCTCGAACGGCGCGACGTGCTTGATGTACGAGGGTGCGCCGAACTTCCCCGATTGGGGCCGCTTCTGGCGCCTCATCGAACGCCACCGCGTGACGATTCTCTACACCGCACCAACGGCGATTCGTGCGTTCATGCGGCAAGGCGAGAGCTGGCCGCAGAAGAGCGATTTGTCATCGCTGAGGCTCCTCGGATCCGTTGGAGAACCAATCAATCCCGAAGCGTGGGTTTGGTATTACAAACACATCGGCGGGGAGCGTTGTCCCATCGTGGACACGTGGTGGCAGACGGAAACGGGGTCGATCATGATGACCACGCTGCCGGGTGCGGCATTCTCGAAGCCAGGTTCCACGGGTTTGCCCTTCTTCGGTGTTCAAGCCGAAGTCGTGCAGAAGAGCGGCGTGCCAGTGAAAGCGAACGAAGGCGGGCTCCTCGTGCTTCGACATCCCTGGCCCTCGATGCTTCGCACCGTGTGGGGCGACGACGATCGCTATCGCAAGCAGTACTGGAGCGACATCGACGGTTGTTACTTCACCGGCGACGGCGCGCGTTGCGACGAAGACGGCTACTTCTGGGTCGTCGGGCGTATCGACGACGTGCTCAACGTTGCGGGTCATCGCATCGGCACGGCGGAAATCGAGAGCACGCTCGTGTCGCATCCAGCCGTTGCGGAAGCAGCCGCCGTGGGTCGTCCGGACGAACTCAAAGGACAAGCGCTCGTGGTCTTCGTTTCGCTGCGCCCGGGCTTTACGCCTGGCTCCGAGCTCGCAACGACGCTGGCCAACCACGTGGGCCAAGAAATTGGAAAGTTCGCGCGGCCCGATCAGATTCGTTTTGCCGATGCACTTCCGAAGACGAGGAGCGGCAAGATCATGCGTCGTCTGCTGAAAGACGTCGCATCTGGGCGCGAGACGACGGGCGACACGTCCACACTCGAAGATCTGGGTGTGCTCGCAAAGCTTCGCGCCGACGAAGAATGATCACACTGGACGCATCTTCTCCGGCCATCCGAGCCGCGGTAGTCTGCGCGCAGACGATCCGATGACCGTCAGGTCTCGGAAATTGAGCATCTCTTTCGCGATGGGTGGATAATCCAAAGCTCGAGGCGCGTGCGTTGGACATCCTGCCGGGCACCATCGTTGCAAACCGTTACCGGATCACCGGCCAGCTTGGTCGTGGCGGAATGGGCGAGGTGTTTGCTGCGGAAAACACCCGCACCGGTCGGCCCGTAGCCATCAAGCTGCTTCATGCCGATGCCAAGACGAAGGCTTCATCGGTCGAACGCTTCCGTCGCGAAGCGCGCGCGTCGGGGTCGATCAACAGCGACTACGTTACGCAAGTGCTCGATGTCGACGACGATCCCAACTACGGCATCGTTCTCGTCTTCGAGCTGCTCGAAGGGGAAAGTCTCATCGATCGCTTGAAGCGAACGGGGCCGATTCCGTTCGACGAGCTGCATGCGATCATCGAGCAGGTTTGGATGGGTTTGGCCGATGCACATCGCGTCGGCATCATTCATCGCGACCTCAAACCATCGAACGTGTTTCTCGAACGCCGTCCCGATGGATCGACACGCGTGAAGATCCTCGACTTCGGCATCTCGAAGCTCCCCAAGACCATGGAAGGCGAAACGCTGACCGAGATGGGGCAAAGCCTCGGCACGTTTTCGTTCATGCCGCCCGAACAGATCGGCAAGGCCAAGACGGTCGATCATCGAGCAGACATCTACGCATGCACGACGTTGATCTATCAGTCGCTCACGGGGCAGCTTCCGTACATCGCGAAGAACGTGCTGGTGATGGTCGAGCAGAAGGCGAAGATGCCACCACGCACGGTCGCGGAAGCGCTCGAGGAACCTGTCGATCCAAGGCTCGAAGCGTTCATGGCCAAAGGATTGGCGCGCGACGTGAACGAGCGGTTTCAATCGGCCGGCGAAGCACTTGCTGCATGGCGTGAGCTGATGCAGCGAACGTCGAATCCGATGCGAGCGAGCGCTGCGCCTGCACCGCAACCTCCGCCGGTGTGGTCGCAATCTTCATCGTCCGCGCCGCTCGTGCGCCCTCCGCCGCCCGTCGATATTTCGACGCGCAACGATCAGCGACCGATGGGTCCGCCGATCTACAACGAGGCCACGACGGACGACGTCGTCGCCACGGTAGCCATGCCGCGGGCGCGTCTCTTGCCCACTGCGCCGGCTGCGACAAACCCCGCGCCGACGACTCCGCCGGCGACGTCCTACGCGCCACGGGAAAACCTAGCAGCCACCATCGCGATGCCGATAACGAGCGGTCCTGCAGGTGGTTATGCGGGCGCATCGGGGTCGGGCACCTACGGTGTGGCGCAGCCGCCGACGAACACTCCGGTTCCGTACGCGCATCCGAGCGCCGCACAGCCTGGGTATGCGAATCCTCCGCAAGCACAAGGCGTGGGTGGGTATCCGCAGCAGGGATGGCCGGGGAATGCTCCGCCAAACTCTGGACAATGGCGTCAGCAAACGGGTCCGAGCATGCCCGCAGCCGTCGAGCCAACGGCTGTGGAGTTGCCGCAGAAGCGCCCCATTCCGTTCCTGTTTTGGGGGATATTGGCCGCGCTACTCGGGTTCGCGATCGTCGGCGTCGTGTTGTACTTGACCCGGTCGTGAGCACGTCACGCGGATTCTCGAGACGTAGCAGTTCGTCGTAACGAACGTTTCGCGTGGCGCGCGACGTGGACGACTGACTGAGCGGTCAGTGTGTCCAGCGAACGACGACGCACGTGACGTTGTCGGGTCCGCCGTTTTCGTTGGCGCGTTCGATGAGCTTCGCTGCGGCCGTGGTGATGTCCGGATATTTCCCTAGGATTTCGGCGATCTCGGGGTCACTCACCGGCCCAGACAAACCGTCGGAGCAGAGCACGTACGTGTCGTTGACGGCGGGTACTTCGAAGCGCGTATCGACCTTGACGGTCTCCTTCATGCCGAGCGCGCGAACGATGACGTTCTTGTGCGGGAAGTTCGCGATTTCCTCGGGCGTGAGGCGCTTCATCTTGATGTAGTCGTTGAGCAGCGAGTGGTCTTCGGTGAGGCACTCGAGCTTCGAATCGCGGTAGCGATAGACGCGGCTGTCGCCGACGTGCGCGATGTAAACGCCATCATTCGCCGTGAAAATGCCGACGAACGTCGTGCCCATGCCGCGTTTTTTCGATTCGCGTTGCGCCGTTTCGTAGATGCGCAAATTGGCGAGCTTGATGCCCGTGATCAGACGATTTTCTTCGTAGCCCTTCGAGCGGTCCATCTTGTAGGGCCACGTGCGCTCGGGATCGTCTTGGGTCTGCGCGAAGAACTCCTGCATCGAGTCGACTGCCATCTTCGATGCGACTTCGCCCGAAGCATGACCACCCATTCCATCGGCAACGATGAACAGGCCATACTCCGTCATGATCGCGAAGTTGTCCTCGTTATGGTTGCGCTTGCGGCCGACGTTCGTTTCGCCGGCTACCTCAATTCGAAGCTGTTGAGCCACGGTTCACCAATTGTAGAGGACTTGGGCCGCTCGAATTCCTTGATGAGCGGTTCTTGCATCGTCTGGATCGTTCGTCGGTGTGTCAACGGGGATCCAACAACTGAAAGCGGCTCCACGCAAGATGCGTGTTATCGCCTGCGTTCCATGAGGTCGGTCCTGGGGCGACCCGGTGTGCCAGGTGCCGGTTCGCCAAGGGTTGGCAGTTCGGCTTGCACAGGCGGGGTCGTGGGAGTCGCGCGAGGATCGGGGGCTTGTCGAAGAAGCACGGTGACTTGACGGTATTTGCCTTGACCAAACACCAAGAGCGGCACTTTCTCGCCGACCGCGTGCGTACGAATGGCTTCGGCAAGCGTTTCGGGTGACGTCACGGGCACGCCATCGACCGCGACGATCATGTCACTGACCGATGCGTCACCTGCCAAGAGTTTCGCTTCGGCCGCAGGACTATCCGGCTGGACGCTCTCGATGCGAACACCTTTCGCGACGCTGCCGATCTCGGCAACGCCTTGAATGCCGAGCCATGCCGAAGGAGCAACTGCCGTCGCAGGTACGCTTTTCAAAAACGAACGAACCGCGGTGATTGGAACGCCAAACGCGACGGGTGTGCAGGGTCGACCTTCGTTCGGCATGCAGCCTCGAGCAAGCATCGCAACGACGCGCCCGTCCTCGTCGATGATGGGAGCTCCAAGGTCGAGCGGTGAAACGCGAGCTCCGAGCTCGAATGCGTTGGGCAAGGTGGCGTCATCGGCGCCGAGCAAGGTGCGCCTGCCACGAATGACCATCTGCGTGGGTGCAAGTTTGCCGCGAACTGCCGAGAACGAACGAATCGTTGCGTCTTGCCGAACGGGGTCTTTCGTCGATGCGACGAGTCCTTCGGTCCACCTGCCGGATTGAGGAACGAGGAAGGCGAGGTCCCAGACGCGGTCGTGATGGCCGAGTTTGGCACGAACAACCTTGCCATCGGCAAACCGAACGTCGATGTCGTTGCCGGAGCCAAGAGGAGAAAGCGCGGTGAGGACGCGACCGTCACCAGCGAGCGCTGCACCGAGCGCGATGGGTTGTCCGGCGCGTTCGATGACGACGATGCCTCGAAGCGCCTTTTCTTCCACGGAGGGACCTTTGGGCGCTGCTGGAGCTGCAGGAGGCTCGGCTTGGCGAGGCGCAGGGAGCGCTGCGGGTGGCGGCGCGATGGGAGCCGTATGCGCTGCGGGAAGCGGCGGAATTGCGCGGCGCACGGGCTGCGGTTGCGTTCGCGGAGGCAACTGGGGAGGAGCGACGGGGGCTTGCGCAAAAGCAGGAGCAGCGATGCCAAGGGACAGCGTGGCGAGGGTGACAGCCGTCCACAACCGTTGACGATGATTCACGCCTCGGGTGTGACCGCGTGCAGGGTTCGATTCGGAGTAAGAGGCAGAAGCAGCGGCGGCGGGGTCGATGTTTTTCGTCATGGGGCGCTCCTCGAAGCTCGTCGACCGAGATCTTGGCTAGCTCGATGATGTAGCGTGACAGGGGGTCTTGCAAAGGTCGCGCCGACGTTGGGCGCGCTCGGCCTGTGCGAAATCGCGATCGCCCTTCCAAGGCGGCGAGCTTTGGGGGCGATGCCGTTCGTTGGACGGAGGAGTTCGAAATTCGCTTCCCGGCTTGGTCACAAAAGAGGAGCACCCGGCAACATGGCGCGCGAAGAGGCAATCATGGCCCCGGCATTGGCACGTGCAGAAACGCTGAGTGAGGAGAAGTCGGTCGCGGACGAAGCACGCGCCATCGAAGAGCTGATCGCGGCGGGAGACTACCGCGAAGCGCTCGCACGGTGCGCTCGAGCATATGCAGCGCCGATAGGACGACTCTGCATGGCCTTCACCGGCTCACAAGCCGACAGTGAAGAGCTCGTGCAGGAAACGTTGGTCGCTGCGTATCACGCGTTTCCGACGTACCGGGCCGAAGGCAGCGTACGCGCGTTTCTGTACGGAATCGCGCGGCGACTGTGTGGACGGTACACCGAGACGCAGGCGCGTCAGAAGGCACGCCTGCACCTCGTGCACGACGCATCGGCGTCGCGTACCGACGCGGGCGACTTGGCGCTCGAAAAAGAGCGCGCTCGTCGTGCACGCGAAGCGCTCGCGAAGCTCAAGCCGAGCGAGCGTGAGGCCGTGGTGCTTCGTTACGACGCCGAGCTTGGCTTTCGCGAGCTGGCTTTGGCGTGTGGCATCGACGAGGCGACGGCGCGTAAGCGCGTAAGCCGCGCCCTTGCGCGTTTGCGCGCGGAAATCGGCGAGGAATGAAGCGATGAGCACGACCGAGACAAACCAGGATCGACTCTGCCGAGAAGTCGAAGAACGCATGACCGAGGTGCTCGACGGCACGGCGCCGCGCGAGCTGACCGATCACATCGCCGATTGCGACGCTTGCCGAGACACGCGTTACGAAGCCGAACGCGCTGCAAGCATCGTGGGCAAAGCGGGCGCCGACTTCCATGCCGACGCAGGGTTTGCCGATCGCATCCTCGCGCGCA